>NZ_AP021861.1:1226666-1533333 GCF_009177095.1 Lacipirellula parvula
CGGGTATGGTGCGGATCTTAGCGCCTTACTTTCAGCGGATCATCGCGACGGAATATCAGGAGAATCCGCGGGCGATTCCGGTGGAACAAATTGCTCAGTGGTTGCGGGAAGAGAAGGAACGTTTGGGGCTGCCGGCCGACGACCAGCATGTGAAGGCGTGTCGCTTGCCGATTGATGCGTGGCGGCAGGCGCTCGAGTGGACGAAACCCGACCAGTTGCTCTGCATCACCGGCTCGTTTTTTATCGCTGCCGAGTTACGGGGACTGGCAACGGCTGCGGCTGAAGCTGCCGCGACTGCTTGAGCGAGCGGTGGATCGTGTGCGCCAGGTAGGCGGCGAGGAAGGTGAGCATCGGGCGAATCCTTTCGCGACAGAGTGAGATTGTGAGTAAGTGGTTGGGGCGGTGATCGGTTGACGGTTAACTACTCGGCGGCCGGTTCGTCTTCGAACGACCAACGGGGCGTTTCGCTCCATTGCCATTCTTCTTCGCCGAACGGGGCGGGCGGGTCGAGGTCGGCGACGGCCGACTGGGCGAGCCACGCGACGGCGCCGCGATCGTCGAACATGTCCACCGCTTCGCCGCGTTCAGCGGCTTCGGCCCGTTCCATGCGAACTTCGCTCTGGAGACGGCGAACCAATCCGGCGATGTACGGGTCGGCCCAAGGTACAAGCGTGCTCGGCTTCCGAATGTAACGGCTCGAATCGATTTGCGGTTCTTCCGCGACGCGGACGATCGTGCAAACAACTCGGCGTGATTTGTTAGAGGCGACCATGACGATTTCCTTTTCGTTTTTTCGCGGCGGCATCCATCGCGGCCGCGTTGATGAGATTGCTATTGACTGAGAGAGACCGGATAAGATTCGAACGGCATCCCATAATGCACTCAGCGTGCCAATGGCTTCGAGAGAGATGCTCGCAGCGCCGGCAGTGGGGCCAAGTGGCGTTGTTTCAAAGACTTGCGATGCGGCGAGTGATGCGGCGTTCGCTGTCGTCGCGATCTGTTTGGAAACGCTTGGAAGAAGTTTCTTCAACGGCGGTTGCAAGTGGCCGGAAGAGACGCGGATTGCGTAAGATTTGGCGACCTGCGAGCGGGCGTCGCGCTGCGAAGCGGCGTTGTTGCACCATTCAGAAAATAGCAAAGAATCGGGCGATTTTCGCTAAAGTTCTCGCCTGCTGTGCGCTGCGCTTCTAGCCCCGGGCTCCGCCCGGGGGTGGCGTTACGCGCGGCGATGTCGACCGGAGTGGAGAGCGACCACCGGGCGGAGCCCGGGGCTAGGGGGACGGCTTAGTCCTTCTTCTGCTTGCTCAGAAACTCCACCGCTCGCTGCAGAGCAGCGTCGCGGTAGTCGGCGGGGATCTTGCCGTCTTGCTCGGTTAGTTCATCGAGCAGCACGCCGTCAGCGCTATTACCGACCAGATCGCGGCGACCGCGGTAGTTGCTCCAGAGGTCATACTCCTCCGGCGTCATCGCGATCACAAACCCTTGGTCTGGGGTGATGCCCCACTCGGCCGCGTCCTCATCCCCTTCCATGCGGTGGATGTTCTTCCCGCTCGGACGCCAGTAGGTCGCCGAGGTGAGTTTCAGCAAGCTACGCCCTGATTCGATCGGCAGCAGCCGCTGCACGGTTCCCTTGCCGTAGGAACGTTCGCCGATGATCTTCGCGCGGTCGTAGTCCTGCAGGCAGGCGGCGACGATTTCGCTCGCGCTGGCGCTGTTGCGATCGACCAGCACGACGAGCGGCACGTTGGCATAGCCGCCGGTGCCGGTGGAGAGGTAGCGATCGCGAATGCGGCCGTCGCGGTCGCGGGTCGAAACGATGGTGCGTCCCGCGCGGAGAAAGAGATCGCTGATTTCGACCGCTGCGTCGAGCGAGCCGCCGGCGTCGTCGCGGACGTCGACGATCAGGCCGGCGAGGTCGTCGTCGCGCGTCAGATCGGCGAGAATCGTTGCCAGTTCCTCGGCCGTTTTATCGCCGAACTTGCGGATCCGCACATAGCCGATGCGCGGGTTCTTGCTGATGAGGTAGTTCCACTGACCGTCGGGACCGCGAACGTCGCCGATCACCGACTCAACCATGATGACGGCGCGATTGACGGTGACGTCGTGCGGCTCGGCGTCGCCGGGGCGGCGGACCGCCAGCGTCACCGGTTCGTCGACGGGGCCGCGCACCATTTGCGTAATTTGTTCGAGCTGCATGCCGTCGGTCGAGTGGCCGTCGACGGCTTCGATCCGATCGCCGAGGCGGATGTCGGCTTCGGCCGCCGGGGTGCCGGGCTGCGGCAGGCCGATGACGGTCGGCACGGGTGGCTTGCCGAGCATTCGCAAGACGATGCCGACGCCGCCGAACTCTTGGTCGAACTCTTCGGTGAACGCCGCCTGCTGTTGGGCGTCGACGAACTCCGAGTGCTGGTCGCCGTGGCGATGGAGCACCGAGATCATGCCGTGCATGGCGCCGTTGAAGAGCTCTTGGTCAGGCGCTTCTTCGAGGGCCCATTCGTCGATCACTGAAAACCCGGCGGCGATGTAGCGGGCGTAGGGGTTCTGCTCGGCGCGGACGTAGCAGGCGTACGAAATGAAGAGCATCGCCAGCAGCAGCATGAGGTTGCGGTAGGACATGGGCTGCGGCGGTGCTCAGGCTGAGTGAGATGCGTGAAGGGAATGGATTGTCGAGATCGTCGACGGCTGCGGGCCGCCGTGGATAGCGACGCTTCCGCTGGTTTGTCCACCGGCGGAGCCGGTGGCTTTTATGGGCGGACGCGGGGCGACCGTTGCCTCAGTGTAGCAATCGGGAGGGCCGCTTTCGCGGGAGGGGGCGGAAAGGCACGCCTAGCGGGCGTCGTCGCGGCGACCGGCTCACTCGCCGCCGGCGTGGCGCAGTCGCTGCAGCTTCGCCTGCAGAGTGGCATGAGGGCCGTCGGCGGCCGCGGTTTCGTTGCCAGCGGGGGCGCCGCTACGGCCGCGGTGGGCCGGGGCGGGAACGCCGGCGGCTGCGACGTCGGTGCGGCCGGGACGGATTTCGCCGTCGCCCTCGCCCGGCAGGACGATGCGGACCGGCGTCATCTCGACGGCGGCGTCTTCCGGAGCCGCGTCGGCGCCCATCATTCCGGTCAACGGGCTCGCCATGATCGCAGGCATCACGACGAGGGCCGCGAACAGCGACGCCATTTCCAGGCCCAACGCGGCGATGCCGAGTTCGTGGAGCGACGTCACGGGGCTGAGCGCCAACACGGTGAGGCCGATGCCGACGGCGAGGGCGCCGTCGACCGTGGCCGGAGCGCACCGGGCGAAGGCCATGCGAGCGGCTTCCTGGCGGAAGAGGCCCGCTTCGATCCCGCGGCGATACCAAGCAACGTAGTGAACGGCGCTGTCGAATGCTGTGCCGAGGCCGAGTCCTGCCACGAGGACGATGCCGAGATCGAACTTCACGCCGGCCCAGCCCATGACGCCGAGCGTCAGCGCGAGCGGCAGCGTTACGGCCGCGACCGTCGCGAGTCCCACCACCGGGTGCCACACGACGCACATCATCGCGGCGATCAGGCCAGGGATGATCCAATACGACGCGTTGTCGAGCGTGGCGACGAGTTCTTCGGTGATCGTGGCGGCGATGATTGGTGCGCCGGTCATTTCGAATAGGATTGGACCGGGGCCGCCCGATTGCACGGCGAGCTGCGTCGCCGATTCTTCGACGGCGGGAAGTTTCGATACGTCGACGACGTTGACGCCTGCCTGGGCGAGTTGCTCGGTCGCGGCGGCGATGCGGCCGGCGGCGGCGAGGTCGGCCGGTTGCGCGGCCAGCACGACGGCATGGGCGTACTTCAGCGTTTCGCTGGCACGGCCGATGGCGTCAGCGTTGATTTCGTCTCCGCGCTCCAGTTGAGCGAGGTTGAAGTATTTGACGGCGCCACCCTGCACGCCGCTGCGGGCCATCAGCGAACCGAACAGCGCTTCGGCCGAGTTCGCGGCGGGGGCGGCGGAGTCGGCGCTGCCGCGATAGAGGACGCAGACATTGGCCCGTTGGAGTTGGCCGCCGCGCTCGTGAAGCTCGCGGAGGAGCCAATCGCGTTGTTCGTAGCTGAGTACGACTGGCGCAACGGCGCTGCGAAGCCGGGCGCGCGAGGAGAGGTAATCGAGTTCCACGCCCGGCGTGGCGGCCATCAGCCGGCCGCTGATCCGCCAGAGTTGCATGCCGGTTCGCACGTCGCTGCCGGCTCGCTGCTCCGCTTGAAGGAGTTCGAGATCGTCGCAATCTTGGCGAACTGTATTGGCGATTTCTTCGTCTTCGATTTGGCCGCCGGCGGCCGGTTGCAACGTTGCGGCCGAGAGCGTGCCGCTGATTTCCGGGAGCGTGCGGATGCGTTGTTCGACTTCGTCGACGAGCCAGAGTTGCTCGGCGAGCGTCATGCGATACTGCTGCCCGTCGGCTTCGGCCGACTCGTCGGGGCGGCGATTCCGCAGGCCAGGGATCTTCAACACGACTTCCATGGGCACGGCATGGCCAATGCGGGCGCCGAACCAATCGTAGTCGCTGGCCAGCGTCGAGCGATCGGCCAGGGCGACCGGCAATTGCGTCGACGGAGCGAGGCCGCGAACGCCAGCCAAGGCGAGCATGAACACCAACAGACCGAAGCCGGCCATCATGCCGCGGCCCGAAATGGCCGCTTCGAAGATTGAGGCAAGTCGCGGCGACAGCGAGCCGTCGCGGCGCGGGCCGGCAATCGCTTGGATTTGCCGCTCGTCGGTCGGAAAGCGGTGGAGCCAGACGGGGATGATCGAGAGCAAGGCGCCGACGCTGGCGAGGGCGCCCATGCCGGCGAACAATCCGAAGCGACGGAGCGGCAGCAGCTCGCTGTAGCAGAACGCACCCATCACGGCGGCGAACAACAGCGCGACGATCGCCCAAGCAGGCCAACCGTCGGCGACCGCGCGTTCGGCGGCGCCGTCGACGCCGTGCGCGAGGCGGGCGTCGCGGTAGTAGTAGATCAGTCGCAGGCCAGCAAGGAGCGTCAATGCATATGTCAGCAGCGGCGTGGCGAGGACGAGGGAATCGGCGACGCCGAGCAGCGGCAGCGAACGGCCGAGGCTGAGGACTTCCAACACTCCGGAATAGTAGACAATGGCGAGCGTCGCGGCGCCGCCGGCGATCGCGGGGATCGTGACGAGTGCAGCGAGTTGAAAGCTGCGCAGCCGCCAGAGGCAGATCGTCGAGCCAAGCAGCACGGCGAGTCCGCCCCAGCGGAGCATCGCCCAAGTGCTTTCCTGGCCAACGCGAAGCGAGTCGATCGCGGGGCCGGCGATCCGCAGGCTGGCGGGTTCGACGCCGCTTTCGGCCGCGGCGCGGCGAATTTGTTCGAGCACGGCGGCGACTTGGGCGTCGTCACCAGCGGCGATTGGCGTCAGGTAGGCGGCGAGGCAAGTGAGGCGCGAGGCTTGTCCCAGCGAGGCGCCGCGTTCGTCGCGCTGCGTCGGACCGACGAACGTTCCTTCCAAACGGGCGACGGCGCCTTCTTCGGCCCAACCGTACGGAGCCGAGGTGAGTCGTTCAATCCATTGCGGTCCGGTTTCGATCCGCACGACGCCATTGGCGCCCTGCAACTTGCGCGCGAGCGTGGCGAGCTTCCCCGGCTTGCCGAGGGTGCAATCGTCCCAACTCACGAGGACGAATTGTTGGGCTTCGAACTGATCGCGGAATTCGCGATCGAGCTTGGCGACGCCGTGCGACGCGGCGAGCCACGTGTGGGCTTGGTTCGAGGTGCGCTGCGCGGCAAGCCAGGCGCCTAGGGGCGCCATCGCCAGCATGAAGATGGTCGCCATCGCGACTAGCAAATAATTCGGCGGCCCTAGCGTCGTGCGAGCCAGAAATGAAGGTTGCTTGGTCGGCATGGAAAGCCAGTCGCGAGAGTCAAATCGAGGCGCTCCCTTCCTCGTGAAGGAAGCCGGGATGCGTCGCGTCTGGCCGCTGGCGTTCGCTCGCGAACTAACTGCCCTGCGCGCTCGCAATGCAAGCAACCACGGTAGCGTGAACGGGCCGCAGAGTCTACGCCGACTGGGGCGTCGCCGCGGGCTGGGGGCGTCAAATTGCCGCTAATTTGCCGAGAGTGCCCGGGCGTCACGAACGGTCGAAGCGAAGCCCGTCGCTGAGGGCGCAAACAAAAAACGAGCCGCGGAAGTTGTTCCGCGGCTCGCGAAGACGCTAGCACGTTGGTCGGCGTGGCAATCGGTTGCTTACCAGTACGATTCGATGCCGAGCGAGCCGCCCATGTAGACGCTGTCGCCGCCCGAGGCGATTGCCGAGTAGCCGCCTGGGATGAAGTTGACTTGGAACGGCGCCAGCGCGATCGATTCGACGTACAAGATGTCGAGGCCAGCCCGCAGCGAGATGTTCGGCCGCAGATGCCACTTGGTCAAGATGCCCGCTTCACCGACGAACGACAGGTTGTCTTCCGTGCTGTCGGTTTCGCCGCTGTTGAGGATCGTCGTCTGGCCGACCTGGAAAGCCGAGTTCAGATGCATGCGATTCCAGTAGCCGCCGCCCTTCGCGGTGGCGGTGATGCTCCAGCGAGCCGTTTCGTACCCGAACGAGCCGCCGATTTGCGTGCCAAGCATGCGATTCTCGGTGTCGACGGTGTAAAAGCCGCTTTCGCTCAGCGTCGAGGTGAGCGGAATCTCATCGGCGTTCCAGTTGAGATCTTCGCTGATGTCGACGTACCGCAGGCCAGCCAGGTACGAATAAGTCTTCGTCGGATTGGCGGCCCGCACCCACGTTCCGTTCGGCTGCAGCTGCAACTGATCGCGTGACATGCGCGTCCGCACAGTGTAATTGAGTTCGCCGCTGTTCATCTCGCTGCTGTAGGCGTAGTTCATGCTCCGGGCGCCGTCGAACGATTCATTCACCCGGTCGATGAAGTTCGAAACTTGCAAGCCGGCCGTCGTGGCGGCGTTGAGGCTAACGCCCTGCTGCCAGTTGCCGCCGCCGAGCCAGCTGGCTTCGAGCAAGTGATCGCGGTTACGAGCGTCGCGGAACAGGAAGCGGCCGAGCTTGACGCGGCCGACGCCGTCCATGCCAGGCTTCTCGCCGCCAATGTTCAGGATGTTTTGGACGATGTACTGCCCGATCGGATTGGTAGTGACAATCCGCTCTTCGTTCGCCAGGACGAGGCCTTTGCGTTCCCAGCCGCGATTGAACGCGACATAATCGACTTCTGTGAACCAGAAGCCGCGTTGCAGCCAGGTGCCGGAGCTTTCGAAGTAGGGCGAGCACTGCTCGAGCAGTTGCATCGGCTCGCCGAGGATCGAACCATCGAAGGTTTGCGATTCCTCGCCGACGGCGATTGGTTCGAGTTCTTCGCCGACCGATTGGCCGGAATAGCTCGGCTCTTCCGTGAGATCGATGGCGGGCGGCAAATCACCGGCGTCGCCGGTCATTGGTCCAGACAAGACCTCTTGCGCGGTCGCTCCTCGGCTCGCGAGTGCGAGCGTCAGACCCAACAGAAGAGGATGGATGATTTTCACCGGACGGTCTCCTCGCCAAACGGTCCCCCAGCGACGCGCGATTCGCGCCGCCGTTTGCACAACTGTTTAATCGTCCGCCATCCCCCATCAGCACAGGAATAACCGCTAGAATCGCCAAAAACGTTTCGACCGGAACAATTGGCAGGGTCGCAGATAATGCACAGCCTCGGGCTGCTTTGCGCAGATTAACAATGTTGCTGGCGCCGCAAATCGCCGGCGCTTCCGCCGCGGCGCCGAGGCGTTTTTGGCTCGCCGTGGGAATTCGCTATGATGGCGGCGTCCCGCCACCCGGATCCTCAGGTCCCCCCGCTATGCCCTCTCCCATCGAATCGATCATCGCCGCCGGCACCAAGATTTGGCTCGACTCGGTCGACCCCGACCTCGTTCGCGCTAACCGCGCGCTCGGCGCCTCGGGGGCGACCTCGAACCCGATCATTATCAGCGACCTGGTGAAGACGGGGAAATTCGACGATCAACTCGCCAAGTTGCTGAAAGGCGGGCTGCAGGTATCCGACGCCGCGTGGACGCTGACGGACAAAGTCGTGGCTGCCGCGCAAGAAGTTTTCCGTCCGGTGTGGGACGAAACGAAAGGCGACGATGGGTATGTGAGCTTCGAACTCGACCCGCTGCTCGAAGACGCCGAGTGCACGCTGTCGACCGAAGAGCGGAGTGCGCGGTACATCGAGCTCGGCACGAAGTGGTCCCAGGATCGTCCCAATCGGATGATCAAAGTTCCCGCGACGCCCGCGGGGCTGGGGGCGCTCGAGGAACTCTGTGCACGCGGCATCTCGCTCAACGTGACGCTCGTCTTTTCGATGCGACAATACGAGGCGGCCCGCGACGCCGTGTGGCGCGGCGCCCAGCGGCGGAAGTCGCTCGACGCCTTTAAGAGCGTCTACAGCATCTTTATCTCGCGGCTTGACGTGTACACCGAGAAGTACGTGCCGAGTTTGTCGGAAGCTTCTCAAGGTCAAGTCGGCATCGTCAACGCGAAGCAGATCTGGCGAGCGAACCAAGAATTCTGGGCCGGCAAGGGGACGCCGCTGAAGCAGGAAATCGTCTTCGCGAGCACCGGCACGAAGCGAGCGAGCGATCCGCCGTGGAAATACGTCGAAGCGCTGGTGGGCAGCGACATTCAAACCAACCCGCCCGCGACGAACGACGCCGTCCAGTCAAGCGGCAAAATGTTCCGGCGTTCGATCGATGAACTGCCGCCGCCAGAAGTCCTAGGCGAGATTGCGGCGAAGGTCGACGCCGCCCATCTGGAGCAGACTCTCATGGAAGAAGGCCTGCGGAAGTTCGCTGATCCGCAGAAGGGGCTGCTCGCGCTCCTAGAGACCAAGCTGGCCTCGCTGGGCTGAACTGACTGAAAGGCAACCGCCAATAGCGCCAAGGGAATACGGGGATTATTGAAACCGCCGATGAACGCAGATAGACGCAGATAAATTTGGATTTGCGTTCATCTGCGTTTATCGGCGGTTTCTTCCCTTGCTTTGTCTCTCTCGTCGCGTCCCTGATGCCGTCGTGGTTCATGCTTCCGTATTTCCGCAGCGGGTCGTCCCCTTCCCGCCGGTTTGCTACCATAAACGGCCTGTCGGCTCGCGTTTGACGCTGGCCCGGCTCGTCTCTCACCACCACGCAGAAAGTTACGCCGTCATGGCCATCGATCCATATTCTCTCTGCCCGTGTGGCAGCGGAAAGAAGCTGAAGTTTTGCTGTTCGGACCTGGCGGCCGACATTGAAAAGATCACCAAGCTGGTCGCCGGCGAGCAACCGCACGCGGCGCTGAAGCACGTCGAGTCGTTGCTTGCGAAGCAGCCCAACCGCGCCTCGCTCCTCGACATTCGCGCGATGATCGAGCTGTCGCTCAATGATCTCGACGCGGCCGAGAAGACGCTGAAGCACTTTCTGGCCGTCGAACCGGAGAACCCGTCGGCTCACGCTCAATGGGCGCTGCTAGCGGCCTCGCGTAACGAAGTCGTCGACGCCGTCTCGCGGCTGCAGGACGCCCTGGAGTTGACGAACAACGATATGCCCCAGCGGGTGTTCGAAGCGATCGGCGGCGTCGGCCACGCGCTGCTGCTCGACGGCGACATGATTGCCGCCCGTGCGTACTTGTTGCTGTACGCCGGCGTCGCTCCGGAAGGCGACAACCGCGCGCTCGAGCTGTTGCTACGGCTCAATCTGCAAGGCGGGCTGCCGCTGTTGCTGCGCGACAATCTGATGCTGATGGAGTGCCCGTCGCAGTTCGCGACGGCGACCAAGAACATTTTTGAGGAAGGACTTCGCTTGGCCCGCCGCGGCCAATGGCGCAGGGCCGAGGCGCAGTTCGCCAACATCATCAATGAAGCGAATCCCGATCCAGCCGTCACTTACAACCTCGCGTTGATGCGCGGCTGGCTTGGCAACGAAGCTGGCTTCGCCGACGGGCTCCACCAGTTCGCGCGGCTGAGCGTGCCGCTCGACGAAGCGGTCGAAGCCGAAGCGCTGGCGCAACTCGTCGATCCCAATTTCGAAGAGCCGATCCTTGCGTCGGTGCGGATCACCTATCCGATTCTCAACGAAGACGTCGTTGCGGAACGCCTGGCTAGCGACAAGCGGATCGAGCGCTACGAACTCGATCCCGAATCGTTGGAAGAGGACGAAGTTACCCGGCCCCGCAGCACGCATATTTTGCTTGATCGCCCGATTCCGAAGACGGGCGTCGATCTGAAGCTCGACGAGGCGCCGAATGTCCTCGCGTTCATCAGCGTCTACGGCAAGCGGACCGATCGCGACGCCCGCGTCGAAGTGACTACCGATCGTGGCGATGGATTTGCGAACGTTGAGAAGCTGATCGGTGAAGTGCTCGGCGACGCCATCGGTCCGCACGGCGACGAGGAAGTCGTCGCCGAGAAGTCGGCCTCGGAAGAGGCGCTTAGCTGGCGATGGCGGTTGCCGAACGACACGCCGCAGGCCCTGCGGCGAAAGTTGCTGGCCGAACGTCGTCGTAAGGCGATCGTTGAGGATTGGGTTGCGGCTCCGCGCGCTGGGCTCGAGGGCCTGTCGCCGCGCGACGCCGCAAGCCGCGCCGATCTGAAGATTCAGTTACTCGCCAGCATCTTGATCGTCGAACAAGCGGCCGTCGATCCCGAGGAGCAGGCGATGTTCCAGGAGCTGCGCGACACGCTCGGCGTGCCGCGGGCCGAAGCGGTCGATCCGTCGACCGTCAACTGGGAGCGGATTCCGATCACCCGCCTGCCGCGGCTTGATCTCGCGAAGGTGCCGGAAGATCGCTTGATGCAGTTGTTCAACCGCGCGTCGATGTCGGGCGCGGCCGTCGCGTCGCTCGCGTTGGCGCATGAACTCGTGAGCCGCGAAACGCCGGGCGTCGACTTGGCGCCGGTCTACCGTCAGTTGATTCGCTCGGAACCCGATCCCGACAAGGCGCTGCAGTGGACTGCCAAGGCGAAGGAGTGGGCGGCGAAGGCGGGCAAGTCCGCGGGCGAGTGGGCGCTGCTCGAACTCGAAGTGCAGATCGAACGGGGCGATCCCATGGGCGTGCAGGAGACGCTCAACGATCTGCGGGCCAATCACCTCAACGAGCCGGGAATTGCCGAAGCGACCTACCGGCTGCTGTACACCGCCGGCTTGCTAACGCCGCGCGGGCTGCCGGCCGGCGCCGGCGGCGGAATGCCTGCGGCCCCCGCCGCTCCGGCCAACCGTTTGTGGACGCCCGACCAAGGCGCCCCGGCCGCGGCCCCCGCAGCGGGCGGCGGCAAGTCGGCTATTTGGACGCCGTAGAGGTTCCGTGCTAACCACAAAGTCACGAAGGCACGAAGACGTCACGAAGGAACTATCGCCGATCAGCAACTGGAGTGTGAACTATCTATCTCCCGCTGTTTTTCTTCGTGAACTCCTTCGCGTCTATGAGCCTTCGTGGTGAGAATTCAACCGCCGATGAACGACGAATCACGATACATGCAGCGGGCGATTGAGCTCGCGTATCGCGGCGAGGGGTTCGTCGAGCCGAATCCGATGGTTGGCTGCGTGCTCGTTCGCAACGACGCGGTCGTCGGCGAAGGCTGGCATCAGCGATTCGGCGGGCCGCATGCCGAGATTGAAGCGCTCCGCATGGCGGGCGAAGCCGCGCGTGGGGCGACGGCGTACGTAACGCTAGAGCCGTGCGCTCATACCGGCAAGACGCCGCCGTGCACCGAGGCGCTCATTTCCGCTGGCGTGGCGCGGGTCGTCATCGGGCATCGTGATCCTAATCCGGTCGTCGACGGTCGCGGCATCGAGCGGTTGCGCGCGGCGGGCATCGATGTTGAATTACTGGACGGCATCGCAGAGGCGCGCGAGCTGCTGGCGCCGTTCGCGAAGCTGATGACGGTCGGCCAACCGTGGGTGATTGCCAAGTGGGCGATGACGCTCGACGGCAAGATCGCCGCTCATACGGGCGACAGCCAGTGGATTAGCAGCGAAGCGTCGCGGGCGATCGTTCATCAATTGCGCGGACGCGTCGATGCGGTCGTCGTCGGTCGCGGCACGGCGGAGCAGGATGACCCACTGCTCACTCCCCGCCCTGCTGGCCCGCGCGTGCCGACGCGAATTGTGCTCGACTCGCAGGCGGTGCTGTCGCTTGAGAGTCAACTCGTGCGAACCGCCGTCGAGGCGCCAGTGCTGGTTGCGGCAGCGGCGAACGCTCCCGATAGCCGTTGCCATGCACTGCGCGAGGCAGGCGTCGAAGTTTGGCAAGCGCCGGCGGCGGCTGTCGCCCCCAGCGAGCGGTGGATCTCGCTACTCGACGAACTCGGCCGGCGGCGGATGACCAACATCTTGGTCGAAGGGGGCGGTCACGTCCTCGGCGCGTTGCTCGACACCGACGCGATCGACGAAGTCCATGCCTTCATCGCCCCACGGCTGATCGGCGGCGCCGGGCCCAGCCCTATTTGCGGCGCCGGACGGGCGGTGATGGTCGATGCACTTCGCTTGGCGTCGCCGCGGGTCGAGACAATCGGCGAAGACGTTTACGTAAGCGGCCGCGTTCTGCGAAGTCGGTGAGCACTACAAGCAAACGCCTGAACCGCGAATCACGCGAATCTGCGCGAATTAAGAACTAAGGGCATTCTTTCGTGTCTTTTCGTGTGTTTCGTGGTTAAAAACTCCCCGTATTCCTCTTCATTCTCCCCAAATCGTCGCCACGACGCGCCGCCGTCCGCCCTGGTTGCGATGCTCGCAGAGGTAGATTCCCTGCCACGTGCCGAGCGCCAGCCGGCCCTCGCGAATTGGAATCGTCAGCGAGGCCCCCAGCAGCGACGCTTTCACATGCGCCGGCATGTCGTCGGGGCCTTCGCATGTATGACGATACGGAAAGCTTTCGGGCGCGATCGCGTTGAATGAAGACTCGAGATCGAACGGCACGTCG
This sequence comes from Lacipirellula parvula, assembly GCF_009177095.1. Lineage (NCBI taxonomy): Bacteria > Pseudomonadati > Planctomycetota > Planctomycetia > Pirellulales > Lacipirellulaceae > Lacipirellula > Lacipirellula parvula. The sequence continues at coordinate 1,239,583 of NZ_AP021861.1, forward strand.
GCGTCGGCGTTCTCGTTGATCGAGAGCGACGCGGACGTGTGCTGGATGAACAGGTGCAAAAGCCCCACCTGCACCCCGCTCAATTGGGGGAGCTTCGCGGAAATGTCCCGCGTGATCAGATGAAACCCGCGCGACTTTGCGGGTAGCTCAATCAGCTCTTGGATCCAGGGCATATCGCCTCGCAAGGTCAGCGAAATCGTCGCATTTTACCGAGCAAATCGAGCGAGTTGCGGGAAGGCGCAATGCTCATTTCAGCTAGCAGCTTCGCCCAGGCGGCAAGGATTCGCGCAAAGCGAGTTTCAAATTGCGAATAGCCTCGAAGTCAAGGGGGAAAAAACTTGACTTGCTTCGCACGCTAGTAATAATCGCTTAATCCAAAATTCAAAACAGTCGGCAGCTTGGTGGCGGCGAATGGATCGCCTCCCCGTTGAAGCACCCACCTTAGTTTCCCACCTCTGCAAAGCCGGCTGAGGATTCTTGTTGCGAGCATTACCCAGGCTTGGCGGCCTTCGCTCGCTGTGGCGCATTTCGATGCAAGGCAATATTGTTCGTTGAATAGCAAAGGTAGCAGGACCATGCCCGATCCCAAGTTGAAGAACGTTTTCGAAGCGATCCTCAAGTACGGTCACGACGAAGACTTCGCCCCGAAGATGGACGAAGAATTCAAGGCGACTCAAGCCCCGGCAGGTTCCCGTGAGAAGCTCGAAGTGTTGGCGGAGCGGATTCGCTCGGGTCAGCCCCTGTGGCACGAAGAAGACCGTTCGGACTACACCGGTCTGACCGGCGCCGTTCGTCCCCGCGACTAGTCTAGCGTGTCCGAACAATTTAATTCAATCGAAGAGGCCGTCCCGGCACCGTCGGGACGGCCTCTTCGCGTTTCTAACCAAGGCGCGAGTTCAGGAGCAACCGCCGTCGAACTAAACGCTTGAAGCTTGGGAATGTCGTTCGGAAGTAGTGGACAGGATCCGGGATGACGGCGATCGACAGATGGTGGATTGATGGGAGCGCCTCGCCGCCAAAGGCGGGACAACTCAGCGTTTCATCATGTCGGTCTGCGGCATCCGGTGATCTGGTCCCTCGTTCTCGCAACGTAAATGCTTCGTGGTTCGCGTTGAGTTCAGCGACGTCGTCGCTGCTCCCGAGAACTAGGCGGAACGGGCCAGCGACGCCAACTCCCCGGCGGCGACCTCGATCTCCAAACCGGCGCCGTCGTGCGGCTCCAGTTCATCGCGCAAGACAAGCATGTCACGCGGGGCGTCAATGCCGAGGCGAACCTTGTCGCCGGCGACGCGCACCACAGTGATCACGATCGAATCCCCCAACTTGATGCGTTGCGATTGCTTTCTCGATAAAACCAGCATTTGGTTGACCTCCATGTTTCCCGCGGCGGGGCTTATGAACTTATGTACAGTATATCGAGCCGGACAGAGTCCGCAACTCTGTCCGGCAAATAATCTCGGAATCGACGGGCACTCTAAGAAGCGGTCAGCTTTCAGCTATCAGCGTTCAGCCAGATCAATTGCTGACCGCTGAGTGCTGACCGCTAACGGCTTTAAGCTTCGATCATCGGAGCTTCAAGCAATCGCGTGCGCTGCATCCGTCGGCCGCATGAACCGTAAAACAAGATCGTGTTCTGCTCAGTTTCCCAAATCGCGGTGAGGCGGACGGCCCGAGGGCCATGGAGGCAATAATAAATGCCGCACGGTTTGCCGGAGCGATTGAGAATTTGTTGGGTGAGCGGGAAGCGATCGGGTTCTAAAGTTTCCAGGCGACTCAGGGTGTGGGCGACGTATTGATGGACCAGTTCCAGCGTCGGCAGACGCTCGGCGTTTTCCACCATCGACGGACGAACCTCATAGGGACTTCGTTGATGTCAACTCAGCGTGAGGCGACCAGACGCTCGGGAGGGCGATCCGCGCCAAGCTCGCTCTTGTAGCGAGCTTTCTTCCGAGCGTCGCGGTCAATCGTCTATCCGACTGCCACGGCGCCGCAGTCACCCGTGTTAAGCTAGGTGACTTGCGACAACCTAGATATCGGCGGCGAGTTGCTGCTAGCTGCAGGTCGGCCGTTAAGATTTGACGAACAACGAAGGCTGCACGCCGTCGTCGCGCGACGCGATCGCGCAGTTAGCGCGAAGCGTTAGAGGCGCTGCGATGCGAATTTGAAAGAAGAGATTTAACCTTGGTTTGGCTCAAGGTTGTTGGGACGATTCCGTCGCACGAGGTTGTGATCAGATCAGACGGCTTTGCGGCGCCACGTTGAGCGTCACATGCCGCCCGCGATAGTGCGTTAGGGCTTCGCTTTCGCAGGCGCGCGGTATTCGAAGAAGAATCGTCCCCTTCCAGCGGTATGGACGTTGTACATCCCGAAGTAACGGCAAAGATCGTCCTCGACGCCTTGCAGTTCCTCGCCGATGGCCTTATCGGCGGGAGAGTACCACGGGTGCCAACTCCGGTGGATGTAGATGCTGTGATCGGGAGTATAAAAATCGGGCAGGTCGTGTTGTGGCAGCTTGGCGACGGCTTCGCGATACTCGCGTAACCGTTGTTTCTCTTCCGGAGTGCTAGCGATGATGTCATCAAATTTATAGGACAAACCGAGAGCCTGCTTGAGTCGCGTTTCCTCGCGCTGCGAAGCGTCATTGATTTGCTCTAGTCGTTCGTATTCGTCGATGGAGATTTTCGGAGCGAAACGGACCACATAGCTCACGTCGCCTGTTCCTACCGCCGTCGCCGTCGGCTTCTGTTCGCCGATCGGTGCAGGTCCATTCGGGACCCACGCGTTGAACTCTACCGGTTGCTTTCGCTGGAGCGTGATTTCATTTCCCGTCGCGGAAATTGTCCAAGCATGCGAGCCCACAAAGTTGCCAAGACGCTGCACCCACTTCTGAGACTCGACAGCTGGTAACTGCCAAGCCGTCGCTGATTGGGCCGAAACGGAGTGCTCGATGCAAAATATCAACAATCCGGCGATGAAGATGTAACGCATTATCGCATTCCTGATGTGTGATTCGACCCGCGACCGGTGCAGAAAGGTTGCCCTTTCCCGATTGTCGCGTCATGCACTGCGCACGGCCCAGTCTAGTAATTCTAGCTACCGAAGTCACCTTCGGTTCGTTGTTGGCACGGCGCCGAGCAGCGCAAATGCAGATCTCTTCACCTTTACGCGGGATATCGCCAATTGCTGGGTTCTAGGTCGTCGGCCGCACACTAATAATTGTGCACTTCGACGTCGGGCAATTGCTCAGCGGCTCGACGCTCCCCACCGGGATGAGGACGTTCGCCTCGGGGTAGTACATCGCTGCGCACCGTTTGGGGATCGGAAACTCCACGGCGACGAAGCCGCACGCGGTGCGCGTTTGGCCGTTCCAGTGGCTGGTGACGTCGACAAGCTGATGCGGCGCGATCCCTTGCTCGTCGAGGTCGGCCCGGTTGAGCATTACGACTCGCCGCTCGTTGTGGAGGCCGCGGTAACGGTCGTGCAGGCCGTAGATTGTCGTGTTGTATTGGTCGTGGCTGCGAACGGTGGTCATCGCGAACTGGTTCGGCCCGAGTTGGTGGTCGGGGATCGGATTGACGGTGAAGTTCGCTTTGCCGGTGTCGGTGTGATAGACGTTCTCGCGCGGCGGGTTCGGCAAGTAAAAGCCGCCGGGATGGCGAACGCGGGCGTTGTAGTCGTGGCAGCCGGGGATCACCTTGGCGATTCCGTCGCGGACGTGGTCGTAGTTCTCGGCCCAAGCGGGCCAATCGACCGTCGCCCGGTCGCCGAGCACCGCCGCCGCCATGCGGCAGACGATCGCCGTCTCGCCCATCAATTGCGGCGACGCTGGCGCGAACCGGCCGCGCGACCACTGGATGACGCCCATCGAGTTCTCGCACGAGACGAACTGCTCGATCGCGGGGCGTGAACTTGTGGCTGGCGAGACGTCGGCTTCGGTGCGGCCGAGGCAGGGGAGGATGAGCGCCTGCGCGCCGGTCACCAGATCAGAGCGGTTGAGCTTCGTGCCGATCCGCACGGTGAGCCGCGTGCGGGAGAGTGCTTCGGCGGCGTAGGCCGTGTCGGGCAGCGCCAGCAGAAAATTGCCGCCGAGCGAGATGAAGACTTTCACCCGTCCTTCGTGCATCGCGACGATCGACTTCTGCGAATCGAGGCCATGCTCGCGCGGCGGGTCGAAGCCGAACGCCCCCTGCAGCGCGTCGAGCAGTTCGGGCTGCGGCCGTTCCCAGACGCCCATCGTGCGGTCGCCTTGCACATTCGAGTGGCCGCGCACGCAGCACGCCCCCGCGCCCGGCTTGGCCATGGCGCCGCGGAGGAGTAGCAGATTGAGAAGTTCCTGAATGTTGCCGGGCCCGTTGTATTGTTGGGCGATGCCAACGCACCAACTGCAGATGATCTCGCCCGTTTCGCGAGCCCAGGCGGCGGCCGTTTCAATCTGCTCGCGTTCGATGCCCGACGCTCGCACGATTTCGTCCCAACTCGCGGCCCGCACGTCGGCCAGCAAGTCGTCGACGCCGGCGGTGTTCGCGTTGACGTAGTCCCAATCGATGCCGGCGCCCCGCTCGGCATCGTCGGCCGCGACGATCGCCTTGAGGATTCCCTTGAACAGCGGCACGTCGCCGTTGATGCGTACCTGCAGAAAGAGGTCGGCGATCGGCGTTGCGTGGCCGAGCAGCCCCGTCACTTCCTGCGGCTGCATGAAGGAGATGAGGCCCGTCTCCGGCAGTGGATTGACGGCGACGATCTTGGCGCCGTTCCGCTTGGCCTCTTGCAGCACCGACAGCATCCGCGGATGGTTCGTTCCCGGATTGTGGCCGACATTGAAAATTAGCTTCGCCCGAGCGATGTCTTCGAGCTTGACCGTCCCCTTGCCAAACCCGAGCACATGGTTGAGCGCGGTGCCGCTCGCTTCGTGACACATGTTCGAGCAATCGGGCAAGTTGTTCGTGCCGAACTGCCGCACGAACAGCTGGTAGGCGAAGGCGGCTTCGTTCGTCGCCTTGCCGGAGGTGTAGAACGACGCCTCGTTCGGCGAGGCGAGGGCGTTGAGCTCGTCGGCAATCAGCGCGAAGGCGTCGGCCCACGAGATCGGCTGGTAGTGCGTCGCGCCGGTTCGCAGCACCATCGGCTCGGTGAGCCGGCCTTGCTGCTCGAGCCAGTAGTCCGACTGTTGCGAAAGCTCGGCGACCGAATGCTTGGCGAAGAAGTCTGCCGTCACGCGGCGGCGATCGGACTCGTGGGCCACCGCTTTGGCGCCATTCTCGCAGAAGTCGAAATGCGAACGCTTACCGTCGGGATCGGGCCAGGCACAGCCGGGGCAATCGAAGCCATCTTTCTGGTTTACTTGCAGCAGCGGCAGCACGCCGCGCACGACGCCTGCCTCGCCCAGGGCGTAGTGAAACGACGACAGCACGGCGCCGATGCCGGTCGCCTTGCGTTCCGGCTCGCGCTGCCGCAGGCCGGCGAGTTGCTGCGGCGCGAGTGGATCGACGGCGCCGTGAGCAGTGTTGAGCGTGCCGGCCTCGACGCAAGGGAGTGGCCGCTGTTCCGTCGCCGCGTGCGGCCCGTGGTGGCGAGGGTGATAGTTGGCGAACTCGCCGTTGTGGGAGCCTTCGCGAACTGGTTGGGGTGACTGGCTCATGGCTCCATCCTCAATTGTTTCAGTGATCGTCAGCTTGGCGCCGCGCCACTCAGGATGACGCTACGCTCAACTGACGCTTGCTCGGTCGCAGAGTGGATCCGCTCCACCCCTGCGTACACATTAAACCGATCGCCGCGGACGAAGCCGATGATCGTCATCCCGTGTCGAACGGCAAGTTCCACCGCCAGGCTCGACGGGGCGCCGATCGCTGCGAGGATCGAAATCCCCGCGACGGCCGCCTTCTGTACGAGTTCGAAGCTTACGCGCCCGCTTACCAACAAGATGCTTTGCGTGAGCGGCGTCCGCTCGGCGAGGAACTCGTGCCCGATCAACTTATCGAGCGCATTGTGCCGGCCGACGTCTTCGCGGAGGGCGAACAATTCGCCGTCGGCGTCGAAGAGCGCCGAGGCATGCAAGCCGCCGGTCTGTTCAAACACCTCTTGCGCTGCACGCAGCTTCGCCGGCAGGCTGCGAATGACCGCCGCGTCGACGACAGGTTCGCCCGGCAGGCACCCCTCTCGCGGTTGCACCTGCACCGCCTCCAGCGACGCCTTGCCGCAGACGCCACAGCTCGACGAGGTGTAGAAGTGACGCTCCAGCCGAGCCAAGTCGACGGCGACGCCGGGTCGCAGCTTCACGCACGCCACGTTGCCAGCGCCGCAGCTGGTGACGCCGGCGATTTGCTCCGGGCTCGTGATGATCCCTTCGGTGAAGAGGAAGCCGACGGCGAGTTCCACGTCGTGCCCCGGCGTGCGCATCGTGATCGACACGGCTTGCCGTACGCGATGGCCGCGCTCGCCATGCGCGAGTCGTATCTCTAGCGGTTCCTCCACCGCGAGCAGATCGTGCTCGGCGACTACTTCGTCGCCGCGAAGCCGCCAGGTTTCAACCGACGCGCAGGCGCGGCTTGTAGAATCAACGCGTTCGTCATCGACGGCCATTCTCGCTCCCCAGCGCGCCTTCAGAGTCTGCAACGAGCGTCGGCATCATACCGTAAGTTGCAGAGCGATCGCAAAGGATCGCGCGCATCGCGATAATCACAGCGGGGGCGAGATTCGCCTGACGGTTAGCGCGCAGTGGTTGGCCGCACCTATCAGAGGAGCAAGTCGCGCTAACTGTCTAACCGGCTCACTCGCCAGGAAAGATCCCCGCCCCAAATCCCGTCGGCGGTTCGCGGTAGGCGTTGCGGGCGGCGCTCGGCGTGTTGGGCGTCGTCGGCGGAGCGGTGCGCTCGCGCACCGGGCCGCCCGACTGCGGACGGTTGTTGCCGAGGTGCGAGTGGCGACGCTGGTGGGCCTGGTCGACCCGCGTTTCGCCCGGAGCGCCTTGCTGCGGACGCTGTTTAAAGTCGCCGTAGTCCATGTCGAAGTCGTCGTAGCGCGAGACGTAGTCGGGTTGCTTTGCGCGTTCGATCTCTTCGTAGAACTCTTGGACGACGACCTCTTGAATCATCTCGCGGCAGGCCGAATTGATCGGGTGGGCGATGTCGGCGTAGAGCTTCGCGCGGCCGTCCGAGTCAAGCGGCATCCGCTCGTTCGAGAGCTGGCTGCCGCATTGGTTGCAGAAGGGGGCGCGAAGATGGTTCTTCATGCCGCACCGCGGGCAGTGGGCGGTGAGCTTGCGGCTCGGCATCGCGACGAAGGGGCCGCTGGTCCCTTCGATGATCTTCAAGTCCCGCACGACGAAGCAATTGTCGAACGTGATCGAACAGAACGCCTTCAGCCGCTCGCCCGGTTCTTCCATGAGCTTGATGCGGACCTCGGTGATTTCCACGGCAGTTCTCCTTGCGAGGTTGTCCTTAGCGGCACGTCGCGGTCGTGAAGACAGTCCCCAGATTGGCGGCACTCAGGATAGCGGCGGCATGGCGGGCGTGACGAGCTGAACGCATGACGCCGAAATAAGCCGATCCGCTTCCGGTTAATTGGTGGGCGTAGCACCCCAGCGCAGCAAAGGCGATGCCGAGGCGTTCAATTGCCGGGCAAAGTTGGCGGGCGGGAGCTTGCAAACTATTGCCGATCCGTTGCATCGCCGCGCTCAGCGAACCACGGCGGAGCAGGGCGATCAGCTCCGCAAGTCGGCTGGAGGCCGGCGGCGCGGGCGATCCATCCCACGCAGGGGCGGCGAGTTCGCGGAAGCAGTCCGCCGTCGACACGCCGTCGCGCGGCGCGACGACGACGATATGGAGGCGGGGGAAATTGTCGATTGGTTCGACGCGCTCTCCCCTGCCCCGACAGATCGCGGTTTGACCAGCGAGGAAGAACGGCACGTCGCTGCCCAATTGGGCGGCAAGTTCGCTCAGTTTTGCCGTGGAGTAATCGATGCCCCAGGCACGGTTGGCGAGCATCAAAGCAGAGGCGGCGTCGCTGCTTCCCCCGCCGAGGCCGGCCTGCATAGGTATTCGCTTGGTAAGGATGAACGAGCCGTGCGGCTCGACGCCGGCCGTCCGGGCGAGGAGTTCGGCGGCTCGCCAGGCGAGATTCTGTTCGTTGGCGGGAGCGAGGCGGATCAGCTCGGCCGCAGAGGTCGGGTGGTACGCCAGCGCGAATTCGGCGGAGCCGCGGTCGTCGCGGGGGGACCAGCTGAGCCGGTCGCAGAGGCGGATTGGCGCCAACAAGGTTTCCAACTCGTGGAACCCGTCTGTGCGGCGTCCGAGGACTTCGAGATAGAGGTTCAGCTTGGCTGGCGCGAGCGCCTCCCAAGCGTCACTCTTCCTCCGAACATACATGTTCGCAGCCCCATTCCCTGAGGGCATGGCGCCAAGGACTGCGACCGGCGACCCGAGCCAAGTCGTCCCTTGGCGTGCGTTCCGTGCATCTCTGGCTTGCGGCCAGCGGTATCCACCTGCACGGGCTCTACACTGTTGTCATATCGACGATCTACCCGGCAAGACGCCAGCAGGAAGCCAGCTTTGCAGGCAGGTTCTTCGACTTTTCGAGACGTAAACCGAAGTGCCAGGGCATTTTAGCGCTTTTTTCGTGGCGAGTCAATTCAGACTGGACAGGCGCCTGAATCAAGCTGACGGTCTGCCCCGATTGGGGGAGAGGCCCCAGGAATGGATTCATTCCCAGCCCAATTAGGCCTTCGCGAGCAGCGGTGCCGCGATCCTACGGAGCTCCGCTTGGATCACCGCGACCTCGCGATCAGCGGCGATCACATGCACCGTCGGCCCCATCGCCTTCGCTTCGGCGAGGAATCCCGCCCGCAGCCGCTCACGATATTCGTTGCCGCGATTCTCGACGCGGTCGAGCTCTCGGCCCATCCGGCTCAGGGCGACCGCTGGATCAAGATCAAGCAGGAAGGTGCAGCTCGGAGCGACGCCGTTGGTCGCCACGGCGCCAACTTGCCGGATCGAGTCGATCGCCAACCCGCCCGCATGCCCTTGGTAAACGATGTTGGCCAGCAAGTAGCGATCAGAGACGACCGTCCGTCCAGCCGCGAGGGCGGGGACGATCACTTCGTCGACCAGTTGCGCCCGCGCGGCCATGTAGAGCAGCATTTCGCTCCGCGGGGCGATTGGCGTCGAATCGTCGCTGGCCAGCAAAATATTGCGGATCCGTTCGCCGACGGCCGTGCTGCCTGGGTCGCGGCAAACGATTGGTTCGTGTCCCTGCTCAGCGAGCCATTCGCAGAAGAGCTTGAGCTGGGTGCTCTTCCCGCCGCCGTCGATGCCGTCGAATGAGAAAAATGGCGGCATGGCGTGGGTGCGGGGCGGCGGGGCGGTAAATCAGTTCACCGCTGTTTTACCCGAGCGCCGGCGCCAGTCCCAGGCCTCGGCGGCAGTTGATTGTCGTCGCGTGCGTAGATCTTGCACACATTCTCGGCCCGCGTCGCGACTTGTTTGCGTAGCTTCGCCGGCCGGATGACCTCAGCATGCTCGCCGTAGCCCAGAATCCACCAAATGATTTCACTAAACCCCGATACTCGGGCGTGGAAGTCGAGCGATCCGTCGGCGCGCCATTCCAGCCGCTGCGTCTTGTGCCACTCAACCTCGCTGACGTTCGTCGCCACGATCTTCGCGAATCGGATCGTCACCTGCTCGTCGGGAGAAGAACTCCGCATGATGTTCCAGGCATTGCCGAGGTATCGTTCGAGGTTAAAGCCGCGTGGTCGCGAATACTTCTGATCGAGCAGTTCGATATTCAGAATGCGGCTGACGTTGAACGTCCGCGGCCCCGAATGCAACGAACTCCGGCCGATCACGTACCAGGCGTGACGATCGAAGAACAGTTGGTAGGGACGTAGCTTTGTTTCGATCACCTCCCACTCTGTGAGGCTTTGGTAGCGAATCTGCGCCACATGCCGCTCGGCAAGCGACTCGACAAGCCGGGCGTAGACCGCTTCGCTTCCTTTCAATTGGTCGAGCGCATTCAAACGAATGCTGATGAAGCGCCCCAACAGCTGGACTTCCTTCCGCAAGTCCGCCGCCAGGGCGCCTTGGATCTTCAGCGCAGCAGATCGCGCGGCGCCGAAAAACGGCGCCTCCGTGCCGGCTCCCAAATCGCTTGTGAGCGCCACAATCGATAGCGCCTCATCGAAGCTGAAATTTGTCGGCCGTAGAAAATAGTCAGCCGTGATCGAGTAGCGGCCGCTCGTTTTGTCGAACTGCAGCGGCACGCCTGCTTCACGCAGCGTTTCGAGATCGCGAAAGGCGGTGCGTCGGCTCATGCCGCACGCCTTCGCCAAGGCGTCAGCGTTCTCCCCCTGACCAGCCTGCAAGGTTTGCAGCAGTTGCAGCAGGCGCGTGATTCGCTTGAGGTTCATAGGCGGCGGATCCGTCCGCATCGCCCGGAGCTGCAGCCGCAGGAAGCGGTTGCGGAGCGCCAAACGGATTGGGGACGGCGGCAGCTGGAGAAGCGACGGGATTCGAAACGACGTTCGAGGACGCAAACGGATTCGAGGGAGCCGAACCTGCCGACGCGCCTGCGACAACTGCCCCTGCCGCGGGAGCTGTCGTGGGAAGAGCGGTGAGCGTCGACGGCTTCATCGTACTCGCTGCGGCGGCGGTTTCCAGGTACGAGACCGGCGCCATTGCATTTCCCGACACGTCCGCATCGCTGACCGACGCCTGCGGGCCCAATGCTTCCGCCGGCGGAGCCAACGGTTCGGGGACGATCGTCGGAACCGGACCTTCGTACGCGGCGCCCTTCGCCGTGCCGGGGGCCTGGTTGTAGACGCCGCGGCTCATCACGTTGGGACGCGTGAATCCGTAATCGATCGCCATCGCCGCGTCGCGACGGCGAGCCCGACGGGTCGCGTCGAAGTAAGCCTTGCCCGGCCACGGGCCTTCTTGCAGGAAGATGCCGTTGTATTCGAGCAGCGAACCCTTGCGGTAGTGGACCCGCATGATCGCCCGGTTGTAGTCGACCAGCGACCGGTAGTACGCAGTTTGGGCGTCGGCCCGGCGTTGCTGCGCTTGGAGCAGCAGGTCGAGCGTCACGCGGCCTACCTCGTGAACAGCGGCGACGGCCTTCACTTCGTCTTCTTCGGAGTTCCAACGATTGAAGTTCGTTTGGGTGACGCCGTAGTTCAGATCGAGATCGCGGACCGCATCGCTCAGCTGATGCGAGACCGAGAGTTCCAAGTCTTGCAGCACGGCTCGCTCGCGAGCGAGCAACAGTTGCGAGTGCCGGACCGTCGTGTTGGGGAGGCGGAAGCCGATCGGCATGGTGAACTGCAGGCCGGCTTCCCATTCTTGGAAATCGCCGCTGGTGAGCGATTCGGCTGCGGTCGAGCCGTCGAGGAACGGCGGGATGCCGTTGCGCGGTACGTTGATCAAATCGTCGCCGGCGCCGAGCCAGCGGTACCGGCCGACGAGGTCGAGCCGCGGCAACAACAGATTCTTCGCCGCGATCAGTTCGAGTTCGCGCCGCTTGATCGTCCACTTCTGCCGGCGGACTTCTTCGCGGCGGACGAGCGATTCGGAGTGGATGGTCGGCCAGTCGAACTTCACCGGGGCCACCGTCGGTTCGTCGCTCGGACGAATCAACCGACCGTCGGTGGCGGCGAGGCCCATCAGGTAGCGGAGGCGCGATTCGACGCGGAACAGATTCGTCTGGGCCGTTTCTACCTGCGTCTTGAACAGGAAGAACTGGGCCCGCGATTGGGCTTCGGTGTTCGCTTCGCCGCCTTCGCCGCTGACGCGGAACTTGGCCATCACGCGACGCCAAGTTTCCAAGGCGCTAGCCTGACCGGTGCGGCGAGCCTCAAGCTCGCGGTAGCAATAGTAGAGTTCCCAGTAAGCGTCTTCGACGTCCCGCATCTGGTCGCGAACGCCCGCCTCGAAGTCGGTGAGCGTGACGTCGGTGCGGATCTTGGCGATCAACACGCCGTCGATTTGATCGGAAAAGTTGCCGTTCGCTTCCGAGAAGCTGCGCGGACCGGCGATGCGGTTGTACTCGACGCCGGCGCCTTGCAACAACGGCTGCGACACGCCCATTTCGACGTTCGCGAACCAATCGCTCGCCTGAGTACGACTGCCGTTGTTGTTCTGGTCGTAGTTGATGTTGTTGCGAACGTCGAACGTACCGCCGGTGACGGAGTTCTTCGTGATGCCAGTCGAATAACGGCCGGTATCCTGACGGAACAGCGGATTGAAGAAGTCGGGCGCCGCGGCCAGACCGAAGTTCTGCGGACGATCGTTTTTCTGCCACGTGAGGCTCGAGTCGAGCTGGGCGTCGAATTCCGACAGCGCCGCTTCGACGCCGCGGCCGCTAAACTGGCTGCCGGTATTGCCGCCGTAGCCGCTCTCGGTTAGAGCCGGGTCGTAGGTGGTGAGGGCGTTGCCGCCGCCGGCCGTGAGCGCTTCGGGCGCCGTGGTCGAAATGTTCTGGCCGCCGTCGTTGATGCGGCCGCCCAAGTTGCGAATGACGGTGCTGTTTTCGAGCGTCAGCCGCACGACCTCTTCCAGCGTGAGGTCCCACATCTTAAAGCTGTCGGCGTTGGCGAGCGTCAGCGGGGCTTGAGCGGAGGAGACGTCGTTGATCGGCGTGGTGTGAACATCGGGGTATTCGATGTTCGTCGCGACGTCCATGTAGTGAGAGAGATCGCCGTCTTCCTTGAAGTAGAAGGGCTGAATCGGCGTGCAACCGCTGCAGAGCGTGAGCCCGCACAGCAGCAGCGAGGTTGCCGTTCGTAGTTGCCGATTCATCATGCGCGATCTTTCCGCCCGTTTCGCACCCCCCAGTGCGTCGCCGCGGCGTGTGGCGCCGCGACGTTTACGTTGTTTCGCTAGCACTGCGCGACGGGCGAACAGCTCGCGCGCAGGCTGACGAATTACTCAGTACAGGTGGTATCGTCTGCGTAATTGGCAAACTTTGACATTTTTCGCATTTCACGAAGCGCATCGCTAGCATTGCCAGCGGCGTCGATCGCGCTGCGGACTTTAGTGAGTAACCGCAGGCGATGCGGTTACACGTCCATGCCGCCGACGCCGTCGAGCTTCGTGCCGCCGGCCGCTTCCGCGGCTCGCGCTGCTAGCTGACCGGCGGCTATGAAGCGGTCGAACTCAACTAGCACCGCGCGATGAACGCGCTCGACGAGCCATGCTTGCACTGCAGGCGGAACGCCGCCGCAGGTTTCGCTCACCAGCGTCGTTTCCAGGATCACTTCGTCGCACTTGCGATCGCCGGCGTCGGTGCGAGCGACCCCTTCGAACTCGAACCGGCATGCCCCCTCGACGTCGCTGTTCGCGAAGCGGAAGACGCAGCGGGCGTTCTGGAGGAAGTAGGTTCGCTCGACGCCGTACGAGTTGATCGCTGATTGCATATGCTCGGCCCGCCGCCGCTGCGTCGGCGACGCATCCATGGGGATGTCGGTCCGCCCGATGGTGCGCAGCGGAATGCACTCGAATTCAACGTCGACGACCGAAGCTTGCGGATCGAACATAGCGCGGCGGCTCCTTCAATCACTATCGTGGCGTCAAACGCGAGAAGACGCCAGTGATCACTCCCCCGTAAAAAATTAGCCCCCGGTTCTTCAAACCGGGGGCCAAACGACGTTCAATTCTAGGTCGCTCCGCACAAAGTGCCGCGGAGCGGCGATGGGGACGTTCCCACGCGGAGAGTGGGAACGAGCGGCCAACGCAACTTACGGCGCAGCTGGCGGCAGGATCCAGCCGATTGTCAGCCACCCATCCTGCACCTCAAGCTGATCAAGCAACAACGTCCCGACGTTGGTGATCCGGATCGGATCGATCGGAATCTCCGCTGGAAAGCTTTCGCCAGCATTCGCGCGGGCGTTCATGTTCTTCGCCAGCGTGCTGCGAAAGCCTGACTGCTGAGCCGTCATTTGCTTGTCCCACGCGGGGTCAAATCCAGTCGGGAAGACTTCGATGTCGCCGACCCGCTTCAGCACAATGCGATCGTCCGCTTGGGTAATCGCGTAGGTGATGATGAAGTCCCAGTTCGAATACTCCATGTCGTCGCTGACGAGCTTCGACGCCCGGACGCGAATGACCACTTTGCCGTCGTCGAACCGGACGCCGACCGGCGCTTCCGGGTTGAGCGTGATCGAGTACGGCTTGAACGGCGGCAGTGCCGGCGGATCGTTCGGCCCGCGTTCGTCGGCCTGGCCCTCGACGACCTGATCGAGCGTCTTCGACGCGCTGTTGACCACCGCGGCGCCGGTCGCGGCCGCTGCCGCCAATTCCGGCTTTTTCACTGACAGTACCTTGATCCAATTCGGCACGTTGCCGTCCAGGATCGGCTGCTGCTCGGCGGTTTCTTGGCTGATCCTCGCCGAAGCCAACGCAATCGGCAGGTAGTTGTTCACCGCCGATTCGTGAATCTGCAGCGTGAGGTCTTGCCCCGGCTTCACCGGCGGCCGCGGGCTGTCGGCCGCAATCTGGTTGCGAGCAGCGAACGTCGAATCGGCGGCGACCCCTTCAGGAGAGGAAGTTAGCCGCGTCGTGTCGGGGAACATGTCGCGCCGCACCAGCGGATCGCGAATCTTCTGCTGGTAACGCAACCTCGCGTCGCCCAGATCCTTCGCCACGCGTTCGTTAAATTCTTTGATGACGTTCTGCCGCGTATGCTCGGCAGAAATCCGCTCGGCTTGCGCCTTCGACTGCGACGCCCGCTTCCATGCCACCTTCGTGATCAGCCCGGCGGCGAACTGGCCGCCAGTCTTCTGAATCGAGTTGATGTGCGTTCGCGTATCAACGCTCGCAACGGCCGGGTCGGCCTCGAACAATGCGTCGCTGATCGAAATCCGCTTGCTAGCCGTGTAAGTGGTTTGGCCTTGGCTGTTGATCACCACCGGGCCGTTGTAGCCGCGGGTCCGCGATTGCGCGAGGCCGTCGAGGTGGACCATCAGTTGGATTTTGTCCTCGGCCGGCTGCAGTTCGTAGCGAACTGAACCGAGCGTGTGGGCCGTGCCGAAAATGCTCGTTCCGAGGATGCAGTCGCGCACCGGTCGGACTTGATCGAGATTCCGATTCGGCATCCGGTCCACGAAGTTGACCGAGAACTGCGCCGAAATGTTCTTCTGCGCAAACCGCTCGCGGATCAGTTGGACGAAGTCGTTCGAGTGGCCGAGGTTGTCGATCACGCCCAGGATGCGGCCGACCTTCCAACCAGTTTCGGTGGTAGGCCGTTCGAGATGCCGCTGCAGTTCCGTACCGAGCGAGTTGAGTAGCCGCTCGTATTCGCTGCGGAGGTCGCGCGACTGCGCCGCGGCGCCCCAACTGGCGAGCGCACGATACTTGGCGATCGCCCGGGCGGCGTCGGTGAAGACCGGCAGTTCCAACCCAGGTTGATTGGCGCGGAAGCGGTTGAGAACTTCGTCGAGTTGCAAAAGCGTGCCGCGCGAAACTTCGGCATTGTCGTCAAAGTTCGGCGCGAGCTGATCCCACAGCAGGAACTTCTTCCAATTCTGCGCGAGTGGCGAATTGCCGCCCATCGCGGCGACGAGAGCTTGGGCCTTGTCGCGCATGTTCGCACGGATGGCGGCGAACTCTTCCGGGGTGAGCGGCTTGTAGTTGCCAACGTCAGCCGCGGCAAGCTTCGCGAAATCGCCTTGATAGCCGGCGCCGACTTCGTTGGCGTAGACGGCGAGCGTCTTGCGCAACTTTTGGAATGGTTCGAGTTGCAGGCCGTTCGCCTTACCGGCGAGCCGCGTGAGCGTTTGGTTCAGCAGGAGCGGATCGGCTTCGGCGCCTTTCCCGAGTTCCGCGCGGAGTTGATCTGCTTTGAGATAGGTCCGCCAGCGGACGCCATTTTCGCCGTCGCCAAGCCAGGCATCGATTTCGTCAAGCGCCGCTGTGACGGGGGCCGGATTAAGCGTGGCAACCGGAGGCGTTTGGGCGTGCACGGATGATCCGCCCAGCAGCGTTCCCGCCAATAAGACTCCAACTGCTGCAATGTTCCAAAGGCGCGCTCTCACAGATGCTCTCCCTACGTCCCAGATGTTCATGGAAATGTCGGCGTTCCTGCCTCGGCCCCATGCTACCGGTAAGTTGCGTCTTGCGCCAATTCTCCATCTCGCCTAATCGTGCAAATCGCGTACCGCGGCTTGCCGAATGGGATGGATGCCCACCGCTCCTGGGAAGCGGCGTGGCGCTCCTGAAAGTTACGCCGCCAGCGCGCAGCAGGCGGCGCAAAAACCGGTTTAACCGGGATAACGGGGAGAATCGCTGCCCAACCGCAGCGGAGCAATCGCTACTCGCCGTCGCGTAATCGGTTGAAATAGTCCTCTGCGTTTTCACGCTGAGTGCGGGGAAGCTGCTCGATCACCAGCGGATCGGCCGGCTCGCTCGCCTGGGCAGCCATTTCTTCCTGGATCGCCTCGCGGACGTTGCCGCGGAGGTTCGGGCCGTCGGCCTCGCCGGTGATCACGGCGGGACCTTGGTTTGGCTTCTGCTTCACCTGCGTGTCGCGGAACGCGGCGTCGGTTTCGTCGCGGGTGCCGGCGCCGCCGCGGCCTTTGCCCATTCCCTTGCCGTTGCCATTTCCTTGGCCGCCAGGTTTTTGGCCGAAGCGTCCATTCATGTTGCCGCCGCCTTGGCATTTTTCGCACCCGGCGCCCTGGCATTCTTCGCAGCTCATCGACGCTTTGGCCATCTCGAGCTGATCCATCGCGGCGTCGAGCATCTCGCTCTCGCCCATGTCTTGCTTCATTTGCTCCAGCTGTTGCGACATTTGGTCCATCGCTTGCGCCGCCGCCTGCTGATCGCCCTTTTCCATCGCCTGCTTCGCCTGGGCGATTTGCTGCGCGAGCTTTTGCATTTGCTCCGACTGCTGTTGCTGCTTTTGCATTTGGTCGAGCTTCTGCTGCATCTCGCCCGCCTTGGCGAGGTTGCCTTGCTGCTTTTGCTTCGCGATCTCCTGCTTCAGCTGGTCCATCGCCTGCTGCTGGCCGGCCGCGGCTTGGTCGAGCTTCTTCTGCAATTGCGCGAGCTGCTTCTGCAATTGCTGCTTGCCGGCGTTGTCGAGCTTGCCCGCCTTCAGCTGCTCCTTGATTTTATCGAGTTCCTTCTGAGCCTGATCCCAGTCGCCGCTTTTCATCGCGTCGACCATCTTCTCGGCCGGGCCTTTGCTGAAATCCTTCATGCTGGCGAGCTGCTTTTTCAGCTCCTGATCGCCGCCCAGCTTTTCCTTGCGATCATTCAGCTGCTTGGCGAGATCGTTCATCTTCACCAGCGCCTGCTTGCGATCGACGTCTTTCTTGTCGGCGAGCTTCTCGACCTTCTTGTCGACCTGGAGCAGCAACGACTCGGCCTCTTTGAGGCCCTTCTTCGCCGCTTCCTTCCGTTTTTCGACGAGCTTCTTCCGCAGCGCCTCGGTCGTGTTCTCCAGCGCTTGCGGCGTGAGCTTGTTCGCTTGCGGGCTGGCACTGCTTTGCACCTGCTGATTGTCGACGAGCAAGATGAGCGCCGCCGTCAGCAGCGCCGGCGCAAGCGGCAGCAGCGCAATGCTGCCAACGCGAACGCGGAACTGTTGGGAAATCTCCAACCGGCTCACCGCCCGCACCGCATCATTCAGCAGTGCTTGGCCTGCAGGCGTTTCGGACAGCTCGGCAGGCAGCGAGAGGCTGCTCGCCACGCGCTCCCGCAATCCGAAGCGGCGATCGATTTCCATCGCGGCTTCGAGTTCGCTGCGGCCACGGAAGAACATCCAGCCGAGGGCTACGCCCAGGCCGCCGACGAACGCGGCGCCGAGCCACCAGGCTGTCCAGTCCGCCGGCAGGTTTTCGACGGCGACGAACTTCGGCACCGCAATCGCCACGGCCGCGACGATCAGCGCCACGAACCAGCAATGGACCAGCCGATTGAGAAACAGCTCCATCCACAGTCGACGGCGGGCCCGAGCAACTTGCTGGCGGATCTGGTCCATGGCGGGCGTTCCTGAAAACGGGGAGGCGGAGACGAATCGTCGGCCGACAGCTATTGTATCGGCGCCGGCCGAACGGGTCACGCTGAACCGCTCGTCCTGGGCGCCATTTGAGGGGTAAACTGTTAACGGCGGCGGATTCTGGCGGTTTAGTGGTTGAGACGCTGGGACTATGCTGTTTTCGCCCGTCGCTCCGGCGGGTCGTTGACCCGCGGCTACTGTGAGATCCTTTGATGTCCGTGCAGCCTACCGTTCCCCTGCCCCGCCCTGCCGACCGGCCCGACGCCGACGTCGTCATCTACGACGGCGACTGCGGCATCTGCACCGCCCAGGTCAGCAAGCTGCCATGGTGGGATTGCCGCGGGAAGCTGGCGTACCTCTCGCTGCACGATCCCGAAGTTCGCGAGCGGTTCCCCGACCTGCCGCACGAACGGATGATGGAAGAAATGGTGATCGTCGATCGCCACGGCAACCGGCACTGGGGCCCGGCGGCGATCCGTTACCTTACCGGCCGACTGCGTCGCCTCTGGTGGGCGGCGCCGGTGCTCTACTTCCCCGGCAGCATGCTCGTGTGGCGACCGCTCTACCGGTGGATCGCACGGAATCGCTATCGGCTGAGCGCCTCGTCGTGCGACTCGGGCGCGTGCCAGTTGCATTTGAAGTGAGCGAATCGACGCTCAAGGCGCATCACTCAAACGTATGCTCCGCCGCGGGAAACTCCCCGCCGCGGACTTCGTCGCGGAAGCCGCGCACTGCATCGACCACCGTCGACTTCAGGTCGGCGTACGCCTTCACGAATCGCGGCGAGTAGTCGCTCGCCATGCCGAGGATGTCGTGCAGCACGAGCACCTGGCCGTCGCAGTCGGCGCCGGCGCCGATGCCGATCGTGGGGATCGAGAGCATGCCGGTGATCTTCTCCGCGATGCCGCGCGGAATGCATTCGAGCACCATCGCAAACGCCCCTGCCTCGGCCGCCGCGCAGGCGTCGCTGATGAGCGCCTGCTCGTCACGCTGCACGCGGTAGCCGCCGAGTTGGTGGACGTTCTGCGGACGCAGGCCGCAGTGAGCCATCACCGGGATGCCAGCGGAGACGAGCGCCGCGATCGTGTCGGCCTGCTCGACGCCTCCTTCCAGCTTCACTGCCTGGCAGCGCGTCTCTTTGAGAATGCGGCCGGCGTTTTCAATCGCTTTGAACTTGCCGAGGTGGTAGCTCGGGAACGGCATATCAACTACCACGAGCGCATGGTTCACCGCGCGGCCAACCATTTCGGCGTGGTAGATCATCTCGTCGAGCGTCACCGGTAGCGTGTTCTCGTGCCCCTGGACGACCATCGACATACTGTCGCCAACGAGCACACCCTCGACGCCCGCCTCGTCGACGAGACTGGCGAACGGGTAGTCGTACGCGGTGACCATCGAGATCTTTTGCCCCGTCCCTTTGAGGGCCGTGAACTTCGGCACGGTCATCCGCGAGGAACGGCGGGCAGGCTCGGGATTGGACGGTTTTTTGGCCATGAATTCAGGCTAATCGACGCGAATGCCCGGCGTCAACGAGCCTCGGCGCCAGCCGCGGGGCAATGGTCGCCCGTCGGTCCTCCCAAGCGTTGCAGACGGCCCGTGCTCCTAGAAAAACCACGTTCGGGCAGGTATTCTTCGAGTCCCTCGTTTCATCTCGGTTCCGTCCCTATTTCAGCGTTAGCCGCCAGAGAGGCCCGAACATGTCCGACATCAAGATCACCGTCGAAGAGCGGGCCGGCCGCAAGTGTGCTTCCAGCGGCTCGAAGTGGGAACCGATCATGGGCTACAGCCGGGCCGTCCGCTCGGGGAACCTCATCGCGGTCACCGGCTGCGTCGGCGTCAACGCTGACGGCACCTACGCGAAGAGCGTCGGCGAACAGGCCGCCCGCTCGCTGGCCATCATCCAAGCGGCGATTGAAGCCCTCGGCGGCAAGCTTGAGCACGTCATCCGCACGCGGATGTATGTCGTCGACGTCAGCAAGTGGGAAGAAGTCGCCCGCGTGCACGGCTCGGTCTTCGCCGATATCCGCCCGGCGACCACGATCGTCGAAGTCCCGCGGCTGATCGACGGCGACGCCCTCATCGAGATCGAAGCCGACTGCGTGATTGCCTAACACACCGCGACCGGCCGTAACAAATCGCTCGGAAAGTCGCTTCCATTGGCGTCGATGGCGCCCTCTGTCGTAGCATGACGGCGTCGGTACGCCCGCATGAAGCTCGACAGAGCGGAGAGGCCACTGATGAAGCGTTGGATGTTTTTCGTTTACGGCATCGCTTGCTATCTCGCGTTCCTGGCGGTCTACGCTTGGTTCTGCGCGTTCACTGGCAACTTGTTTGTGGCGAAGTCGATCGACGCGCCGGTTACTTCGTCCGTTGGCGCCGCCGTCGCGGTGAACCTCGCGCTGCTGCTGGGATTCGGCGTGCAGCATTCGCTAATGGCGCGGCCGGCGTTCAAACGAGTGTGGACGCGCATCGTTCCGCAGCCGATTGAGCGGAGCACCTACGTGCTCGCGTCGTGCCTCGCCGTCGTGCTGCTCATCTGGCAGTGGCGGCCGATCGACGCCGTCGTCTGGAACGTGGAGAACACGACTGCGCGCGGCGTCCTGTGGACGCTGTTCGCCATCGGCTGGCTGATGGTTCCGGTGGTGAGTTTGATGATCAATCACTTCGATCTCTTCGGAGTGCGACAAGTCTGGTGCTATTTGCGAGGCCGCGAGTGCCAGCCACTCGCCTTTCGCACGCCGTGGTTGTATAGCCATGTTCGACATCCGCTATACGTCGCGTGGGCGTTGACGTTCTGGGCGACGCCGACAATGACGGCCGGCCATCTGCTGTTCGCGATCGGCCTAACTGCTTACATGGTTGCCGCGGCGCTCGTCGAAGAACGCGATTTGCTCGCCCACTTCGGTCAGCAATATGCCGCGTACCAACAAACGGTCCCACGCTACATTCCGAAATTTGGCAAGCGGACGAGTTTGTAGGAACCGCAGCGCACTCGCTCAGGCCAAAGTCTCTGAAGTTTGGCGCTGCTTGCATGCTGCAGAAAACTCCCAGGTTCTCATGCAGCAGGCAGCGAATTCGGTGGCAATCGCCGCGGTGCGAAGTTATCGTAACCGCAGCTCTTCTGGCATTCAGCCTTGATTCCTCGCAAGCAGCGACCGTGCGTCGTTGCCGTCCGTCTCGCCCTGGGAGATCCGCTAATGAGTTCCAAGTCAACCTGGCTTCTCGCCATGCTGGGCATCGCGTCAGTTCAAGCCTTGCCCGCAACGGCGCGCGAAGTTTTCTTCGATAGCGTCGTTGGGTTCGACGATGTCGACGTCGAGATCGCGTACAGCGAATCGGGCCGCTCTGGCGTCAACCCGCTCTATGAGGCGAAGTCGGATCTCCGCAGCGCCGGCACCCTGCAGCTTCACAACGGCGTTACTTCGACGGGCGAGACCTCCAACGAACTCTTCTTCGACGTCATCGTCGACACCGACGACGTCGACCCGCCGATTGATTTGGCCATTGGCGTCACGACGCCTGGCGGCACGGCGGCGAACATCACCCAAGTCGGCAACATTTCGCCGCTGCCGACGTCCTTCTCATTGAGCGTACTCCTCACCGATCCCGCGGGAAGCAGCTTACCGGTGATGCTGAAGTTTGCCGGTCAAACTGCGGCTGGCCTCGCCTTCGATCGCGTGGGCGGCGTCGCTCTCGATATCCAAGGTTCGACGATCGGGCTGATCTTCAACCTTCGAATCAGTGACCCGCAGCTCTACAGCTCGGCGGCGCCCGTGTTCAGCTCGCTGAGTGCAACGGCCAGTTTGATCCCCGAGCCTGCTACCGGCGCGCTGCTAGCCACATCGCTGTTGGGGTTGGCGGTCGCACGACGGCGATTTAGCCGCCATCCAAGCGCGACGTCACCCCGGCGAGAGTG
Source organism: Lacipirellula parvula (assembly GCF_009177095.1). Classification (NCBI taxonomy): domain Bacteria; kingdom Pseudomonadati; phylum Planctomycetota; class Planctomycetia; order Pirellulales; family Lacipirellulaceae; genus Lacipirellula; species Lacipirellula parvula. The sequence goes on from NZ_AP021861.1 coordinate 1,261,484, forward strand.
AGTACGATCGCCACGCAGCCCAACGCCACGTAACCGTACAGCACACGGCGGTCGGCGCGCCTCGCACTGAGCGCGCCGGCCGCCGTGAGCGTTGCGATGAACACCGTCTCCGGGCGGATCAGCAGCAGACTCGCCCCGAACGCTTGCAACAATGCGTGCGGCCAGACGGAATCGGGGCGCCAGGCGAAGCCGACCGCCAGCACCGCTTCGGCGACAAGAATGCCGACGGCGAACGTGGCCACGAACAACGGCAGCCACTTGCCGAACGGATTGAGCAGCGTCACCCGATCGCGTTCAAACGTGCGGCTCGTCGGCGTGAACTGCTGATCTCGCCGCACATTCTCTTCAAGAACGCGGCGCGTCTCCGGAGCGACGCCTGCCTCCCAGGCGAGTTGCCCCACCCCGCCGGTCAGCATCAGGTAGCTGAGATAGCTGCCATCGCGGAAGTCTGCGGACAAACCTTTCTGCACCACGGCGAACGTCATCACCGCGACCAGCAGCCAGCGCACGGCAGTGGCGGCTGCATCCATCGCCTCGTCGCGCGTCGGCAGCCGCAGGGCGAGCGTCAGCGCGAGCGCCGCGTACGTCAGCAGGTAGGTGTGGTTCGCCGCCGCGGCGTTTCCGAAAGCGCACCAGCCAAGGAGCAGCGTCGCGGCGCCCCACAGCCACGGCGAATAGAGCGCCGCGTGAAAGGGGATCGCGCCCAGCGCGAGCCCCAGGCCGATCGCCCGGCCCATGCCGCCGCCGATGAGCTTGTCGCCAAGATGGAGCGACACGACTGCGAGCATCAGCAACAACGCGATGGTCGCCGGCTCGCGCAGCCAGCCTGCCGGCGCTGCTGCTGCGGCGCCTTCCAGCCGGCGGCTCTCTCGGGGGCGACGTTTGCCCATCACCGCGCCTCCGCCGCTGGCGGATACTCGCTGCCGCGCACATAGCCGACGCGGTATTGGTCGCCGTCGCGTTCCAGACGTTTGCGGGCGACGATGATCTGTTCGATCGGCTGCCCGCGCCGCTGCAAGTCGGCGAACAGCAGATCAATCCGCTCCTCGCGACCGGCGTGCATGAACTCGCGGACCGCCGCCTGATATTCTTCGCGCGACAGCTCGTCGCTGCGGTCGTCGTCGAAGCGGCAAAAGTGCCGCAGGCTGTAAAGCTCCGAGTACATCCCGAAGCCGCCGCCCTTCCAACGGGCCCGCTCCGGGAACCGGCTCAGCTGCACCATTTGCCACAGCGCGACAATGCAGAGCAGCGTCACCGGCGCGTATTCGGCGATTCGTCGACGCATGGTTCGGGCCGTTATTCCTGCGGCCGCTCCGAAGTAACGATCCAGCCATTCGTCCGCAGCATCGGCAATAACCACGGTCGATCGAGCGGCTTGCGCCGCGCCGCGTCGAGCGCCACGCGTTCGGTGATCTTGAACCCTACCGAACGCAAGTCGGCCGCGAGTTCGCGCCAGCGGAAGACGTGCAAAAACATGCTCGGCAGTCCGCGATACGGGAACCAGCGGTCGCCGACTTCGATGTCGCGGCGGAATGGCGCCGTCGCGACGTTGCCGATCACCCACCACGGACCTTCGGGGTCGCGGAGGTTGAACCAATAGTTGTGCACATGCAGCACGAACTTACCGCCCGGTTTGAGGATCCGTCGCGCGTGGTGCAGCACCTTTCGGCGATTCGCCCGGCCGCGAATCATGCCGAGCGTACTGAACATGCACATCGCGTAATCGACGGCGCCGTCGGCGATCGCGTCCATCTCCACCAGGTTCGCCCGCACGCAATCGATCGGCAGATCTTCGTCGTCGGCCTTCCCCTGCACCACCCGCAGCATGTGGTCGGAAAGGTCGATCGCCAGCCCGCGGTGCCCCTCTTTCACCAGCGGCACTAACGCCCGTCCGGTGCCGCAGCCCAAATCGGCTACCAGTCCCGGCCGATCGAACTGTCGACGCAGAATTGCCCCGTCGGTTTCGAACAGGCTGTTGAACGCGAAGTAATCGTCGTAGTCGTCGGCGATGTGGGGCGTGTGGACGTAGTCCCACAGCCCGCGGGAAACGCCGGGAGGAAGTTGCCAGGTTGGGCGATCAGGACGGGTCATTCGGGAGCTTTCAGCGGTCAGCACTCAGCTGTCAGCGATACGGGAAGTCGCAGCCGCTGCGAATAATCGATGCGCTAAATTGAGATTGTTTAGCTGAACGCTTGCAGCTGCTCGCCGCCCGCTTTCCAGCCGGTTGTAGGCCACTTTACGCAGCAGTATAATTCCTCGTTTCCCCGCCCGACAGCGAAGCTTGCAGGGCGGGGCGACTCGCGTGACTGCAACGATTAGCCTGGCGCCGCCAGGTCCCGCCATATTCAGTCCACGACTTGCCAACGAAGGAGAAACTCAGTGGCCATTCGCGTCGCAATCAACGGTTTCGGTCGCATCGGGCGTCTGACGTTCCGCAACCTCCACGCTCGCCCCAGCGAGTTCGAAGTCGTTGCCATCAACGACCTGACCGACAACAAGATGCTCGCCACGCTGCTGAAGTACGACAGCACGCACCGTCGCTTCGAAGGCAAGGTCGAGTACGACGAGCAAAACCTCATCGTCGACGGCAAGAAGATCAAGGCTCTCGCCGAGAAGGACCCGGCCAAGTTGCCGTGGAAAGACCTGAACGTCGACGTCGTCGTCGAATCGACCGGCTTCTTCACGAAGCGTGCGAAGGATGGCGCCCCGGGTTACGACAGCCACTTGGCCGCTGGCGCCAAGCGCGTCGTCCTCAGCGCTCCGGCCGACGACGGCGCCGACCTGACCTGCGTCCTCGGCGTCAATGACGACCAATTGAAGCCCGAGCTGAAGTGCATCTCGAACGCCAGCTGCACCACCAACTGCTTGGCCCCGGTCGCCAAGGTGCTGCAAGAAAAGTTCGGCATCGTGAAGGGCCTGATGACCACGGTCCACGCCTACACGAACGATCAACGCGTGCAGGACATGCCGCACAAGGATCCGTACCGCGCGCGTAGCGCCGCCCAGAACGTCATTCCGACGTCGACCGGCGCCGCCAAGGCCGTCGGTCTGGTGCTGCCGGCCCTCAAGGGCAAGCTGACCGGCATCTCGCTTCGCGTTCCGGTTCCGACCGGCAGCGTCGTCGACCTCACCGCCCTCATGTCGCGTGACGTGACGGTCGAGGAAGTCAACGCCGCGATGAAAGAAGCCGCCAACGGCCCGCTCAAGGGCATCTTGGCTTACACCGAAGACCCGATCGTCTCGACCGACATCATCGGCGATCCCCACAGCTCGATCTTCGCGGGCCCGTGGACCCAGGTGATGGACGGCAACCTGCTGAAGATCGTCAGCTGGTACGACAACGAATGGGGCTACAGCTGCCGCACCGCCGACCTGATCGCGAAGATCGGCAAGTTCGCCTAAGCTCTCCCCTGCCCTGCCGTATGGCGGGCGAGGTTGAAAAGATCGAAGGCCGCAGAGTGTTCGTCATGCGACGACCTCTGCGGTCTTTTTTTTGTGCGCTGACGCGACCACGCAACATCACGCCCATTTTAGCCCCCGGTTCTTCAAACCGGGGGCGATACGGCGTCCGGTACGCTTGCGCGACATCGCACACCCCCGGTTTGAAGAACCGGGGGCTAAATCACCCCACCACGCGGCCGTTACCGAAATGGCGCCCAATCGCGTTTCGCATCGCCGCTGGCCGCGGCGGTTGAACTCCGCTTCCAACTCGGCTCGCCGTGCGATCCTTCTACCGCGGTCGACGCCACGCGGTTTTCGTTAAGCCGCACCGTCGATGCCCGCCAAGCGGTCTTCGGGCCCGCTTCGGCCGACGCCTTCGTCACCGGCGCCGCGGCCACTTGCATGGGTTCGGGGGCCGCATTGACGTTCGGCTCCTCCGGCATCGCTACCGGCGTTAGCGGCGCTGGCTCCGCCTGCGCGGCAGCCAAGCCCGCTTCGGGAACGAAATCGTTCACCGACACAAGCTCGCTAGGCGTTAGCGGCGCCTTGGTCAGCAGCTTGCGACCATCGGCGGCGACCACACGGGCCCAAAGTTCCAGGTTACCTTCGGGAAGCGGGCCCTTCTTCATCGGCAGTTCCAAGTGAAGCCCATCGCCCAGATGCGACGACTGCCACGCCGAGGCCGTTTCCGCTGCGGTGAAGTCCCAGCGTTCGACGGCCCGCATGACTCCCGTTTCATCGGTGGCCATAATCATCATCGACGCTTCGCCTTCCGCTCCAACCGGTTCCTCGGTGGAGTTAAGGGCTTCGACGACGATCAGCAAGCTTTGGAGGGGACCAGTCTTTGCCTCATCTTGCTCAGCGAAGATCCGGCGAATCTGCAGATGGTCGGCGGTCAGGCGTTGGCCATTTTGCTGCGGCGCGGCGAGCACCGGTTCGTTCAGCGGGAGCGTTGGCTCGGCGGTCGCAAGTTCGCTCGCCGCTTCCGCAGCCGGATCGAATGTCGGCGGCGCCGGCTGAGCGGTAATCATCGCCGTGGCGTCGTCGCCATCGGCTTGATAGTCGATCGGATCGGGAATCAGCAGCGGCCCGTCGCTCGCCGACCGCTGGTTGGCGGCGACCTCGACGCTGCGTTGCCGCGGCGTCATGTGAACGCCTGGGCCGATCTCGAGCGCCGGGGCTTCCAACTCTTCCGGATTAACTTCCTCAATCTCAAGCTCTTCCACTTCAACGCCCGTCCCAGCAGGCGTGGCTGGCGTGCCGCCCGGTCCGGCCGGGATTTCTTCGCCAGCGAGCGGAGCATCGGTCGTCGCCGGTGGAGCCGGGAGCGAAGCCTTCGGCGCCGAGAGCTTGTTCCGCCCGTTCATCGGCAGCGTCGGCCGCCTCACCGCATCGGTATCAATCGTCGGTTCTTTGCGGGCCGGCGTCGAACTCGGCGAGGTCGAGATCACGGTCTCGCACTGCATCGCCCGCGCTTCCCGCAGCTTCTCGGAATATTCGACGAGATACTCTTCGAGTTCGTAGATGTAATCTTCTTGCTTCCGCAGTTCGCTCTCGAGGACGTCGACCTGAGCGTTGTCGATATGCCGGCAACCGGTGGACGACGCCAACGACAGGCAGAGCAGCCCCAGGGCGGCGCAGCGGCCAGCGGAGAACAGACCGCTCCAGGCGGCGTTGCGATGCAGATGAGTTACGTTCGGCTCGGCCATCCGTGGCTCGCCTCGCAGCAGACGTGCAGTCGACTAGGCCGGCTCGGCGCTTCGTGCGCGCGATGTCGGCCCGGCCTATGAAAATGCGAGCCGAGAGATAAGAAAACGGGCCAACGCCGTCAAGCGGACTCGCGGGGGCGATAGCACTCCCCTAGCCCCGGGCTCTGCCCGGGGGTGACGGCGCGTCAGGGAACGCGTTGCGGAATGGCAGCCCACCCCCGGACGGAGCCCGGGGCCAGAAACGCCCCCAGCAACGAACAAAACCGCCGATGAACGCCATGAAACGCGAGCGAAACTGAAGGGAGGACTTGGAAACTCCCCGCAGCTGCTCAGCGTTCATCTGCGTCCATCGGCGGTTTCAAACTTCCGCAAATGGCTGCCCGAGGCGACTTACTGCCCGCCCATCTTCGAGATCACCTGATCGATGATCCGGTATTCCTGGGCCTCTGCGGACGACATGAAGTGGTCGCGGTCGGTGTGCTTTTCGATCTGATCCATCGTCTGGCCGGTGTGTTCGGCCAAGATCCGGTTCAGCTTTTCCTTCGTCTTCCGGTACTCGGTGGCGTGGATCATGATGTCCTCGGCCGTCCCTTCCATGCCCGCGGAAGGTTGGTGGATCATGATCCGAGCGTTCGGCAGCGCGTGACGCTTGCCAGCGGCGCCGGCAGCTAGCAGCACGGCGCCCATCGAGGCGGCCTGACCGATGCAGTAGGTCGCCACGTCGCAGGTGACGAACTGCATCGTGTCGTAGATCGCCATGCCGGCGGTGACGCTGCCGCCTGGCGAGTTGATGTAGAGATGGATGTCGGCCTTCGGGTCGTCCGACTGCAGGAACAGCAACTGAGCCACGAGGCTGTTCGCCACTTCATCGTTCACGCCCGAGCCGAGCAGGACGATGCGGTCCTTCAGCAGCCGGCTGTAGATGTCCATCGCCCGCTCTTCGCGGCCCGACTTTTCGATGACGTATGGAATGAGCGGCATGGGAGGCAATCCGTTTAAGTGTGGTCGCTGTGAGCTAAATGACGAATGACGAAGCCCGAATGACGAATGAAAAGACGCGGTGAGACCCTATCTGATTTTCATTCGTCATTCGTCATTCTGATTTCGTCATTCCTCCTCGGCTTCTTCGCTGCCGGGGGGCTTAATGAGGATGTCGTCGACGAGGCCGAATTCCTTCGCCTCGAGTGCGGTCATGTAGTAGTCGCGATCGCACGCCTTGCCGATCTCCTCGTTCGTCTTGCCGGTGTGGCTGGCAAGGATTTCGTTGAGTGCGTGGCGAGTCTTGATAATCTCGTTCGCCTGAATCTCGATGTCGGAGACCTGACCGCCGACGCCGCCGTGCGGCTGGTGGATCATGATCTTCGCGTGCTTCAGAGCGAAACGCTTTCCCTTCTCGCCGCCAGCCAGCAAGACGGCGCCGCCGCTCGCAGCCAGGCCGACGCAGTAGGTCGCCACCTTCGGCGTGATCATCTGCATCGTGTCGTACATCGCCAGCGTCGCGCTCACGCTGCCGCCCGGCGAGTTGATGTAGAAGTGAATGTCCTTGCGACGATTCTCGCTCTGCAGATAGAGCAGCTTCATCACGATTTCATTCGCATTGCCGTCGTAGATCTCGCCTTGCAGGAAGATCACGCGGTTTTCGAGCAGCAGATCGCCGAGCGTCATTTGACGCTGACGTTGGTAATCCCGCATCGCAGCCGCGAGCTTGGGATCCAAATGGGGCGCAGAACTACCGATGGGCGTATACATCATCTCGTCCTTTGAAATTCAGCCCCTCTCCCCCGCGGGGAAAGGTTGGGTGAGGGGTTCCGCCACGCCAGCAGGCATCGCAGTAAGGCTACTCGCCCTGACGCGGGAATCCCTCCCCTAGCCCCTCTCGCTATCGAGAGGGGTACCCAGACATTCTACGCTTTGTCCTTCTTCGGTTCTTCGGCTTCAGTGGCGGCCGGAACCGATTGGGCGTCGCCGCCCGCAGCGACCGAGATCGCTTCAACCGTCGACTTGCCCGGTTCGTAAGGCTTGTCCTTGAACTTTGCCTCGGACTGCACCTTCTCCAGAACCTTACGCTCGACGATTTGGTTCTGCAGGATGTCCATCAGACCGCGCTTTTCGATCTGAGCACGGACCCGACGCGGCGATTCGCCGCTTTGCATGGCCATCAGGAAGATTTCTTGTTCGAAATCACCTTCTTCGGCGTCGATCTTTTCTTCTTCGGCAATCCGCTCGAGGATGAAGTGTTCCTTGAGGGCCTTGGCCGTGGCGGCGCCGCTGTTCTGGCGGAGTTCGTTTTGGCGGGCGCGAATTTCCGTTTCCGGGAACCCGGCGCGACGCAGTTCCATCACCGCCCGCTCCAGTTCGCGGACGCTCTGGCGCTTCAGCAAGCCCGGCGGCAGATCCCAGTCGGCCTTCTTCGTCAATTCGGCGGTGATTTGCTGACGCGAGTTGCGTTGTTGCTCGTATTCGAGCTGACGCTGCAGGTTCGACTTGATCGCTTCGCGAAGCTTTTCTTCCGAATCGAAGCCGCCCATTTCTTGCAGGAATTCTTCGGTCAGTTCCGGCAGCTTGAGCTTCTTCACTTCCAGAACTTCGAACTCGACCTCAACGCTCTTGCCACGAAGTTCTTCGTTCGGGGCGTCCTGGGTCAACTCGATCTTGCCCGTCTTCTTGTCGCCAGCCTTGGCGCCGGCGAGCAGCTTGTCGAAGCCTTCGAGCTTGCCGTCGAGGAAGCTCAGCGTCGGGCGAATACGTAGGACGCGTTCTTCTTCCAGAGCGAGTTGCTTGCCGTCGGCCGTCGTGCGGAGGTTCACCGTGGCGAAGTCGCCAGCCTCGGCGGCGCCTTCGTGCGGCACGAGCTGGCCGTAGCGGGCCAGCATTTGCTCAAGGTGCGCATCGACGTCGGCGTCAGTGAATTCACGCACCGGACGCTCGATGGCCAGACCCTTCCACTGCGGGAGGTCGAATTCGGGGCGAACTTCAATGTCGAACTCGAACACCATCGGACCTTCGCTGGGGACCTCGATCGCGTCGAGGTTCAGCTCCGGCTCGCTGATGGCGGTGAACGACTGGTCTTCGCTGATCTGGCTCAAGCTGTCCATGAGCAGCGAACCCTTGATCTTCTCGCCGATTTCTTCCTTGAAGCGGTTTTCGACCAGCTTGCGCGGGGCCCGACCAATGCGGAAGCCGGGGACAGAGGCGGTCGCCATCATGTCGCTGTAGGCTTCGTCCAGGTAACGGTCGACGTCTTCACGCGACACGGTCACGGTCACGTGGCGTTCGCAGGCGCTGGGGCTGGCAATCTGAACGTCAAGGTTCAGGCGTTCCGCAGCTGCCGCTTCCCCGCCCTCGGCGACGTCGTCCACTTGCGATTCTTCGATTTGCTTGGCACTCATGCGCCTGGTACCCGTAGATTTGGCGTGTTTTCGCCCCGCGGCGCGAGACGGCTCGCAGCTCAACGAGGGCGGTAAAAAATTATAGCGGTCAGCGCTCAGCGAACAGCTTCCGGCCAGGAGAGATGCCTAGCCTGACTGCTGAAAGCCGATAGCTAACCGCTATCCAAGAGCGGGTGATGGGATTCGAACCCACGACAACGACGTTGGCAACGTCGTGCTCTACCAACTGAGCTACACCCGCGTTCGTTCCGCTGAAGGCGAGCGGCCCCGAAGCAGAAACATCCCCGGATTATAGGTTTGCCCGGCTAGTCCGCAAGGGGGGCCCAGCAGCCTCGCGACTTCTCAATTTCACGCCAGCGACGGTCGGACCCGCACGACCGGCACAGTTGGAGGAAGGCCGCAGGCTGTGGGGGAGAGTAGGCAATAGGCAGTGGATTTTTCTACCCCCTGCCCACTAACTCCTCCCTGCATTTCCTGAACCCTGAATCCTCCCACCTAGAAAACAAACCACCCCGCTGTGCGTTGCCCCCCGCCCTGATACCATATTCCCCATGTTGCTATTCAAGAAAAAGTTCCTCCCCGCGATCCGCAGCGGCGAGAAGACGCAGACGATCCGCCTCTGGAAATGGCGGATGATGCGCCCCGGTCAGCGGAGCTACATCCCCGGCGCCGGTTACGTCGCGATCCTGCAAGTGGAGCCTGTCGCGCTCGCCGCCCTCACCGACGCCGACGCGATTCCCGACGGCTTCGCCACCGCCGACGCCCTCCGCCATGAACTCAGTACGATCTACGGTGATAAACTAGCCGCCGGCTACCAGGCGTTCCGCGTCGTCTTCCGCGTGACAGGCGAAGCGAAGTGAGCGGGCATGGACGCCGCATCCCTAGTCCCGGACTCCGCCCGGGGGGGACATTGCGTTGGGGAACGTGTTGCGAAGTGGTAGCCGACCCCCGAGCAAAGCCCGGGGCTAGAAGCTCAGCATCTCGCCCATCGCCTGGGCGACCTGCTGCGGCGAGAGTAATAAGTGGCTAATGCTCGCCGTCAGCATCAGTGCTGCCGCGATCATCAAGCCCAAGGCCCGCGGATTCGGGGCGACCCGCAGGCTCCCCAGCTGGTTCCGCAGCTCACCCGAGAGCCGCTCCCAGCCCGCCATATTCTGCTTACCGCCGCTGGAGATCAGCGAGCAGTGCCGCATGATTTCGAAGCATTCAATGTGGAGCGACACGCCCAGATTCGGCAGCGCCAGATTGTCGCCCGCCCACCGCGCATGCGGATCGAGCCGCCGCGCCGCTTCCGCCAGCGCCGGCCGCAGCTCCTCGCCGCGGACGTTGTAAACCACCAGCCGCGGCCGAGCGATCAGCACCGTCAGCCACAGGCAGAGCCAGTACAGGACGATCAAAAACAGCCAAATGAACCCGCCGTAGGCCCCGCTGGCCGTCTCGGGCCGAAACAACTCGATCGGCCCCACGAGCACCAGCCCCGACAACGCCGCCCCCAGCGCCGCCAAATCGCATCCCCCGGTCGTCACAAACGGCCGCCGCCGGGCGTTCACCATCCCCAACAGGATGCAGTAAGCCGCCAGCGGCACGAGGGCAATCGCGAGTCGAAAGGGATCGGGGAGCATGGGCGACGAGCGGGAGGTATCGGGGCGGCTGGAGCGGAAGCGTGCGCGCAGCGGTTCTCCGCTCGCGGCGGGAGCGATTATCCCGCATCGGCCCTAAGAGCGATATGGGGCAATTTTCAGCCGCACGCGACTAGCGGCAAAAAAGCCCCTCTGATCGCGCAAAAGGCGCGCTGCCTCGCAGCCAGCCCTCGCTGTCCGCCCTGCTCAGCTTCGTCCGCGACGAACCGCCGCGACGCCAACCATTCCCAGAAGCAGTAGCCCGCACGCCGTCGGTTCAGGCACGAGCGGGGGCACGAGCGTTTCGTCGGCGACGGTCGTAATTCCATTCACGAGAATAACGCGGGCCGAAAACGTTCCTCCTGGCGAGGTCGGCGTGTAAAAGTTTGCCAGGAAGAGCTTGCCGTCCGGTTCAGCGGCCGTGCTAATCGTCTTCCCCAACGGCCCGCCGGAGAAGGCTACCTTCGTTGCAATATTGACCGGAGAGAGGACCGTCCAGCCTTTCCCGATCCCGGGAAGGTCTGGGTCGTCTGGGTCGATGTCCAACGCCCGGTTGCGGTAAGTGAACTTCATTCCAGGCGGGCGAGGAATGCCACCAAGACCAGCGCTTACTGCTTCAAAAATGGCTCCGCCGGTTGGCACTGCCTCGAAGGAAATTGCATTGAAATTTCCATTGAGAGCGCCGCCGTTCAAGTAAACGGTCCAGATCGTCTTCTCGGCATTGTGCGTCAGGCTCAGGAACTCCGCTCGGCCGCTCGCCGACCAGCAACAGAATGCTAGGCCAATCGCTAATTGCAGATAACGGAGCATCGTTTTTCTTGATCCCATTATGTTGGACATTTAATAGTCTCGTCAAACTTGTAACATTCGACGACGCTGGGCAATGGCCCCGGCGAATCCCGCAGTGACGAGCAGCGCCGCTGAACTCGGCTCCGGTACTTCCGGAAGTTGCGGCAGTTCAATGGCCGGAGGGACAAATGTTGTCGTGAAAACAGTATCCACGCCCCTCACCAGAGTGATTTGTGCGGTGAAAGTAAAGTATGGTTGCATGTAGAGGTTCGCAAGGAACAACTCGCCGCGCGGCTCCGTCGCTGTGTTGATCTTCCTTCCCAGCGGGCCGCCGGCGAAGGAGATTTCGCTGGCGGTGTTGATCGCACCAAGAATCGTCCAACCTTTCCCCACGCCAGGGGCTTCCGGGTCGAGCGGGTCGAAATCCAAGACTCGATTTCGGTAAGTGAATGCTTGCCCGGCCGGTCGCGGCACGCCGGCCGTCAGGCCGCTATTGACATTCGCAAAAGAAGCACCACCTCCGTTGGGCTTTATTTGCACGGCCAAACCATTGAAGCCATCGTTCAACGCATCTCCTCGTAGGAATAACGAGATCGCTCGGCCGCCTTGGCTCTGGTAAGCGACTAACGTCGCTGCCTCAATGGCCTCGGAGGGATGCAAAGCCCCCAACACTGTAAGGACGCAAGCAATGATCGCGCACTGTTGCGAATTGACGTGCCGTGTGTTCATGACGAGCCTCGCCGATGTCGTTGATTCTAAGCGGTGCAACTACCGCCGACCTGCACAAGGCGCGGGCGAGCAGCTATCGCGGCGAGTCCCGCAGTGACTAGCAGCGCCGCCGAACTTGGTTCGGGGAGTTTCGGGAGTGGGAAATTAAGCTCCGGGAAGAAAAAAAGCGATTGCTTTAGAACAGTATCCACGCCGTTTACTAAGGTAAGTTCGCAGTGAATGCTACTGAAAGAATCGGAAACAAACAGATTGGCGAGGAACAGCTCTCCACGCGGTTCTGTCGCTGTGCTGATCTGCTTGCCGATAATACCGCCGCCGAATGAAAAATGCGTAGAGGTCTGAATCGGAGATAGAACCGTCCAACCTTTCCCGATGCCAGGGGCATCGGGGTCGAGCGGATCGAGATCCAAGGCTCGATTTCGGTAGGTGAACGGCTGCCCGGCCGGTCGTGGTACGCCCGCATCGAGGCCGTTGCGGAGGTTCAGGAACGAATTGCCGGTGACCTCCAGTGACATTCCGTTGAAACTATTGTTCAGCGCGTCTCCTCGTAGGAATAGCGACATCGCTTGGCCGCCTTGGCTTTGGTAGGCGACTAACCCCGCCGCTTCAACGGCTTCGAAAGGGCGCAAAGCCCCGAATAACGTGAGGGCGCAAGCAACGATCGCACCCTTTTGTGCATTGACGAACCGTGTACTCATAACGACTCTCGCGAGTGTTGTTAATTCTAAGCGACCCAATTGTCGTCGACCTGCACGAGGCGACGTCGAGTCGCTATCGCGGCGAGCCCAGCAGTAACAAGTAACGCCGCTGAACTAGGCTCCGGCACTTCTGGAAGCTGTGGGATTAAATTTAATGGAAGCGGCGCGTAATTCTGCGTGAAGATGACTTTGTTTTCGCTCATTAGGGCTAGTTCTGCTTTTAATCCAGCAAACACGGCGGGGTCCGCAACGAAAATATTGGCGAGGAACAATTCTCCGCGAGGTTCCCCGGCCGTACTGATTACGTGTTGGTAGGGACCTCCGCCGAACTGGATTTTGGTTGAGTCGTTAGATGGAGCCAGAATATTCCAGCCTTTGCCAATTCCAGGGAAATCTAGGTCCAAAGGATCAAGGTCCAACGCGCGGTTGCGGTAGCTAAATGCTTGCCCGGCTGGGCGCGGTGAGCCCAGGAAAAGTCCGCTGCCGACGTTCGCGAAGGAATCGCCAGTGATTGTCAAAGCGAAGGCCGCAAAGCCATTATTCAGTGATTCTCCTCGCAAGAAGAACGACAATACGTGGTCGTTGTTGCTGCGGTAAACTGAGAGCGTTGCGGCGGCGGTTGTCGCTGAGAAGCCCAGTGTTCCTAGCATCGCTAACGTGCAGACGGCGATCACTGGTCGCTGCGCAAACTTCAATGGCTTATCCATGCTGGCCTCCCTGCCGATTCGGTCTGCACCGCCGCACGCTTGCGTTGCGCGATGGCGCCCCCAACAATTGCGGCCATGAATAGCGCCGCCGAACTAGGCTCCGGCACTTCTGGAAGCGGAGGCAGTCCGCCGAGCGGAACGGAAAGCGATTCCGTCAGAACCGTATCGCCGCCATACACGAGAGTCAGCGTCGCGTTAAATTCGGAGAAACCGTTCAGCTGCCCGGAATACAGATTGGCAAGGAACAGCTCCCCGCGCGGCTCTCCCGCCGTCGTGATTTTCTTGCCGAGCGGCCCGCCGCCGAACGAAACTTCAGTCGTGTTTATAATCGGACCCAGAATCGTCCATCCCTTGCCGACGCCAGGAACATCAGGGTCCAGCGGATCAAGTTCCAACGCGCGGTTGCGATAGGTGAACGCCTGGCCCGCCGGCCGCGGTACGCCCGCTGCGAGACCGCTGTTGACGTTCGCAAATGCATTGCTTGTGGCTTTTAGCGACAACGCATTGAAACCGTTGTTCAGCGCGCCGCCCTTTAGGAAGAGGGAGATAGAATGGCCGCCGTTGCTCTGGTAGCCAACTAGAGTCGCCGCATCAGTCGACGCGCACAAGCATGCCGTTGCGAGAATGACGAGCGTGCACAACGCACCCATCATGGTTGGCTGCGAGCAAGAGTGAGTTTTCATGTAGCGTTTCTCCAAGATAAGTAGCGAAGCGTTCGGCTTCGGTGTTTGGCTATTCTTGCCTAGGCAGAGCGAAGATTTACCGTGACGTGCCAGATGTGCGCTCGTTGAAAAACCGCGGTCGCCGGCGACTCATGATTGTTCCGACAAAAACGCCGGCGCACAAAAAAAGCGAACTTGGCTCGGGCAACGTTGTGAAGACAAGTTGCCCTGCGTTGAAGAGACTAATGTCCAGTCTTGCCACACCGAAACCCGTTGCCGACGGTACCAAATTCGCCAGGAATAACTTCCCTTGCGGTTCGCCTGCGGTTGAGATTTTTCCGGTCAGCGTTCCGCCGGCGAACGAGACCTCGCTCGAGGTGGTGATCGGATTGATGACCACCCAACCTTTCCCATTTGGATCATCAAGTGGATCGTAATCGAGAAGGCGATTTCGATAAGTGAACGGACTCCCCGCCGGCCGTGCTGCCCCTGCGATCAGGCCAGAGTTTAGATTCAAAAACGATTGACCTTCTAGCGGCAGAGCGCGGAACCTGAAAGCGTCGAAGTTCTCGTTCAATGAATCGCCATGGAGATAAACTGAAACCGACGAATTCGGATTGAAACCGATAGAAAGAAAAGGTGCTGCGCTGACGGGACTGGATGCCAGCAGCCCAGTGAATGCTAACGCCAACAATATTGCTTTATTCATGAGCTTCTCCGGAGTTTGTTGACCGCTGGAGCGGTGGTCGATCTCTATTGCGGTAAATCGTCGCGAGAACTGCGGAGCCCCATGTTGTTCGAACGCAGTTGGGGGATCTCCACGTCGCAGTGTACATAATCTGCGACCAAACACCAAATAAATGATCCGTAATATGTTTTTTCGGACGCCGGAAATTAGAGCGGTTTTCGCTTAACCGTAGCGTCATTCTGAGCGAAGCGAAGAATCTGCAAGCTCGTTTAAGCTGCTAGATCCCTCGCTTCACTCGGGATGACAGGCGCTACGCTTAACAGAAGCTTGCTCTAGCTGCATCCGGTTAATTTTGATGTGAGCCGGTGGGCGTTCCTGCTCGCGAGCTGCGCGCTTCATAAAATTGCGGCATTCTGCCCCGGAGCGGCGAAACGCTGCAAATAGTTTCTGCAATCAGTTCGCTCGTATTAGCGCTCTTTCGGTATGCGTCAGAACTTGTGCGCCCATCTCGTCTCAGCGGCGTGAGATAAAGTCTTGATGTCCTCGCGAGCGGCCGCAGCGGGCGGTAGTTTGAAATGAGTCGTTAGGCGACTTATCCGTCGTGGAGCGGCGATAATCATTGGAGTAATCTAAATTGTTGCCGCGCAAGCGGGATCATGTCGCTAGAAAGCTCGGGAGGCGTCGGAGCGCGAGTCAAAAAGACATTTACTTGGCGTGGAATTCTCATCGCGCATAAAAAAAGACCCCTTGAATCTTGCGATCCAAGGGGTCTTCGGTATCACCTACACGAGAAGCCGGGGGAGCCTCTCGTGAAAGTCGCTAAACTTATCAACTAGGCCTTGCGGCGACGAGCGGCAACAACGCCGATCAAGCCCAGGCCCGCCATAGCCAGCGTAGCCGGTTCCGGAACGCGGACGAGCTGCAACGATTCGGTGTAGACCGTATCGACGCCGTTCACGAGCGTGAGCGAAGCCGTGGCGGTTTCGGCCAAGCTCGGGAAGCTCAGGTTAGCCAGGAACAACCGACCATTCGGCTCAGCGGCAGTGCTGATGCTCTGGCCGAGCGGACCACCGCTGAAGGAAACCAAAGCGGCAGTGTTAACCGGCGACAGAACGGTCCAACCCTTGCCAACGCCGGGGTTATCCGGATCGTCCGTAGCGATGTCCAAGGCGCGGTTGCGGTAGGTGAAGGCAGCTTCAGCAGGACGCGGAGCACCCGACACAAGGCCGCTGTTGATGTTGTTAAACGAAGCACCGCTGTTCGGGGTGACGCTCAGCGACACGCCGTTGAACGAGGTCGCTTGACCTTCCAGGTAGACCGAGAAGGTGTTATTGGCGTTCGCGGTGTAGTAAAGCTTTGCAGCTTCAGCAGTGGAAACGGTGAATGCACAAGCGAGTGCAACCAAAGCGAAAATACTCTTCATATTGATTCTCTTTTGTAGATTGAACACTAGATAGAAAGTAAAGCCTTTTGAGTGCTACCTCAAAACTCTGCCCAATACTGCGGCATACCTTTATGCCGCGCCATCTATCATTAGCAAGAAACTCCTCTTGAGTCCGAATCTACGGATGTTACTTTCGCTTTGCGAAGGCACCAAGACCCAGCAGGGCAACGCCCAGCATCGCAATGCTGGTCGGTTCCGGAACTGCCGAGACCGGGCGGGGCGGTACGATTGCAGAGTTGTAGTTCGACGACAGGGCGCCGAAGTCATTGACGTTGACCGTGCCGTCCGAGTTGAAATCACCTTGATCCCAAGTCTTCACGCCCGGTTGCAGGTAGTTGGCCGACAAGCCACCGAAGTCGTTGACGTTGACCAAGCCATCGCGGTTGACGTCGCCCAGCTTCAGGCCATCGACGCCGACGCTATCGCCGCGGACGCTGACGGTGCCGTTCGTGGCGACAACGGCCTTGCCGGTCGCATCGAACTCATTCGCCGTGATACCGCCTGTCACCAGCGTCGGGCGAGCACCGGTCCACGAACCCGAAGCGAGTAGGGCCGAGTTGTCCCAGAACACCGAATTCGAGGGGAACAGGTCGTCAGCGGCGATGTTACCCGGGGTGCCAGCGCCCTTGCCGACGTTGAAGATCACCGAGCCAGCCAAGTCGTCACCGAGGGTGATCGTCGTCGAAGCAGCGGTGCCAGTGAACTTGAAGACACTGGTCGTCGCATTGAAGACAGCCGCGTTCGGGGTGATCGCGGCTAGCGGGGTGTCAGTACCCGTCACGCCGAGATTGCCGCCGATGGTGATTTGGGCACCGGCCAAGCCTTGAGCGCCGGTCGACTGGGCCAACAGGTCCCAGGTGCCGCCGCCGTTCGGGTTGGCAGGGTTTGTGTACCGAAGGTTAAGCTGGACGTTCACCACGGCGAACGCCGGGCTTGCCATTGCGCCAACCAAAGCTGCGCACAGAGCAAAAGCCAATCCACGTTTCATTTTCATTTCTCCAAGTCCCCGTCTCATGTAGGTGAATGATACCCGATCAAAAGCTGCGCTTGGTTGGGGGGCAATTTAGCGAGAATGCGACCGGATGGCCACACTGTTTGATGCGCGAACGCGAGTTGAAGAGGGAATCAAGAAAAGAGTAGAAGCCCAAGGGCTACAAGTTGAGATCTTAGCTGGAAATCTCAAGCTTGAAAAGCGATGTCGGCGAAACGGCCGGATCACCCTGGATGCGTCTTATGTTCTTGCTGCCCAATCAATCGCGGGTAGGCACACCATCGGCGTGACACAACTGCCGCCATTCCCTCCCCACTCTACCAAGGAAATATGGGCTTGCAACAGTTTTGCCGATCGGCGCGGTGAAAATTTTTGACTGTAGCCCGGGGAAAACGGGCCCAGCGACGCTTAAGTCTTGCTGCAGCATCACTTGTGACGATGGGAAGATTTGGCGAAGGAGGGAGTTTTTTACGAGTTTTTGCCCCGCTGCAGTTGACACTTGCGCGGAATGGATACCGCTTTGCGGAAACCAGCTGTTTTCGGGCCGCGTTTGCGCGCGGGAAAGAACTTTTTTCTTGTTTGCGCGCACCGAAAATCGTCCGCGTGACAGTTCTCGCTCCGTGCGGCCCGTGCGAGACCATTTAGCCATTTTTCCCGGCTTTGGCGAGCAGAACGCCGCCTCCCGATCTTGGTTGCCGTGGTGGCAAAGGGCCGAGGGCGCTATACTCGCCGGGATTGGGCCATTTCGGCCTGATTGGCGAGGCGAATCGCGGTGGCGGGTAGCAGAATTCCAGCGGCGGGCGGCGAACCGATCCTCTAGGAGCGGTTTCTTCGTATACAGCCCCTCGCGAACGGCCTGTGGGCAAGGTTTGGCTGTTCGCGCCCGGCCATTGAGATCACCTCCCCTTCTTCGTGCGAACGGGAACTTCGACATCCTCTGGAATAGAATTAATAGACATGCTTATCGTTATTTTGCCGGATGGTAGCCGGCGAGAGTTCGACGACAGCGTTTCGGCTTACGACGTCGCGGCGGGAATCAGCGGCGGATTGGCCCGGGCGGCGATTGCGGCTGAGGTCGACGGCGAGCTGCGAGATCTCCATGCTCCGCTTGTCGCCAGTCCGCAGGCAGGCAAGACTCCAGAGGTCTCCGTCCGCCTCATCACCAAGAAGGATCCCGAAGCGCTCGGCATCATGCGGCATAGCGCCGCCCATGTGATGGCTCAAGCGGTCATGCGGCTCCACAAGGGCGTCGGCCTCGCGTTCGGCCCCACCACCGCCACCGGCTTCTACTACGACTTCCAGCTCGATAAGCCCCTCTCGGAAGAGGACTTCCCGGCGATCGAAGCCGAAATGGCCAAAATCGTCGCCGCCGACGACCGGTTCGAGCGGATGATCGTCCCGCGGTCGAAAGCCGTCGAAATGTGCCGTGAAATGGGCCAAAAACTCAAAGTCGAACATATCGAAACGGGCCTCGCCGCTGAGGAAACCCTTTCGTTCTACCGTCAGGGCGAGTTCCTCGACCTCTGCCGCGGCAAGCATATCCCCAGCACTGGGCACATTGGCAAGGCGTTCAAGCTCCTCAGCATCGCCGGCGCCTATTGGAAGGGAGACGCTTCGCGCGATCAGCTCCAACGGCTCTATGCGACCGCCTATTTCGATAAGAAAGAGCTGACCGACTACCTCACCCAAATGGAGGAGGCGAAGCGGCGCGACCACCGCGTGCTCGGCAAGCAGCTCGAGCTGTTCACCATCAGCCAAACCGTCGGCTCCGGGCTCATCCTGTGGCTGCCGAAGGGCGCCGTCATTCGGCAAACCCTGGAGGATTACCTGAAGGGCGAGCTCCGCCGCCGCGGCTACGACGCGGTCTACACTCCGAACATCGGCAAGATCGAGCTCTACCAGATCTCGGGCCACTTCCCGTATTACAGCGATTCGCAATTCCCGCCGATCGATCTCAGCGAGCGGGAAGGGCAGAAGCCGGGCGAGGGGGAACGTTACCTCCTCAAGCCGATGAACTGCCCGCATCACATCATGATTTACAAGGCGAAGCCGCGGTCGTATCGCGATTTGCCGGTCCGGCTGGCGGAATTCGGCACCGTCTACCGCTTCGAGCAGTCGGGCGAACTGAACGGCATGACCCGCGTCCGCGGCTTCTGCCAGGACGATGCCCACATCTTCTGCACTGAAGAGCAGGTGGCTGACGAGTTCCGCGGCTGTCTGGAAATGACCCAAACCGTGCTGAAATCGCTCGGCATGAACAACTACCGGGTCCGGCTGGGCTTCCGCGACCCGAACGGCGACAAGTACGTCGGCAGCTCCGAGGTCTGGGATCGGGCCGAGGCGTCGCTCAAGGCGGTTTGCGAGTCGATGGATTTGCCCGACATGTCGATCGAAGCGGGCGAGGCGGCCTTCTACGGCCCCAAGGCCGACTTCGTGGTGACCGACTGCATCGGCCGCGAGTGGCAGCTGGGCACGGTGCAGCTCGACTACAACCTGCCGAGCAAAGAGCGGTTCGGCCTGGAATACACCGGCGCCGACAACGCCCCGCATCAGCCGGTGATGATTCACCGGGCGCCGCTGGGGTCGATGGAGCGGTTCGTCGGCGTGCTGATCGAGCATTTTGCCGGGGCGTTCCCGTTGTGGCTGGCGCCGGAGCAGGCCCGCGTGGTGACCGTCAGCGAAAAGTCCGAAGAGTACGGCCGCTCGGTGGAGCAGAAGCTGAAGGAGGCGGGCTTCCGCGTCACGGGCGATTACCGCGGCAGCAAGCTGCAGGCGAAGATCCGCGAAGCCCAGCTGGGTCTGATTCCGTACATGATTGTGGTGGGCGAGAAGGACGCCGCCAACGGAACCGTTGCCCTGCGGGATCGCATCGACGGCGACTTGGGGGCGTTTCCGCTGGCGGAGGCGATCGCTCGGCTGCAGGCGGAGATCGATGCGAAGACGGTTCGCCAGGTTGCCGACGCCGCAGCGCCGTCGCCGGTCGACCGCGGGGCGAAGAACGAGTATTGAGCGGAGCGAATGCTGAAGGATGAAGGCGGAATGCTGAGAAATGCATTTCCTTTCAGCCTTCCGCCTTCATCCTTCAGCATTTGTTGCTTAGCTCGCTCCGGCGGCTCGTTGAGCCGCGGCTACCTGACAATTGCGAAAACGCCGGGAATTTTGGCGGATTGCGATTGCAGGCAGCCGTTTTTCGCGGGATATTTGACCGTTCGGCCCGGCGTGAACAATACTTGTCATGCGTATGGCCGTCGGCTGTCAGCTAACGGCCGTCAGCCAATCATCTGCACGGCTACACAGCTCCTCTGGCCACGAGCCGACAGCTGAAAGCCGTGAGCCTTTCTAACCCATTGGAGTAGTTAGCCATCGAACGCAAGCAGCAGCAACGGATCAACGAGATGATCCGGATTTCGCCGATTCGGGTCATTGACGCCGACGGCGCTCAGTTGGGAGTGATCACGCGAGATGAGGCGCTTGAGAAGGCGCGTTCGTCGGGGCTCGATCTGGTCGAGGTGGCTCCGCTTGAGAAGCCGCCCGTTTGCCGCATCATGGACTTCGGCAAATTCAAGTACCAGCAAAAGAAGAAGCAGCACAAAGGCCACGTCCACCACAGCAAGAACAAAGAAATCCGCCTGCGGCCGAAAATCGGCGACCACGACTTCCTGACGAAGGCTGGTCACGCGCGGAAGTGGTTGGCCGAACGCGACAAAGTCGTCTGCTCGGTGATTTTCCGCGGTCGTGAAAACGCCCACGTCGACGAAGGGTTTAAGCTCGTCGCCAAGCTGACCGAGAACCTGGCCGACATCGCGAAGGTCGAGCAGAACCCGTCGATGATGGGCCGCCGCATTGTAGTGATCTACGCGCCCAAGTAATTCGCCGCGAGGCGTTTTCGATGACGCGATTTCGCGCTAACGAATAGCCCGGAGCAAGCTCGCTCCGGGCTTTTTCATGCGCCGCGCCGCCATGTACGCGAGCGATCCGACGCACAGCACCAGCAACCCCCAGCGCAGATAGGTTGCCGCCGCCAGCGAGATCCCGAGCCCCGTCTCCAGCGCCACGTAGCCCGCGACGCACAGCGGGCACTTGGGGAAAAACGCCAGCAGCGTCCCGGGGACGAGCCAACCGGCTAGCTCAACGCCGCGTCCGAGCCATCGGTTCGCTCCGGCCACGCGGGGCAGGGGAGAGCTCCGTTGCTCTTCATCGTTGCCGCTTCGGCAGCAACAGGCACGCGGTTTAATGGGCAAAGAGTGCATCGCTGCGTGCTCCTGCTGCGCGGAAACGGATATGCTCACTTGCAGCAACAAGACCCCTTCGGCGGCGCGTAAGCCGCCAGCGGGTCGACCAGGTAGTTGTGTTCGTACCTGTCGTGGTGCCGCACCCAAGACATTGAGTGGGCCAGCCCTTCCTCATTCCGCCCGAGCGGGGCGATATCGAGGTAGTTGTACGCCCCCACCAGCATGTCGAGGCCGCGGGCGTAGCTCGAATAGGCATGGTAGATCGACCCGTCGGGATCGCGGAAAAATGCGCTGATCCCT
This sequence comes from Lacipirellula parvula, assembly GCF_009177095.1. Taxonomy (NCBI): domain Bacteria; kingdom Pseudomonadati; phylum Planctomycetota; class Planctomycetia; order Pirellulales; family Lacipirellulaceae; genus Lacipirellula; species Lacipirellula parvula. Next base: position 1,282,882 of record NZ_AP021861.1, read on the forward strand.
GGCAACTCCTCCGTCGGCGTGCCGCCCATTTCCGCGTAGTTGTAGGTGAGATCGCCTTGCTTGATTTCCTCCGGCTGGAAGGAGACGTGGTAGTCGAAGTTAAAATCGCTTCCCGCCGAGGAAACCCAGTGGAACTTCCAGCCCATCCGCCGCTGGAACGCTTCGATCTCGGGCCAAGGCGCCCGCGAGACGGCGCCGAGCGTGATGTCGCGGGCGTTCAAATGCGGCATCATTCCCGAAAAATGGTCTGAAATGTACGAGCAGCTGGGGCACCCCTCCGCCCAGCCGGGGCCGAGCATAAAGTGGTAAATCAGCAGCTGCCGCCGCCCTGCGAACAGATCGCCGAGCGACTCCTGCCCCGCCGGGCCGTTGAACAAGTAGGTCTTTTCGACCCGTTCCCAAGGCAACTCGAGCCGGCGGCGATTGAGCTCGTCGCGCTGGCGCGTGAACGCCTTTTCCTCGGCAAGCAGCGCTTTGCGAGCAGCAAGCCACTCGGCAGACGAAACCACAGCATGGGCAGGCATCGCAATATCTCTCAATAACGAGGGGTCGAGCGGTAGTATTCAGCCCCCTAGCCCGGAGCAAGCTTGCTCCGGGCTAAGTCGGGCGAAGCGACGTTCGAGCAAGCTCACGACTTCTTCGTGAACTCGATGCTCATCATCTTGAATTCCTTGCCCGATTTCGGGTCGGTCCCGAACATCTCCAGCGTCTTTTCCGTGGCGCTCGTGTTCGTCTCGACCTGGCGAATATTCACCGGCTTCTGCTCCCGCGGGCAATTGACCACATACTCCCAATTGATCGTCTTGCCGTCTTGAGTTAGGTCGCCTTCGCCCTGCATGATGCCGGTCGAGTGGTTGTCGATCATCGACGCGACGTACTTCTGCGAGACGTTGTCGAACCCGAACAGCGCTTCGCCGACGAATGGACCCATACCCGGCATGTCGCCGCTCATCTCACATTTCACGTACCGACCATCGAGCACCGGCGTGTAGACCGAGGTGAGCTCGCTGGTCACCGGCGGCAGGCCGGGCGCCATCCAAAACGTTCCCTTGCCGGTCCACGTGCCGACGTCTTGCTTCAGCCGTTCGTGCGGCTTGCCGGGCGTCGCCGCCGCGATGCAGCGTTGCATTTCCTCCGCCGTCCAACCGGGAGGCAGCGGCATCGCCGCGGCGTCGGGCTTCTTGGCATCGGCGGCGTAAGCGACGGCGGTAATCGCCATGAGCCCAAAACAGGCGATTGAGAGTGACTTGAGTTTCATCGGAACCTCCAGAAATAGGCCGGCAAGTTGGCTACACAACGCATGGCTTACTCGCCGGCAGGTGGTGAATCAGTAGATTTTTTTACGTGGCCGCGCAGTTCACGAAAGCTGCTGGGTTTGTTCCTTCGCTCAACTACACGAACAAGTTTGGATGCAGGCGGATCGCTAGCGCTAACGCCCCCCAGGCGGCGTTTGTTAGTCGAGTAGTGCAGTGGGGAGCCCCCGCTGCGAGCCCCTCCCTTTATGGGAGGGGGAAGAGCAAACGCTTAACTCAACAAGTCAACGTATCGAGATGCTCCGCGAGCCGATCCAGCGACTCGGCGGCTCCGACGTCCATGCCTGAATGCAGATGACCGTCGCGGGCTTCCTTCGATAAATGGATCGTCAGATCCGTTACAGTCGTGATCCCGTCGCGCTCCGTAAACGTGACGGTGATCTCCGCCGGCGCCTGCGGGAACGGATCGTAAATGAACGAGTGGATCAGCCGCTCCGGCCGCATAATCTCTTTGTAAACGCCGCGGAAGCCGCACTCTGAACCGTCGGGCATCCGTAACGTGTAGCGGTATGCTCCCCCCGGCCGCAGGTCGATCTCGCAGACATCCATCTGCGCGGTGCGGCAACCCCACCACTGGCGCACATGTTCCGGCAGCGTCCAGCAATCGAAGACCAATTCCCGCGGCGCGTCGAACGCCCGCGTGATGACAATCTCCAAATCGCTCGGCGTCGTCAGCTTGAAACTGGGGTGAGATTTAACGGGCATGAGTTTGCCTTCAGATAGGTCTAAATGCGGGAGCGCGGAGATTGAACCACGAAACACACGAAAGAAACGAAAAGGGAAATGCGGGGATTGCACCGTTAATGAACGCTGAGGGGACGCTAATAAATTCAAAAGCATTTAGTTCTTATTAGCGAATCATCAGCGTCGATCAGCGGTGAATACTTGGCATTAGTTTCGTGCCCTTTCGTGCGTTTCGTGGTTAAGAAATCCCCGCATTCAATGCTGAACGCCAACCTTCGCCTGCGACTCCGCCAACTGCTTCATGTTCGCGAGCCCTTCCTCAAACTGCCCGCCGCACAGCTTTTCCATGTTCATCACCAGCCCAATCGCCTTCGTCATGAAGTTGTAGTTCCCCTCCATCGACCAAGTGACTTCCGTCTCGTCGCCGACCTTCTTGAAGACGAAGTCAGCGCTGTTTGTGGCCGTGAACGGCTTGAAGAATTCGAGCTTGAGATCGACCCGCTCGTGCGGTTGGCTGCCGACGATCGTCATCCGCCCCTCGCCGACGTTGCCGTTCCCTTTCCAGGCGTAGGTGGCGCCGACGCCCGCCTCAGGGCCGTCGTAAATCCGCTGCAGGTTCGGATCAAGCTTTTCCCACGGCGACCACCCGTGCCACTTCCGCAGGTTGTTCACCAAATCGAACAACACCGCCGGCGGCGCCTTGATGCGTGTCGAGCGCACATACCGAAACCGCGAAGGCCGCGTCGCGATGGCGACGAAGAGCAGAACCAGAACGACGGCGACGCCGATGAGGATTTTGGTGAGCATGGGAGTGAGTGAGTGAGTGTTTAAGTGAGTAGGAAGAACTGCCTACACCGCATTCGCAACTGACAACGGACCACTGACGAAGCTTCTACAACTTCGTCGCCGGCACGCCTTCCAGCGGCAGCAAAGCGCGAATCTCCACCGTTCCATGCCGAGCGCCCGGATGCCGCGCCGCAATCTCCGCCGCTTCTCCCACCGATTCGGCCTCGATAATGTAGAACCCGCCTAGCACCTCGCGGCTTTCGGCGTACGGCCCGGCGGTGACGGTCGTCTTCCCGTCGCGCACCCGCACGAGCGTCGCCGATCGCGCCGGCTGCAGCGGCGTCGCGAACAGGTATTTCCCCTGCCGGTCGAGGTCGTGGCACAACGCCGTCGCTTCCTTCATCGCCGCCAAATGCTTCTCGGCGCCGGCCCCTTCCCAGTACTGTTCATCGTCGAAACTAACGAGCATAAAACGCATTGGGTTGACTCCTATATCAAGGCGACCATCGAGTTGTGGCTGCGATTCATGAACGCCTACTTCGGCAGCCCGTCGATCTCCACGATCGGCCGCACTTCCACAGTCCCCTTTCGGGCGCCCGGAATTCGCCCCGCGATCGCAATCGCTTCATCGAGATCCGACGCGTCGACGAGAAAGTAACCGCCGAGCTGCTCGCGCGTCTCGGCAAACGGCCCGTCCGTAACGAGTCGCTTCCCATCACGCACCCGCACGCTCGTCGCCGTGGTCACCGAGTGGAGCGGCGACGCAGCCAGGAACTTGCCATCCTCGGCCAGCGCTCGGCACAAAGCGGCCGACTCGCCAAAGCATTCTTTCCGCTCCGTTTCCGTCCAGGCCTCTTCGGCGCCGTAAATCAAAAGCATGTATTTCATGATGCTCGCTCCACTACTTCATTCTTGTGGTCCCCTCCCCTTGAGGGGGAGGGTTAGGGAGGGGTGACTGAATCTGGTACCGGCGTTCCACTCCCTCCCCAGCCCTCCCCCCAAAGGAGAGGGGGCCAGATATGTTTATTGTTGGGCGATCACGCCCGCCACATGCGCCGCCAGACGATCAAAATTCTGCTCATTCGCTTGCTCGATGAACTCGCGCAGCTTTTCACTCTCCGGCGACGCCTCAAGCTTCATCAGCCACGTCAGTTCCGTTTGCTCGCCCACCGCCTGGTACGTCATCGTCATCCGGTACCAGTGCATTGGCCGCAGGTGATCGAACACAATTCGCGTCGGCTTCACGAACTCGACGATCTGCGATTCGTTCGCAAAGTCGCCGCCGTTGGGGGCGTGCATCGTGATCCGCCACGCTCCGCCAGGACGGAAGTCGAACTCTTCGATCGTGTTCGTGAACCCCGCCGGCCCCCACCACTTGGCGAGTTGCTCGGGATCGCTGAACGCCTCGAACAGCTGCGTCGGCGTCGCATCGAACAACCGTACGTTGACGATGTCGATCGTCGCCCGTCCGGCGGTCCCCTCGGTCGCGTTGGCTTGGTTTGCAGTCATCGTCGCCGATCCCGATTCTCTGTTCTCACGAGTTAGTCGAACGGAAACGCCCCGCCTCGACAGCCCCCGCAGGTTTTCTCAAACTTTTTTCACCGCCATCGACTCGCCCGGTAGTTTCCCACGTCGCTGCAGGCCGAACCTCAACGCTCCCACCCCGTTGCACGACGGGGTGGCGTGCCATGAGCTGTATCGCATGATTCATATCACTCGCCTCGATCACCAACATCCCCCGCAACGTTGTCCGGCCGCCGCCGACCAGGCAACCCGGTTCGACCGCTGCCGCGCCGTGGTGTAGTCGCAGCGTCGCGGCGTTCTCCTCGCAGTCGAGCGCCTCGCACGCCACGACATGCCCCGCCTTGGCGAGCAGTTCGGCATACCCCCGGCACTCGTCGCGAAACGCCCCCCGCTCCGCAAGCGGCAGTAACTTCCACGCCGGAGCATCCATGTATCCGAGGCAAACGTATCTCATCGCCGTTCGATCGTTGTTATTGGCCTTCGCCTGTAACAGCTTTGTGGGAGGCGTCTCCGACGCCGATTTCGCTTGCCAACACGAGGCAAGTTGGCTCTATCGCTACGCTTCGGGGTCGGAGACCCCTCCCACAAACACTTGCAGCAACTACTCGCCACTACTTCTTCGCAATCTCCGCCGCCAGTCGCTCCTCTTGAGCCCGCAGCTCCGGCGTCACCGCGTCGCCAAAATCTTCCATCGTGAAGACCTGCCGAATCTCCAGTTGCGATTCATGCCCCGTCGGATTCGGGCACTTCTGCGCCCACTCGATCGCTTCCTGCAGCGACTTGCATTCCCAAATCCAAAAGCCGGCCACCAGCTCCTTAGTCTCGGCGAACGGCCCGTCGACCACCGTCCGCTTCTCGCCGGAGAACATGATGCGAGCGCCCCGCGAGCTCGGGTGCAGCCCCTCGCCCGCCCGCATAATGCCCGCGTTCACGAGCTGTTCGTTGTACGCGCCCATCTCGGTGAGCTGCGCTTCGGTCGGCATCACGCCAGCCTCGGTTTCGGCCGAGGCCTTTACGAAGACGATGAATTTCATGACTCTATCTCCACTGCTCGAAGAGAAATGCGTTTAACACAGAGAACACAGAGGCCACAGAGAAACACGAAGAAGAGATTATCGATTTGCATTCTTCTCCGTGCTCTCTGTGTCCTCTGTGTTGAAGTATTTGTTTTTATTTGCGAAGCGAGTGACGCACGAACAGAACACTAACCTTCCTGCGGCTGCACATAATTCGGATCCATCCAGAAGGGCCCCCACATGTGCCCGTCGAGGTCCTCAAACCCCCACTCGTACATGAACCCGTGATCGGTCGACGATTCCTGCGGCGTCCCCCCGGCGGCCCCGGCGGCGTTCACCAGCGCGTCGACCACCTCGCGGCTATCGACCGACAACGCAATCAGCGCGCCAACCGCCTGTTTCGCGTCGGCCGTTTTCTTCGTCGTGAAGGTCTCGAAGAACGGGATCGTGAGCAGCATCGCGTAGCTGTGTTCCCCCAGCACGACGCACGCTCCTTGTTCGTTGCTGAACTGCTTGTTGATCGAGAAGCCCAGGCTCTCAAAGAAGGCGACCGAGCGCGGAAGGTCCTGCACCGGCAGGTTGATGAACATGTTCGAAACGACTGGTTTCACAGCGGCGGTCATCGTCGTATCTCCAGAATTGGTCGGTTGTTCGGTAAGGATCAGCCCGCCGGCGGAAGGCCTGCCGCGGCGGGAAGCAAGTGGCGCCCGTTGGCTGCTGACATGAGGTAGTCGCTCGGGATGGGGCCGAATCGACAGGGCCCCGAAAACTTTTCCAGAAATTTGTGGGAGGCGTCTCCGACGCCGATTTCGCGTTGCAAACCGCCTCGCTTGGAACGTCGAATCGGCGTCGGAGACGCCTCCCACAGCGAACACCGTACCAACCGCTCTCAAGCCAACTCCCGCAGCCGCCCCTCCAAAAACCGCCGCTCCGGCTCCTGCCGAGTCAGCGCCAGCGCCTGCTCGTACGACCGGCGAGCGTCCTCGCTCCGCCCCAGTCGTCGGCAGAAATCGGCCCGCACGCTGTGGGCCAAATGGTAATCCGCCAAATCGCCCCGCGTGAGAATCGCGTCGACCAAATCGAGCCCCGCCCCCGGCCCATCCCGCATCGCCACGGCGACGGCCCGGTTCAGCTCCACCACCGGCGTCGGCACGGCCCGCAGCAGCACGTCGTAAATCGCCACAATCTGCGGCCAATCGGTCGCCGCCGCCTCGCGGGCATCGGCATGAATCGCCGAAATCGCCGCCTGCAGCGTGTACGGCCCGACTTCCTGCGACGCCAGCGCCCGCTCCACCAGCGACTGCCCTTCGGCGATCAGCGTCCGATCCCACAGCCCGCGATCTTGGGCGTCGAGCAAAATGAGCTCGCCGTTCCCATCGGCGCGGGCCGCCCGCCGCGATTCATGCAGCACCATCAGCGCGAGCAGGCCGAGCGATTCCGCTTCGGGCAACAACTCCACGAGCAGCCGGCCGAGTCGAATCGCCTCGCCGGAGAGATCGGCCCGCGTTACCGAGTCGCCCGACGACGCGGCATACCCTTCGTTGAACACCAAATAAACGACCTGCAGGACCGATTCGAGCCGATCGGGCAGATCCTCGCGCGAAGGAATTTGGTATGGAATCTTCGCATCGCGGATTTTCGATTTCGCCCGCACGATCCGCTGGGCGAGCGTCGACGGCGCCACGAGAAACGCGCTCGCAATCTCTTCGGTCGTTAGCCCGCACACTTCGCGGAGCGTGAGTGCCGTTTGCGCCTCGGGCGGCAAGGCAGGGTGGCAGCAGGTGAAAATCAGCCGCAGCCGATCGTCCTCGACCCCCGCCTCCTCGGCCAACTCCGCCGGCCCGACGGCCGTTTCATTTCGATCGGCCAGGTCTCCCAGCGACGCATCGAACCGCGCCCGCCGGCGAATCGCATCGATCGCCTTGAACCGCCCCGCCGAGACAAGCCACGCCCGCGGATTCGCCGGCACCCCCTCCGTCGGCCACTGCTTCACCGCCGAAGCAAACGCCTCGTGCAGCGCCTCCTCAGCCAAATCGAAATCGCCGAGTAACCGAATGAGCGTCGCAAACACGCGCCGCGACTCGGCGCGATAAATCGCATCGACGGCGTCACGCACGGCGGCGTCTGGTAGGACAGTGGACATGATTGACGTGTGTGCGAGTCAGTTGTCAGTGGTCCGTTGTCAGTTGCGAAATTAGCCCCCGGTTCTTCAAACCGGGGGGTGAAGGGTGCACGGTTCTTCAAACCGGGGCAATCGACGTGCCCCAGCGAATTAGCATCTGAACATGCACCAGCAATCCCCATCGCCAGCCACTGACCACTGACCACTGACAACGGACCACTGACCTATCCCAACAAAAACTCATTCAACCGCGCCAAATGCTGCACCGCGCCTTCAATCGCCCCATACTTCTCCACGACGTATGCGCGATCATCCGGCGTCTTGAACACCATTTGCATGGTTATCTTAGTCTGGCCGCCTTGCTGTACAAATGTCACGGTCGAGCGAAATTGCACCGCCCGCTCGCCCGGCACGGGATCGCCCCCGCTATGGGTGTAAACCAGCCGTTCCGGCGGGACGATTTCTTCGTACACCGTCTTGTTCGGATAGTTGGTTCCATCGGGGCCGTGCATTACGTACTTCCAAACGCCGCCCGGGCGGACGTCCATCCGCTCGATCGTCGTCGTAAACCCGTTCGGCCCCCACCACTTCACCACCTTCTCGGGGTCGGTCCACGCCGAGAACGCTAGCTCCCGCGGGGCGTCGAGCAGCCGGGTAATGACAATCTCGCGGTCGGAAGTCGACTCGTTGGCGGCAGGGTCAAAGCTGGCGGTCATCGATTGGCTCCGGGGAATCGGTAGGAGGAGCGGCGGCCGTTTCGCTCGCCGACTCCGGGGTCGCGTCCGCTTCCTTGCGCTGAATCTCCTGGAGGTAGGCGTCGAGTCGATCGAAGCTCTCCTCCCAAAACTGGCGGTACTGGTCGATCCACCCCGCCGCCTCGGCCAGCGGCTTCGCCTTCAGCCGACAGGGCCGCCATTGGGCGTCGCGCCCCCGTTCGATGAGCCCCGCCTTCTCGAGCACCTTCAAATGCTTCGAAATTGCGGGCATCGTCATCTTAAAGGGAGATGCTAGCTCGGTCACCGACGACTGCCCCTTGGCCAATCGCCCGAGAATCGCCCGGCGAGTGGGGTCGGCCAGCGCGGCAAACGTCGCGGAAAGCTTATCGGCCGTCATGGCGATTTACCTTTTGGTTAAATAACCTTTCGGTAAAATAAACTGCGGCCTGGGAGGAGTCAAGTGTTCTGAAGGCGCCAACGGGGGGCGCCTTTCGTCAGTGCGCGAATACCGCCGCTAGTTCTTCCGTGCCGGCGTTACGCCCTCAACCGGAACGACCTCGCGCGTCGACTCCGGCGCCTTCGGCGCTCTCAGACGCAGCGCCGCTGCCTCGGCTTGGCGGCTATAGTCGATCGACTCGCCCAAAATCCGCATCGCCTCCTGGTCGGCGTGGAATCCCTTCGAGTTTTCGCTGCTCACAAAGTCGAGCCGCCACGCCGCTTTCTTCTGCAACTCGAAGATTAGCCCCAGTTCCTCTTCGGTCGCCCCCGCCGCTTCGGCGTCGCGAATCGCGTCGAGCATGTCGGTGAGCGCGACGGCGGCCCGTTCTATCTGCGCGGTCGTCCGTCCCTGGATCGTGGCGACCTTGTCGCGCAGTTCCTCTTCGGGAACATTGTGGCACGTTTGGCATGCGTTGTTGGTGTTTAGCAGCGGGCTCCGCACCCAGTGGCTGCTCACCTTCATCGCTCCCTCGCGTTGATAAGGCATATGGCAGTCGGCGCAACTTACGCCACTGCGCGCGTGGATCCCTTGGCTCCACATCTCGAATTCCGGATGCTGCGCTTTGTAAACGTGCGCACCAGTCTCGCCATGGACGAAGTCGTAGAACGGCTCGCCGTCGGGGAACTTGTGCCCGTCGTACGTCTTTTCGATCTGCTCGATCTTCAGCCCGTTCTGCCAAGGAAAAAACAACGTCTCCTTCGGGCCGCAGTAGTACTCGACGTGGCACTGCCCGCAGACGAAGCTGCGTTTCTCCTGTCGCGAGGCATCGACGTTCGGATCATACGGCCGCTGGCGATTCCCTTTCCGCCACCGCTCGACGCTCGGCATGTGCGGAACTGGATCATCGCTCTCCGCGAGCGCGGCGATGCCGTTGATGAACCCAGGCCGCGTGATCCGTAACTCCATCGTCTTCGGATCGTGGCAGTCGATGCACGCCACCGGATGGGCGTCGCCGAGGTGATGCTCGTCGACCTTGCCTGCGGCCTCTTCACCAGTGCCCACGTCGTCCTCGCCATCGGACGGTTTCCCTTCCGAAGCGGGCGGGTTGGCCGGCGTATTTGGCGTATTTCCCCCGGGAAATAGCGGATTCTTCTCCCCCGGCGTACCATCGGGCGTTTTGAGAAGTTCGTTGTGCGCCGCCGAGTACTCCATCGCACTGGCAAGCTTGAACCCTTCCATCACGGCGGGCCAATTAAAATCGTTCGCCAGCGTCTCCGCGTCCGCTTCCTTCCCTTCGGCTTCAAGCCCTAGTCGGCGATACGTCGGAATGATCGACGCATGGCAATGGAGGCACGCCCCGCTCTGTGGGCGCTGCGTCACGCGATCGGTCACCTCCTGGTCGTACAGCATGTAAGCGTGGCCACGCGCTTCGCGATAGTCGATGCTGAAGGCGTAGCCGGCGTACAGTCGCTTGAGCCAAGGGTGCTCGTCGAGCTTGCTCGCCGGCATCGCGCTTGAGCCGCCGCGCTCCGTCTCTTCGTCATCGACCGTGCGGCGATAGCTGTCGAACTGCGACGGCCAATTGATACCCCAAGGGACGGGATCGGTGCTTGTTTCTTTCACATCGACCAATCGCACGAACGGCGTGCGGCCTTCCTGCTTATGCTCGAAGATCGAAATGAGCAGCGCCGCGACGCCGACCGTGGCGAGCGCGACGACCGCCGCGAGCAGCGCCAGCAGCAACGGACCGCGTGAGCGCTTGGGCTTCGTGGCAGGAGTTTTGGCGGCGGCTGAACTCATGTTGGCGAGGCTCCGACGGCGTTCGGAAAAGTGGCGGCGAGTCGTCGACTAAGCTTTCAGTCTTTGAAAGCGTGACCGACGTCGCTGTGGCAATGAATGCAATTGAGCATGTCGCCCCCCGATTCGGCGGGGAGCAGGTTGTGGACGAGATCGGCGTGGCAATGGAGGCAAGCCTCCTGCGTCACCCGGCGATTGCGCGGCTTGATCTGGATCGGCTCGTGAAAGTTTTCGAGCGTGAACGCCAGCGAATGAAAGAACCCATTGTCGGCCTTGGTGACCCACTTGCCGATCGGGTGATGGGGCAAGTGGCAGTCGTTGCAGACGGCGACGTGGCGGTGGCTCGATTGCTCCCAGGAATCAAAATGCCCCTGCATCACATGGCAGTTAACGCAGCCTTTGGGATCGTTGCTGAGGTAGCTGGCGCCCTGGCCGTATCCGAAGGTGAAGAGGCCCAGCCCCGCGAGCACCCCAACGCCGACCGCCAGGAATGCGAAAAATCGCCCCTTTATTCCCCGGCCGGCCGTGGGCGGCGCCACTTGCGGCTCAGGTTCGGCAGGTTCCTCGTTCAAGTCGCCGTTTCCCGTGTGAGAATGGGCTGTTCGGGCTCGGTTCGCGAACTCTCTCGCTGCAAGTTATTACGAGCAAGTGGTTTACGGCTTCTGTCGCTGTCTTGTCGCTGAGCCGAGTAGGTCGTGCCCCCTCTGTGGGAGGGGCTTCGATGGAGCCGTTGCCATCAACAGCCGATAACTCCACGACGGGCTACTGCCCAACGTGAGAAATTGTGCACGTTAGAGTGCAGATTTCCAGTCCACCCGCCCAATTTTCCGTGGCGCGTGCCGTCAATATTGCCAAACGAACGACCACAGGCCAGCAACTGCGAAAAAGGCGGCTTTTCACCCCGACCAATTTTGTTATGATGCGGGGCTACCACCTGTTTTGAGGCCCAATCCCCGCAAAGGGGAGATAGAGTCATGCCAAAGCAAAAGACCCACAAGGGTACCAAGAAGCGTTTCCGTCTCACCGCCACGGGCAAGGCGAAGCACCGTTCGGCAGGCACCAGCCATTTGGCCGCCCGCATGAGCAGCAAGCGCAAGCGCCAACTCCGTGGCACCGAAGTCTCGGCTACCGTCGAATCGAAGATGGTGATCAAGGCTCTCTGCGGAAACAGCTACTAACCCGGGTGATTGGTGACGCGTCACCATCCCCACTACCAACCTCGCCGGGCGTTAAACGTCTTCCACCATGGAAGAGGCCTGGGCGTGAGACTTCAGCAATAAGGGGTTCCTTTAATGAGAACCACCAAGGGCTCAGCCCGTAACAAGGCGAAGAATCGCCTCTTCAAGAAGACCAAGGGCTTTACCGGCGGACGCGGAACGCTCCTCCGCAGTGCCAAGGAAACGCTCGTCCGCGCCGAGGCGTACGCCTTCCGCGATCGCCGCGTGAAGAAGCGTGAGTTCCGCAAGCTGTGGATCATCCGCATCAACGCCGCCGCCCGCGAGCGTGGTCTCCGCTACAGCGAGTTCATCGCCGGCCTGAAGAAGGCCCAGATCGACCTCGATCGCAAGACCCTGTCGGAAATCGCGATTGCCGATCCCGCTGCGTTCGATGCGATCGTGGCCAAGGCCCGCGAAGCGCTGTCGGCCTAAACTGCACTTACTGCAGTCGGTCTTCAAGTCAGTTCAGCTGCGGTAACGGCACCAGCGCCGTCACTAGCCGGCGGGCCACGCCCGCCGGGCGGCGGTGGAGAACGTTCGCCGCTTCCTCCCGGACCGCGTGGCGGTCCGGCTAGATGGCCGTTAGGCTATCGTGTGCCATGACGACTTCTAACGTATCCGACGGTCTACGCGAGTTCTGCGCCTCGCTCGACGAGTTGAGCGCCGCCGCGCAACAAGCGTTCGCAGCAGTCGCCGATGCCGCTGCGCTCGAAGAGGCCCGCGTCGACTTCACCGGCGCCAAGGCGGGCAAGCTGAAAGCTGCGCAGCAAGGCCTCGGCAAGGTCGACAAGGCCGACAAGCCAGCCGCCGGTAAGAAGTTCAACGAGGCGAAGGCCGCCGTGGAGGCCGCGCTCGAAGCGGCTAGAGTGCGCATCCATACGGTCGACATATCGGGAGTCTCGTCTACCCTCACCGGTGCTTTAGCATCATTCGATCCCACTCAGCCCGGCCGACCGTTCCGCTTGGGCCACCTTCATCCGGTGACGCAAACGATCGCCGACATGAAGGACATCATGGGCCGCCTCGGCTTCACCGCCGTCGAGGGCCCCGAGATCGAAGACGAGTGGCACAACTTCGAAGCCCTCAACATCCCCGCGATCCACCCCGCGAGAGATCCCCTCGATAACTTCTACCTGGCGACAGCAACTGCATTAGCCCCCGGTTCTTCAAACCGGGTGCCAGGCCCCGCCGCTGGAGCAGCGCCAGAAAAACCGCTCCTCCTCCGCAGCCAAACCAGCACCGTCCAAATCCGCGTCATGGAGAGCACCCCGCCACCCGTGCGGATCATCTCCCTCGGCCGCGTCTATCGCCCCGATACGGCCGACGCCACGCACTACCCGATGTTCCACCAGATCGAAGGTCTGCTGGTCGATCGCGGCGTGACGATGGCCGACCTGAAGAGCGTCCTCCGCCTCTTCTGCCAAAGCTACTTCGGCAAAGACGAGGTGCACATCCGTTTCCGCCCGTCGTTCTTCCCGTTCACCGAGCCGAGCGTCGAAGTCGACATGAACTGGCAGGGAGGCTGGATGGAAATGGGCGGCGCCGGCATGGTCGACCCCAACGTCCTGCGAGCCGTCGGCTACGACCCCGAAGAGGTCACCGGCTTCGCCTTCGGCCTGGGCGTCGAACGCGTCTGCATGCGGCAACACGGCATCACCGACATCCGCGCGTTGTACGAAAACGACGTGCGGTTTTTATCGCAGTTCTAAATGCATGTCTCACGCAAAGGCGCAAAGGCGCTAAGTGAGCTGACTTCAAATTCCTTCGCGCCTTTGCGTGAGATCTTTTTCCCATGATCGTTTCACTCGATTGGCTAAGAGACTACGTCGCTATCACGATGCCGTCGGCTGAACTAGCCGATCGCTTCGCTCTCTCCGGCCTCAACTTCGAGAGCGCGAGCGACGAAGCGATCGACCTTGAAGTCACCAGCAATCGCCCCGATTGCCTCGGCCACATCGGCGTCGCCCGCGAAGTCGGCGTCCTCTACGACCTGCCGATCGCGATCCCCGCCGCCACGGTCGCTGCGAAGGGCCCGAAGATAGACACTCTCACCAGCGTGACGATCGAAGCCCCCGAGCTGTGCCCCCGCTACACCGCCCGCCTCATCCGCGGCGTGAAGATCGGCCCCAGCCCGGCGTGGCTCGCCGATCGCCTCCGCACGCTCGGCATCGCGGTGATCAACAACGTCGTCGACGTCACCAACTACGTGATGTTCGAGTGCGGCCAGCCGCTCCATGCGTTTGACTTTGCGAAGCTCTCCGGCGGCAAGATCATCGTCCGCGCCGCGAAGCCGGGCGAGAAGTTCCAAGCGATCAACCATCAGGAATACGAACTCGCCGCGGACACGTGCGTTATCGCCGACGCGAAGCGGCCCGTCGCCGTCGCCGGCGTGATGGGGGGCGTCGATAGCGAAGTGACCGACGCCACGGTCGACGTGCTTATCGAATCGGCCGCGTTCGCCCCGCTTTCGGTGCGCACCACCGCGCGGCGTCACCATCTCCACAGCCCGTCGTCGTACCGGTTTGAGCGCAGCGTCGACCTCGCCGGCCTCGATTGGGCGAGCCGTCGCGCCTGCGAGCTGATCCTCCAAACCGCCGGCGGCACGCTGGCCGAGGGAGTGATCGACGTCGGCCCCGCCGTGACGCCGAAAGAACGCGAAGTGGTGAAGCTCCGTTGGGCCCAACTCCCGCGCGTCCTCGGCATCGAAGTCCCTGTCGTCACGGTGCAAAAGATTCTCACCGCTCTCGGCTGCGAAGAGACGCACATTTGCGATCACTGCATCAAGGTGCTGCCGCCGAGCTGGCGGGCCGATCTCACCCGCGAGATTGACCTCATCGAAGAAGTCGCCCGTATTTACGGCTACGACCAGATCCCCGAAGACAGCAATGTGAAGATGGCCGCGTCGACCCGCACGCGGCTCGATCGCGTGCTCGACCGCGTTCGCGCGACGCTCACCGCGGCCGGTTTCGACGAAGCGATGACGCTGAGCGCCGTCGACGAAACGCTCGTCGATGCGATTCAGCCCTGGTCGGATGAGGCGCCGCTCCGTGCGTCGACTGCCGTGCTCCGCCGCGCCGATTGCCTGCGACAAACGCTCGTGCCGAGCTTGCTCACGGCTCGTCGCCACAACGAAAAGCTCTCGAACCCCACGATCGAGCTGTTCGAAATCGCCAACGTCTACCTGCCGATCGCCGGCGAAATCCCGCAGCAGAAGCGCTTGCTTGCCATCACCAGCGGCGGCGGTTTTCTGGAGTTGAAGGGCATTCTCGAAGCCCTCGTCGCCCGCATCGCACCGTCGCAAGAACTGCAGGTCGGCGAGGTCGACTACCCGTTGCTCGACGACGCCCGCCAGTGCCGCTTGCGGCTCGGCGAGCACACGCTCGGCTACCTCGGCGAACTGTCGAAGGCGGGCCGCGAGCGGTTCGAACTTCGCGGCGGCTCGACGGTCGCCGAGATCGACGTCGAAATTCTCATCGCGGCCGCGGAGCTCGCCCCCACCGCCGTGCCGCTGTCGCAGTACCCGCCGGTCAGCCGCGACGTGAACATCGTCGTCAACGAAACGATTCGCTGGTCGGAAGTCGAGCGGCTCGTCCGCACCGCGGGCGGCGATCTGATCGAGTCGGTACAATTTCAGGAAACGTACCGCGACGCCCAGCGGCTTGGCGCCGGCAAGAAGAGCCTCCTCTTCAGCCTGCAACTCCGCTCGGCCACGGCGACGCTGACCAACGAAGAGGCCGACGCCGTGCGGGCACGCATCGTTGAAATCCTCTCGCAGCAAGTCGGCGGCGAACTGCGGGCGTAACGTTGTGAGAATTGAACCACGACGACACGACGAGCACGACGGAATACAGGGCCGGGAAGATGGAACCGCCGATGAACGCGAATGAACGCAGATAGGGGAAGACAAAGTAAACTCGCTGCTCATCAACAGCTTTACCGTCTTTCCATCCGCGTTTATCTGCGTCAATCGGCGGTTCCTCATTCTTCGTCTTTCGTCGTGTCCGTTGTGCCGTCGTGGTAAATCCTTCATCGACAGCAAGGCCGTCGCCATGACCGTCCCTGAACTATTCGGCTACCTGCTGGTCGGCCTGTCGGCGATTTTCTTCGCGCTCCACTGGCATCAGTGGCGAGATTGGATTCACGCTCCTAGCAACAGTCGTCGCCGCGAGTTCGTCCGTCGGCAACTCCAACGCCGCATGGTCGCGAGCGCCCTGATCGGCGTCGTCGGCGCCGCGATCACGATGGTCAACCAGCTGCCGCCGAATCCGCTGGCGATGACGATGTACCTCCTCGCGCTGTTGCTCGCCGTTGGCGTGATCTTCGCCATCGGCCTCGCCGACATGCGGGCTGCCCGGCAGATGCAGCATGAAGAGCAAATTGAAATGCTCGCCGCTGAGTTCCGCAAAGCGACCGCGGAATTGCCTGAGCAAGGAAATTCTTAACGCACTTCTAGCCCCGGGCTCCGCCCGGGGGGCGCGTAGCATTGAAGGTTGTGGCTCCCTCCCCCTTGAGGGGAGGGCTGGGGAGGGGGTGGAACCCTGGTACCCGCGTCATCACCCCTCCCTAACCCTCCCCCTCAAGGGGAGGGGATTTCAGGGGTTCATTTTCCCTAAGCAGCCGCCGCAGCACGCTTCTTCGGCAGCGCGATCACGTCAAAGTGCCGCTCCACGCTCATCTTATTCCGCGCGAGCATCGGCCCCACCGGATCGGCCCCCGCCGCGTAGCGATGCAGTTCGTATCCAGCCGAACTCAGCAAATCGAACAGCGCTTGCCGCTCGCCATTGCTCAGCCGCTTGAATACCTCGGTCCGCACCACCGGTCGCCGCTCGCGCAGCACCGGCAGAATCGACTCGAGAATCTGCCGATCGAACCCTTCCGCGTCGACTTTCACATAGCTCAACCACGGCAAGCACTCGGCGTACTCGGTCCGCAGGATGTTCAGCAGGTTGCGGCCTTCGATCTGCAGCGGAAACTTCTTCCGCCACGGGTTCCAATTCCGCGAACCATCGGCCCCGCCGTTGCAGAACGACGCGTCGCCGTAGTGAAAGGTGAACGTGCCGTCCTCTGGCGTCGCTGCACAGCAGCGGCAGTCGATCCGCGTCCGGCCGAAGTTCAGGCCGGCGTTTTGTTCGAGGATCGCGTAGACATGTGGGTTCGGCTCGAGCGCCAGCACGCGGCCCGTCGAACCGCAGGCCAGCGCTAGCGGAATCGTCGAGTCGCCCGTGTGGGCGCCGACGTCGATCACAAAGTCGCCCGGCCGAATAAACTGTCGTAGCCCGTCAATTTCCGCCTGCTCGATCGGCTGCTCGCTAACGCATGGATGGAGCCACTGGGCGAACTCCACGACGCCGTCAGCCGGCAACTCGTACCGTCGCACCTCGGCGCCCCACTCGGCGAACGGCACATGGGGGCGACGGCGAAAAAGTCGGCGAAGAGACATGGCAGGGCCTGCAGCGAGCCGGGAAGTCGGGAAGCGGCCGCCAAGCGTAGCGATTCCCACGATTTCCCGCAGCACGAATCCGCAGCCGCGGGTCAACGACCCGCCGGAGCGTGGCGCCGAGCGATTTAGCCCCTCCCGCCCCTCGCCCGGTATAATTCCCACCATCTGCTAGCAGGGCAGGGGAGCTCTCCGTTTCAAGTTTCCCCGAATCGCCCCCACCGGCTATATTGCGACGCCCTCGGCGAACCACCTGCAAGACCCCATCGCCCAATTCTCGCTCCGAAGCGTAAATCGCGGGCTGCATTCCATACTGAAATTTCTCCGTAGATGACCAAAGCCAAGACCCCCGTCGACCGCCGCGAGACGCCTGAGGCGACCGCGCCGGCCAAAGTTCAAGCTGAGGCCAAGTCGAGCCACGACTTCGTCATGTTCCGCGAGACGCTCGAATCGATCGTCGTCGCGTTCGTGCTCGCGTTCCTCTTCCGCACGTTCGAGGCCGAGGCGTTCGTCATTCCCACCGGTTCGATGTCGCCGTCTCTGCAGGGGCAGCACAAGGACGTGAACTGCAATGAGTGCGGCCACCGCTTCCGCACCACGGCGAGCGTGGAAGGAGACGAAACTGACAAAGCCAAAGCGAACGAACGGCAACTGGAGGCGCAGCTTGACGCGGGGCAGCGCGAACTTTCCGCGGCACGTAGCTCGGGCCATCAGCGACGCGCGGCAGACATCCAGCGACAATTGGATTATCTGACGAACGAACTGACGCGCGTCCGCCAGCACATCAAGAACATCGAGGTCGTCGGCGGCATGTGCCCCATGTGCCGCAACCTGATGCCGATGCGGCCCGATCTTCCCAAAAACGTCGCCGAAGATTTCAGCGGCGAGGAAATCGAGTTGCAACCGAGCTACCCCGGCGATCGCATCCTGGTGAACAAGTACGGCGTCGATTTCAGCGAGCCCGAGCGGTGGGACGTCGTCGTTTTCAAGTTTCCCGGCGACGGCAACATGAATTACATCAAGCGGCTCGTCGGCCTGCCGGGCGAGGAGATCCGCATCTACCAGGGCGACATTTTTGTGAAGCCGATCGACGCCGCCGAATCGGAGTATCAGATCTCGCGACGCCCCGCGGAGAAGGTCGCCGCGATGCTCGAACTCATTCACGATTCGGACTACGAATCGGCCACCCTCTATAACGCTGGCTGGCCGTTGCGGTGGGCGGCGACGACACCCGACGGTTGGCAAGTCGACGCGAAGGTCGACGGCAAGAACGTCGTGCAACGGTTCTCGATCGATCAATCCGCCAGCGATCCGCTGGCGTGGCTTCGCTACCGGCACATCACGCCGAACGAAGGGAACTGGGAATACGCCCGCCGCCTGGCGAAGGACGGTTCGGACAAGACGATGCTCGAGGAAGCTGAAAAAGCCGGCATCTCGCGCGGCGAGTGGGATGCGAGGTTGCGGGCGAACGAAATTCCGAAGCTGATCACCGACTTCAACCCCTACAACGCCTCGCTGCAGCGTTACGAAGCCGAGGGCCGCGGCTGGCAACTAGGCGCTAACTCGATGCACCAAGGAACTGAATGGGTCGGCGATCTTGCGATCGACGCGACGGTTGAAGTCGAGGAAGCTCGCGGCCAATTAATGCTCGACCTCGTCGAGGCAGGCAATCACTTTCGCGCGACGTTCAATCTCGCCGACGGCAAGGTGGAGCTAACCGCCGTCGACGCCCGCACCGGCGAAGCGCTCGACTTCAAGGCGACGGGCCAAACGAGCGTCAACGCCGCCGGAACGTACGAACTCCGCTTCGCCAACGTCGACGATCAGCTGCTGCTGTGGATCGACGGCGAACTGGTCGACCTCGGCGACACGACCTACGATCCCGACAAGCTACTGCCGACGGGCCGCAAAGGGATGATCCCCTGGGCCAGCGCGAATGCCGACGAAGATCAGGGCGACCTCGCGCCCGCCGGCGTGGGCGCCCTCGACGCCAAGCTGACGGTCACGCGACTCGCGTTGCTTCGCGATATTTACTACATCGCGATCAAGGCTGGCACAGACTCGCGGGCGATGGTTGACTTCGAGTCGACGGTGCCGATGGACGAGTTGTTTGCTCAACCCGACCGTTGGGGCGTCTTTGCGGGGAGACGCAAACGCGACTTCAAGGTCGAAGAAGGCCAGCTCTTCGTGCTCGGCGACAACAGCCCCGCAAGTAAAGATTGCCGACTCTGGAAGGAAGCTGAGAACGGCGCTGAACCTGGCGGCCCGTACCTCGATCGCAACCTGCTGATCGGCAAAGCAGTCGCGGTGTTTTGGCCCCACTCATGGGGAACGTATCCATTCTCAGAAAAACTCCCGATCCTGAAAGCGATCCCCGGTTGGCCTGCCTTCGGCGACATGCGTAAGGTGAGGTAGCCCTAGCCCCCGGCTCCGCCGGGGGGGGAAGTCTCCATCACGCGACGCTGTGCAGCTGACAACACGACCCCTGGGCGGAGCCCGGGGCTAGAAACAACGCGACTCACGACACGCCCAGTTCGTCACGGAGGACGAATCCCATGACCCTGCTAAAAGTTCGCGGCCTCGTGAAAAACTACGGCCGTCGCCGCGTCGTCGACGGCGTCGACTACGAAGTCGCTCCCGGCGAAATCGTCGGGCTGCTCGGCCCCAACGGCGCCGGCAAGACGACTACCTTCCGCATGTCGTGCGGCATGATCGACCCCGACGCCGGCAAGGTGACGCTCCAAGACAAGGACGTCACCAACTGGCCGATGTACAAGCGCTCCCGCGAAGGGGGCATGGGCTACCTCGCCCAGGAGTCGAGCGTCTTCCGCAAGCTCTCCGTGCAGAACAACCTGCTCGGCGTCATGGAAATGCTCGGCATGAGCCGGAAGGAACGTCGCTTCCGCTGCGACGAGCTGCTCGAACAGTTCGGCGTTACGAAGCTCCGCAAAGCCAAGGCGCAGTCGCTCTCCGGCGGTGAGCGTCGCCGCGTCGAGATCGCCCGCTGCCTCGTTTCGAACCCGCAGATCATTCTGCTTGATGAGCCGTTCACCGGCATCGACCCGGTGACAATCGCCAGCATCCAGGAGATCGTCCGCGACCTCCGCGCCCGCGGGATCTCGATCCTGATCACCGACCACCAGGTCCGCGAGACGCTCGAGATCACCGATCGCAGTTACGTCATCCGCGCCGGCCAGGTGTTATGCCACGGTCGACCTGAGGAAGTGCTGCGGAACCCCGAAGCGAGGAAGTATTACTTCGGCGAAGGGATGGATCTCTCGGTGAAGGGTCGCCCCGCGGCAGCCGCCCCTGCGGCCGCGCTTCCCGCCGCCACAACGCCCCACGGCCGCCTGGCCGCATTGAGAGAACGCCTCACCGGCCGCCATCACCCGCCCGACGAAGCCGCATAAGTAGCCGCGGCTCAACGAGCCGCCGGAGCGGTGATCGCAAGAGAAAATGGAAATGGGGAATGCTGAATGGGGAATGTGGTAGGCGAGAGCAACCTCTGCGCAGGGTTCCTCTCCATTCCACATTCAGCATTCCCCATTCGGTAGCTGCTTCGGCGGGGACGTTGCCCCGCGGCTGCAGGCGTTACGACGCCGACCGCATCACGGCCTTCTTACCGCCGCTCGGTACCACGTCGCTGGCGAAATCCTCCGCCTCGGAGGTCGCCTGCAGATGGTCGGTGTTCCCCGCGTTCACCCCGCAGCCGGGGTTGAAGATCATCGAGGGGAACATCGCGAACATCGCCTTCCAGTACCGCTCGTACGCCGGGTAGTTCACCTCGGGGTTTTCGCGTTGGTACTCGTTCAGCTTCGCTTCCAGCGTCGTGTGCGTTAGCCGCGGGTGACGATGGTGCGGGCCGTGAATGAAGATGTCGAAGTTCAGGAACGAGCTCAACCGCAGCAGCCACTTACGCGGCAACACCGTGCGGGTCCCCTGCAGCGGATCGAAGCTCGACATGCCGAGATGTTCCGTAAACTTGCGGAAGGTTTGCATGAACGCGGCGACGTACATCGGCAGCAGCACCACGAGGATGTGCGCGGTCCACTGATGCGTCAGCGCGACGTACGTCCAAATGGCGCCCCACACGGCCGCGATGGCAATGTATTCGTTCCGAATCTCGCGACGAGTCGCCGCGGACTTAATCGGCGAGTCGCGGTGAAAGAAAATGCGGCCGTAGATGATCGGACCCGAAGCGACGCCGCACAGCAAATCGAACCAGACGAACGCGCGGCGGAAGCCGAGCGAAGCATTCGGATCGCTGTAAGGCCACAGCTCCCAGTCGCGAGGAGTGTTGAGGTAAGCGTGGTGGCGAATGTGAACTTCGCGGTAGGCGGTGTAGGGGGTGAACATCATCGTCCCCAGGAACCGTCCGCACCAAATCGACAGCCCGCGCGATTTGAACAGCGTCTGGTGAGCCGCTTCGTGGAGCGCGCTGGTCCAGCAGAACATCATCGACGCGGTGAACGCCGTGAGCGCAGCGACCATCCACGGGGTCGATTGATTCCACGCGACGAAGCCGCCGAGCAGGAATCCGTTCAGGCCCATGCCCAGGCCGGCGAACGGAATCGAGAGCATGCGCGGCAGCGTGTTCTTTTCGCCGAGCGAGCGCTCTTCATCAGGCGTGAATTGAGTAACCGAAGCCAAAGCTGCACTCCAAAACTTGCTGGGGCTGGCGTTGCCGTAGCCTAGCGCAAAGAAAGCGCACCGCCGTGCAGTTTGGACTTCCGTGAAGGCGGGAGCAGACGACCTCAAATGTCGTCGCAGGCTAACAGGTTGTTCGCCAAAGAGCGGACCGGTAAAGTTTCGCTGATACGCAGTCTCAACTCAACCGCCCCGGCTCTATTTACGTTATCTATTTTACCCAGCGGGGTCAAATTGGCGTGTTATCGGCCAGCGCGACGGCCTGGTGACCACCGCGCTTCCGCACGTGCGGCGAGCGCCTCTCTAATGCTCGCCACAGCTATCTTCGTCATTCCCGGGCATAATCTGTGCCCGCGGCGCCCGTTGGCCCGAAAGATTGGTTTAGGGCGTCTGGGTATAGCGTTCGTTCATGTTCGACGACGAATCCCATGAATCGCGAATTTCGCGAATCGACGCGAGTAAATGCCGAGAGTGAAATAGATGACGACGCAGCTCACGGAGCGTTCCGCCACTCGCCCGGTTCGCGAAGAATCGCGGTCAAAAAGCATCCCCATGAACGCCAGCCGAACTCCCGCCATGTCATCGTTTCGCGTCACTTCTGACGTCAATCTGAGCCAGGCCGAGCGCGAGGCCGTCGGCGCCGGCGAGAATGTCGTTAGCTGCGCTCGCTACTTTCCCTTTTCCACGCCCGACACTGAGCTCTTCTGGGCGAAGGCGTACGACGGCGAGCGGTTAGCCGCAATTGCCCCCGTCGTCCGGCTTCGCAAACGGAAGGCGACCGACATGTTGCGGGCTCCCGTACGCAAGTGGCTCGGCCCGATCATCGGCCCGCTCGCTCGCAAGACGACGCTGCTCGTCGACACCGCGTTCATGGCCTACGACGCCGGCTCGCCGTTCATCAGCGCCCCCGGCGTCGATCGCCCCGCGGTGAAGCGCGCCATCTCGGCCTTCCTAAAATCGCAGAAGAAGGTCGACACGGTGTGGATCTCCGAGCCGCCCGCCGAAGCCGAGTGGGCCGCCACCGAGAAGTACCATCAATTCCTCACGCTGCCGATGGTGCGGATCGTCACCGAGAACTGTACGAAGCTCGACGACTTCTTGGCGACGCTCTCGCGCAACCGCCGCCGCAACTTCCGCCGCGAGCGCGACACGTTCACAAAGGCGGGCGCCCGCATCGAAATGTGGCAAGGCGTCATTCGCGAGAACCCGACGCTGCATCGCCAGGTGATGTCGCTGCTCGGCTCGAGCGAGGTCAACACAAAGTTCAGCGTTCCCTACAACGACGTCCTCACGAACCCCGACGCCATCGCCGCGCAGTGGCAGATCGTCCTCACCGCGCACCTTGGCGATCAAGTCGTCGGCTTCATGAGCTGCCTGCAAGACGGCAAGCGGCTGATGCAGTGCCACGGCGGGCTCGACTACAAGATCTCGCACGAGATCCTCGCCTACCACAACCTCATTTCCCGCGCGATCGAACACGCGATCGAACTCGGCTGCGACGCACTGACGCTCGGCCCGTTCACGAACGAAACCAAGAAGCGCGCCGGCGGCAAAATGCAGCCGATCGTCTCGAGCCTCTGGAACCGCATGCCCGGCGACGCGTTCTTTGCGAAGAAGGTCTTCTCGAAGAACTTCGAAGTCTACCGCGGCGAGCTCGGCGCCCCGACGTACGCCGTAGACGAAGAAGATTGATGCACACGGGACGGTTTTAGCCCCCGGTTCTTCAAACCGGGGGCTCCATCAACGTGACCGCGCCCTACGGTCGCCCCTTCATCATCCCCGACACCCGCGCAATCAACCGATCCAACAACCGAGTCGGCAACACGTCGTGCCCGATGTCGAGCCACACCGCATCGGCCCCGACGAGATAGTGAATCCGCGGCCGCCGCGCCCGTAGTGCCTTGAGCACCACCGCCGCTACCTTTTCCGGCGAGGTGGCCCCGCGGGCCCCGCGCTCGTTCAGCTTCGCGCACCGCGCGAACAGCGGTCCGTAGCCATTCCGCAGTTCCGGCGGCAGTTCCTGCTCGCGCTCGTGCAGCGCTTCCCGCGCCTTGTCGAAGATCGCCGTCCCCACCTGCCCCGGCCGGATCACCGTCACCGGAATCTTCCACGGCCGCAATTCGACCCGCAGCGTGTTCGAGAGCGCCTCGAGCGCAAACTTGCTCGCCGAGTAGCCGCCCACCATCGGCAGTGCCACCGAGCCGTTCATGCTCGAAATGTTGACGATCCTCCCCTGCCCTTTCCGCAATAGCGGCAGGCAGAGCTGCATCATCCGCAGCGGCGCCAGCGTGTTTACCTCAAGGGTCGCCCGCAGCTCGTCGAGGTCCAACAGTTCCACGACCGACGGCGGTCCGATGCCGGCGTTGTTCACCAGCGCGAACAGCCCGCCCGGCGCCTGGGCGGCAACATTGGCAATCGTCTGCTCCGCCTGTTCGGGGTCGGTCACATCGAGCCAGATGGGCGTGACCGAACTCAGTCCCAGCTGCTCCAGCTTGCCCCGCCCCTCCTCCGTCCGCGTCCCGGCGAAAACGTGGTAGCCGTTCGCGGCCAAATGCCGAGCCGTCGCGAGCCCGATGCCCGAAGAGGCCCCGGTGACCAATACTGCCGGTTGCGTCTGATCCATGAACTCCCCGCCGCGACTCCCTGTCTGCCCGCCAGCCAACGCTGAAAGAGGTTCGAGGATACCAAAACGAGCCCCCCGCGGCACGCGCAACATCCCCCCGTCGAAGAGGAAGACGCAGAAGTCATCAGCCCCCGGAGGGGGCGGCATGATGTAGCCAGGGGCGTGAGCCCCTGGTTGGATGCGTTGAGATAGATTTAAGCCCCGGAGGGGCGACACTACTGATCCGATCAGTGCCGCCCCTCACGGGGCTAACTCAACGATTCCCGCCAATGACCAGGGGCTTGCGCCCCTGGCTACATCACTTCGCCCCTCCGGAGCTATCGCGACGGCAATTCCTCTCGCTCTCAAAAACCGCCCCACAGGCGCACAACTTGCTCCATCGTCCTCCCGCACCCTCAAAACCAATTCCCTCGAAACCACTGCAATCATCTGGGGTTTGAATCCCCAACGCCCCGCTGCGGGTCGCTTCGGCAGGCAGCCACGGGGCGACTAAGGTATACTCCCGGCAACGGAGCAATCGTGTTTGTGGGAGGGATCTCCGATCCCGATTGAGCACGCGACCCCGCGGCATCTTGCAGCGGAGCCCGATCGGCGTCAGAGACGCCTCCCACAGCAGAAAGTCACCAGAACTAGTCGACCGCTCGCGATTTCTCGAGGGAACTCCCTTCGCTCGCCGGCGGCTCAATCAGGAGAACGAGTCATGGCCAGAAGTTCTTGGGCGATCGCCCTCTGTTTGCTGACGGCGTCGTCCGCCTTCGCCCAAGCCCCCCGTGGCCGCAACGCCGACGCCGACGCGGAGTTCGGCGCCGAGGAGGCCCCCCGCGGCGAGCGTGGAGAACGCGGTGAACGTGGCGGCTTCGGTGGCGAACGTGGCGAGCGCGGCGGCTTTGGCCGTGGCGGCGAAGGCGGCCCGGAAGGCGAAGGGGGCCGTTTCGGCCGCGGCGGGTTCCGCCGTCCGAATCCTCTCTTCTCCGCCATCGACACCGATGGCGACGGCTCGATCAGCAAGGCTGAACTCCGCAAGGCCGCTGCAGGCATCGCGAAGCTCGATACGGACGGCGACGGCAACATCTCCCAAGAAGAAGCCGGCGGCGGCGGACCGGGCGGTCCTGGCGGCCCAGGCTTCGGCGGTCCCGGCGGGATGGGCGACCCCAAGCAAATGGTCGACGCGGCGATGCAAGCCGACGCCAACGGCGACGGCAAGCTCACCGCCGATGAAGTCACCGATCCCCGTCAACGGTTTATGATGCGCAGCGCCGACCAAGACGGCGACGGCGCGGTCACGAAGGAAGAACTCACCTCCGCGATGGAGCAGTTCCAACAACGGATGCAGCAAGGCGGCGGCTTCGGTGGCGCTGGCTTCGGCGGACCAGGCGGCCCCGGCGGACGCGGCGGCGACGACCCATCGCAGCGGATGATGGCCCTCGACAAGAACGGCGACGGCAAGATCACCCCCGACGAAGCCCCCGAACAAGCTCGCGGCATGCTCCGCCAAGCCGATGAAAACGGCGACGGCGAAGTCGACGCCGCCGAAATGACCAAGTTCTCCCGCAGCATGGGCGGCCGTGCTCGCGGCGCCCTCGGCAGCGCACAAGGCCAAGGCGGCACTGGCGGACGCTTCGGCCGCGGCGGCGACCAAGACGGCGCCGCCGAAGGCACGAACGGCCGCGGCTCGCGCCGCAACCGCGATAGCGACGAGCAGTAGGCGAGCTTAGAGACTCGACGAGCAGTAAGCAAGGTTAAGTTAAGTAGGCATTTCAACAGAGCGAGGCGTTCTCCCAAGAACGCCTCGCTTTTTCATGCGCATGTTTCGCGTTGAATTCGGACTGAGTCGCTTCAGCGACCAGTCAGCTCCCACGCCGATCGTTCCATCCCCTCCCCCTCCTCGAACGCACCATCCACCTCCGCCACCGCAAGCAACCCATCCTCTGCCGCGCGACGCTCCACTCCCCGCCACGGGGAATCGAACGCCGCACTGCGAACCTCGCCCTGCAACGCAAACGCCGCCCATTTCGCCGCGAGCAACTCCGCAGCATCGGCGCGTCGCGCGAACCCTTCCAACGCCGGCGTCAGCGGCACGCTCCAATGCGGCGCCTCAATCTCTTCCGCGACGCCCGCTGCGGCCGGCTTTCGCGCAACCAACAGCGCTCCCGCTGCTGAGGCCGACTGCAAGACTTCCACGACGCTCATCGCCGCTGGTTCCACGCGTGGAACCACAGCTCCGTATTGCTGCTTCCAGATGGCCAGGTCATTGCCGTCGACCTGCCCGTCCCGCAGTCCATCGCCGTCGCTCACCACGGCGTCCGTCTTGCCGTACCCACGCTGCCACGCCAGGAAGTCGGCGCCATCGACCTTGAGGTCCTGATTGAAATCGCCCGTCGCCGAGCCGCTGTAAACCGGCGCCTCGACGGCCCCGATGTCGATGCGCCCCCCAACGACACGGCTGTACGGCTCGCCGCGCTGATCAAACTCCGGCGTCGCCCCATCGCCGGGCTGCGCCACCAGGTTGCCGCGATTGATCACCCGACTTCCCGGCAGCGGCAAGTGCGTCGGCATCAAGTAGCCCTCCGGCAAACGCGGCCCACCATTGTCCATCAGCGGCCCGAGTCCCGGCGAAAGTAACCCGCCCACCGGCCCGCCGATGTAATTGCCCTTCTGATCGTTGTCGCCATGAGTCTCGACCAGCGCCGTGCCGCGGTTATCGCCAATCAAGCTGTTGCTCGCGTTGATTGTTCCAGTAGCCGATAGTCCAATGTCCGGCGCATCGGGCCCGTTGTTGCCAGCCACAATTGAGTTCTCAAGCACGAGTCTGCTAGGGGTCGAGATCCCGCTGCCGGCTCCCGGCTGCCCATTAGAACCTGGAAGCGAATTATTCGTAATCGTAGATCGCCGGATAGTGAGGCCGCTGGGCGCCGAAACGCCGCCTCCGCCTCCGCCTCCGCCTCCGAATAGCGGAGCTCGATTCCCGCTAATCGTCGAGTCTTCGATAACCGTGTTGTAGCTTGTGGTAATCGAGATTCCTTGGCCCACATTTCGTACGACCGACGAATTCATAATAAAGACTTGTCGGCTGTCGATGGCTAAGCCGCCAACAAAACGTCCGGAATTGTCTGCAACTACAGTGTTGTACATGATGAACAAATCGGCATAGACTCTCATCGCCCCTGTGCCGCCTTGAAGCGATCCCGTGTTGCCCGAAATCAGCGAGTTAGCCACGATGACCTCACGCCGCGAGTATTCTGGCCATACTGTCAGCCCTCCAGCGGAATACTGCCCATCGGTCTCATGCGAATTTCCTCTTAGGATCGAGCGATCCATGTACAGATTACCCGTCAGAACAATTCCGCCGGTTCCTTGAAATGCTTTGTTGCCTTCAACCCTGCTCGCGATCAATGTGAGATTCACTCCGTTAATGCCCGCGCCAGTCCCAGCATTGCAGTCTGTCACAGCAACGTCGATCAGCGTTAGGTCTTTGGTGGAAATGATTCCCCCGCCAGCGGTTGAGCCGCCCTTTTTGCCAGCTGTGATCGTCAGGCCTCGGAACTCCATATTGGCGCTTGAGTTGATCACACGAGAGTAGGCGGAGTTCTCTCTCCCGTTAATCGAGAGCAACTCCTCTCCGGGGCCATAGATCGCTACCTCCTGCGTGATCGCCAACTCCCCATTCTTCAAATAAATCGTCGCCGGTCCCGAGGTCAGCAGCGACGTCGAGAACTCAATCACGTCGTAATCTGCGTTTTCATTCGCCACGGCGAGCGCCTCGCGCAGCGTGAACTTTCCCGCCCCGTAGTCGCCGTCGACGTCGTCCGCCAGCGAATCGACGATCAACGTCCGCCCCGAGTACTCCACCGCTCCGATGTCGATCCGCGCTCCCGCGCGTCGCGAGTGCCCCGCGCCGCGCTGATCGAATTCCGGTGTGTCGCCTCCAGGCAAAGTCCACGGATTTCCCGCGAAAATTGCCGGACTTCCGGGCAGTAAGGCGTGCGTCCGCGTCGGGCCGCCGTTGTCTTCCAGCCCATCGAGCAGCGGATCGATGAAGCCGTACATTGGCCCGCCGATGAGATTGCCGTACTCGTCCGCCCACCCGATCGGCGCCTCCGCCAGCAACGTCCCGTCGTTATCGCCGAGGAGGCTGTAGTGCATTTCCAACGGACCATCGCCGACGCGCATCTCCGCCGGCCCCTCCGTTGCGAAATTCCCCGCCACGATCGTGTGGTCGACCAGAAAATGCGCCGCGGCCGAGTGGTTCGCGTAGACTCCGCCGCCGCTCGCCGTCGCCCCCGCGCCGACGCTCGACGCCGTGTTCGCCACGACCGTGCTGTGAGCGATTTCCATCCTTCCGCTCGACCAGATCCCCGCACCCTGCGCTACCGAATCGAAACCCGTCGTTCGGGCAGCGTTCGCGCTGATGGTTGAACTCGTGAGTTCCGTCCAACCGGTCGAGTAGATCGCTCCCCCGAGCGCAGCGAACGAGTCGACCGCGAGGTTGTTGCTAAAAGTGCTGCGATCAACATAGAGCCTGCCAGCAGAGGAAACGCTCGCTCCCCCGCCGCGGCTGGCTGTGTTTCCCGAAACGGTCGTTGCGGTGATCGATGCGGAGCCTGTCGCAGCGACCCCGCCGCCCACGCCGTTACGGCCGCTCGCCGAGTTTCCACTAATCACGCTGTTGGCGACGGTCAGACTCGCGGAAGCGAAGATGGCGCCTCCCGACGCGTTGGCTCCCGTCACGCGGCTGCCGCGAATCACGACGTCGTCGATGTTCAGCGTAGCGCCCGCCGCCGATCGAATGGCGCCGCCGCTGTGCGTTTGCTGCGTGATCTCGCTGGTGGTGAGGTTGTCGGCGGTCGTCCGGCCATTGAGCAGCGTCATGCCGGTTAGTTCAAGATCAGCACCGTCGCCGCTCACACTAAAAATCCGCGAGTTCAGCTGGGCGTCGATCGTAAAGACGTCGCTCCCCAAGCCGATGATCGCGAGTCCCTCGGTGATCGCGATCTCGCCGCCCGTCAGCAGCATCGTCGCCGGTTCATCGTCTCCGAAATCGAAGCGGATTTCGTCGACCCCAGCGACCGTGTTCGCGACGAACACCGCCTCGCGCAACGACATGAGCCCGTCGTTGAAATCAACGACGTCGAGCTCAGTGTCGACGGTCAGCACCGCCAGCAGGCGGCGATCTTCTAACGGCTCGCAACGGAGCGCACGACGGCGCCCCCGGAAGCTGCGGTCTGGTAAATCGGCGGCGGCGCGCCGTGCGCGGCGGAAGTAGCGTCCGGCCATGGGGTGTGACCTCGCAGAATAGAGAGATGAAAACAAATGAAGCGAAGAAATAACGATCGAGTCGGATCCGACTCAGAGAAAGACCGGTGAGCTCGCCGCTCTAGCGCAGAGGGTTCGCTGAACAGGCAAATGTTGCCGCCGCCAGAACGCGGTTCAGCAGCAGCGGCTGAGGGAGAGGAAGCCGCCGCCAAGGCCCGGAAGCAGCGCAGGTTGAGCACGAGCGCAATCAGCAGTGTCGCTTGGACGCCAATTGCCGACCGCGCCAAAGAAAACGGCGCGCAGCGCGAACGCTCGCCAATAAGAGCCGCCATGTTCTGTTCCGTGGCCCCGCATG
Organism: Lacipirellula parvula; assembly: GCF_009177095.1. Taxonomy (NCBI): domain Bacteria; kingdom Pseudomonadati; phylum Planctomycetota; class Planctomycetia; order Pirellulales; family Lacipirellulaceae; genus Lacipirellula; species Lacipirellula parvula. The sequence continues at coordinate 1,312,811 of NZ_AP021861.1, forward strand.
CCCCAAAGATGTTGCAGGACCGAGGAGGAGTATAGCGAGCCCCAAATGACGAAGCAAGCGAATTTCAAATCGCCGCCGTCGGCGTCAACCCCCAAATATCTGCCGCGCATCCATTTTCCTTAGCCCCCGGTTCTTCAAACCGGGGCCATCGACGCCGCCCCTTCTCACGGAAGCCGAGCGCGCCCAGCGCCACCAAGACCTCCTCGACTGGGGCGTGCGCCTGATGCAAAACGAACAGCGCCAAAAAGACCGCGACAAGTACGATCGCTTAATGTCGCGTAAAACGAAGAAAGCGACACAAGCGACGCGACAACAAAAGCGACAACAAAACCGCCGCCGCGCCGCATAGCGCCGCCGTGCCGGCAACGCGACTCCCAGGACGCTATACTCACGAAGCCTCCTGGACGATCGAGCGATTCCGCTGACGACAGCGACCCGCGAGGACGTAACCCTGCGGCAAGATGCGTTAGGCGTCCGAACACCGGTCTGCCAACGCCTAATTTCCGTTCATTGCCGACGCCCACGCGCGTCGTTTGGAGCTGCAGGTGACGATCCTAAAATCGTTTTCCTACCAATACGGCCTCAGCGCGACGCGCTTAATGGCCTACGCGATCGCGGCGCTCGTCGGCGCCATTGGCAGCTATGTGATGATCCGGCTCGAACCGGCCCCGGGGCAGTTCTGGCAGCGCGATTGGCGAGCGTACGTCTTCTGGCTCACGTTGCCCGGATTGGCCGTCGTCTCGCTCTACTACTTCACACTGCTGGTGAAACGTTTCGCCTCGCCGACGTTCATCGTCTTGGATGACGCGGCGATCACGATCCCCAAAACGTCGTTGACGTCGCAGACGCGAACGATTGAATTCGCGGAGATCTCCAAGCTCGTCGGCCCGCGCGCCGGCAAGTTCGAGCTGCGCACCGCCGCTGAGCCCGTCTGCATCGAAGCGTTGAAACTCGCCACGACGGAGGCGTTCGTCGGCCTCTGCCAACAGATCGTCGATCGGTGCGGTCTGAAGCGAGATCTCGCCGCAGAAGCGAAACACCCGCCCAAGTACATCGAGATTTCCAAGTCATTCACGATCGGCCGGATGAGCTCGTACTACGGCTCGGTGATTATCTCGCGCCGGGCGATCTTCTTCCTGCAGCTGAAGAACGCGAACTATCGCTACAAGGCGGTGGCTGAGGGGATCGCGCAGGCGATCGAAAAGGTTGGCGGCAAGCAGATCGCGGAAGTGCCGATCACCGAACTCGACGATGCGATTCTCGATCATCACGACTGGCCGCTGTGGGACAACGAGGGAACGGTTCGCGTCCTGCCGCGGTCGGCGGTGACTTCCGTTCGCCTGCCGTGGTGGGGAGCGCTGTCGATTCGCGCCGGCGACCGCCGTTTCTCGTCGTCGGTTCCGTTTTGGAAGTCACTGCGCGTGAAACGCCAACTTCGCGAAGCGGGCTGGCCGCTCGACGGCGAGCAGCGAGAGCCCCCTTAGCCCCCGGTTCTTCAAACCGGGGGTGAAGGCGCCCGGTCCTATAAATCGGGGGCCCGCAAGCGAACCCAACCCCAGTCGCAACCGTCCTTTAAGGCGAGTTGACCCGGTTGCGCCGGCGTCTAAAATGGCCCGGTAGCTTTAGGCAGGGAGTGCCGATGATAGCACCGTGTGAACCAAATCTTCACACGGAGCGTACCAGCGGAAGTTGTTTTGCCGGCGATCCTCCGCACGGCGGATCGCTCACCACACTCCCCACCGTGGTTACCCACCTCATGGAAACCCGCCAAAACTCTCCCGCCTTCCCCGCCGGCCTTCGCTTTCTCACCGCCCTGCCGGTTTACAACGAAGTCAACCACGTCACCGAGGTCCTCGACCAGGTGGCGCGGAACGCCCAAGACGTCCTCGTCGTCGACGACGGTTCGACCGACGGCACCCGCGAACTGCTCGCCACCCGCAACGACGTGATCGTCGTCTCGCATCCGCAGAACCGCGGCTACGGCGCCGCCCTCCACACGGCGTTCGATTATGCGATCGCCCACGGCTACGACGTGATCGTCACCATCGATTGCGACGGCCAGCACGAGCCGCAACTTATCGGCAGCCTCGCCGCCGCGTGTGCGGACGTCGACATGGTTTCCGGCAGCCGCTACCTGAGCCTCGACGGTTCGGTCGGCGCCCCGCCGATCGATCGCCGCCGCATCAACATGCAGGTGACCGACGAACTCAACTGCCGGCTCGGCTTGCAGCTGACCGACGCCTTCTGCGGGTTCAAAGCCTACAAAGTCGAAGCCCTCAAGCGGATGCAGATCACTGAGACGGGCTACGCGATGCCGCTGGAGCTGTGGGTTCAAGCCGCGTTCCAAGGACTGAAGATCACTGAGTTTGCCGTACCGCTCGTCTACCTCGATGAGAAGCGCAGCTTCGGCGGCGCGCTCGACGACTCAGCCAAGCGGCTCGCCTACTACCACTCGGTGATCGACCGCGCCGTGAAGGCGTGCGCCGAGCAGCAACCGTCGAGCCCCCTCGCCCTGCCCCGCTGTAACGAGCAGTTTGAAGGCTGTTCCCAAGGTTGTTCCTGAGAGCTGCCGTGACAAACTACGCTCGCTATCGCGCGCCGGCCGAAAGCGGGCAAAAGCTGATCGCTCCCCCGTGGGGCGATCTTTGCCGCATCGTCGCCGGCAACGTGGCGTGGCGGCGCGAGTCGTCGCTGACAATTCTGGGGCGCCCGCTCGCGGAGTTTGCCGCTGAAGCGCGAGCCGAGGTGCTCGCTCGCGCGGAAGAATATATCTCGACCTATGCTGCTTCTTCCGCCCCCATCAAGGGAGCGGCTCGCTTGGCGGTGCGGGCTGAGGCGAAGCCGTGCGGCGGGTCGCACGTTGCCCCGCTGATCGTCACAGGCCACCAACCCGAGCTCGTCCACCCCGGAGTCTGGGTAAAAAACTTCGCCGCCGCCGCGCTCTGTGCGTCGAAGGGCGCCGTCTCGCTCAATCTGGTGATCGACGGCGACGCCTGCCGCAGCACGGCGATTCGCGTTCCCGCCGGCACGCTCGCCGAGCCGCGCTGGGAGTCGGTCGACTTCGACGGTCCCGCCGCCGGGATGCCGTGGGAGCAGCGGACGATCGTCGACGCCGAGCGTTGGCAGTCGTTCCCCGCCCGCGTCGGCGCCGCGACCGCTGGGATGCTCAGCGAGCGGATGCTCGACGACTGGTGGCCGCTCGCGATGGAACGGGCCGCCGCCACCGGCCGCATCGGCCTGGGCCTCGCGCAAGCTCGCCATCTCGCCGAGATCGAGTGGGGCAGCCACAATCTCGAACTCCCCCAAAGCGGCATGTGCCAGACCGACGCCTTCCGTCGGTTCACGCTGCACCTGTTCAACGAGCTCCCCCGCTTCGTCGATTCGTACAACGCGGCGCTCGACGAGTATCGCCAAGTCCATCGTCTGCGGAACCACGCCCATCCGGTGCCGAACCTCGCGGTCGACGGCCAGTGGCAGCAGGCGCCTTATTGGGTTTGGTCGAACGAGATCCCCACCCGCCGGCCGGTCTTCGTGAAACGCGACGGCGGCGGCTTCGTCGTCACCGATCGGCAGACCTTCGAGCGCCGGCTCCCCTGCGTTTGCGACGACAGCGGCGATCGGGCCGTGGCGGAGCTGGCCGATTGGGAAGCCCAAGGGATCAAGCTTCGCTCGCGGGCGCTGATCACCACGATGTTTGCCCGGCTGGCCGTGGCCGACCTGTTCATCCACGGCATCGGCGGCGCCAAGTACGACGAAGCGACCGACGCGATCTGCGAGCGATTCTTCGCCACGGCGCCTCCCGCGTTTGCTGCGATTTCGGGGACGCTCCACTTGCCGATCGCCCGCACTGCCGACGCCGCCGAGCCGGTTGCAGCGCTCCGCCAGCGGCTCCGCGACCTGCAGTACCATCCGGAGCAGGATGTCGACTTCGCCGCCGCGAACGGCGAGGCTGGCGCCGCCGTCGCCAGCAAGCGGCAGTGGATCGCCACGGCCAAGACCGCCGCCAACGCCGCCGAGCGGCATCACGCCATCGCCACAGCCAACGCCGCGCTGCAGCCCGAGGTGGCCGGCATTCGCGAGCAACTCGAGCAGCGGATCGCCGCCGCCAGCGAGCAAAGCCGTACTAATCGAGTGCTGAATTCCCGCGAGTACGCTTCTTGCCTATTTCCGCGAAAATCCCTGGAACAGTTTTTGCTGGATTTCCCTAGCTGAGTGCTATACGCTCTGTAGTGGAACACCGCTGCGAAGCGATGAGGTTTTGTGGGAGGGGTCTCCGACCCCGAGTTGGCGTGATGCGGCCACGACGTTTTGTGGCTGTATGCGTCATCGGCGTCGGAGACGCCTCCCACAAATAATCGCAACGCGGCGAACAGAGAAACTTCGCCGCGCCCTCTTCTCGCTCGCTGCGCGGCGTTCGAACGGAACTCGAAGCAGGGCTATTGCACGCATGTCTGCGCCAGCCAGCCGCAATCATGGAAAGGCAGATCGCGGCGACGCCGAGTCGTCGCCCGCCAGCGGACCATCGTCGCATCACGGCAACGGCCGGTCGCTGCTGCGCAGTGACCGCACCGCCGTCCGCGAACTGCCGTACGGCGGCCGCATCGTCACCGCCAACGCCGGCGACCATCCTCTCATCGTCCAACTACTAACGCACGCGCGCCAAGCCGCGATCGCCGACGACTTCCAAAGTCGGCTCGACGAGCCCGGCTATCGCCCCAGCAACCGCCTGCTGGTGAACCGCGACAAGGCGCTCCTCGCGCACGTTCACCTCGCCAGCCATATCGCGTGGTTCGACGGTCAGCGGATTCCGGTGGTGAAGCTTGAAGACTTCGCCGTGCTGCCGGAGTACCGCAGCTCGGTCTACGATCGCGACCTCCTCGCTGCGGCCGAGCAGATCGCCGCCGCGGAAGGCGCCGTCGTGGGGCTCGTGCTGGCCGATCGGCCCGACTGGTTCGAACGCCAGGGCTGGAGCAGCCTCCGCGGCCAAGGGCATACCCGTGCCAACGCCCGCGCGGTGCTCGCCCACCTCGACGCCCACGAGGGCGCCCGCAAACGCCGCAAGTCGCCGCTCCATGTCCGCACTTGGCGGCACTTCGAACTCGACGCCGTCCGCTCGGTCTACGAGGCGACCGCCTCGGGGTTGTGGGGGCCGCTGTTCCGTTCGGAAGAAGTGTGGCAGTGGCTGATCGGCCGTAAGGCGCAAGACCAGGTGTTGTTCGCGGTCGATCCGCTCCCCGGCGCGCCGCTCAATGGCGACAGCGGCATCGGCATTACGGGCGAAGCCGCTGGGTACGCCGTCGTCCGCGGCTCGGCCATCGTCGAGATGATGACCTTGAGCAACCATCCCTCGGCCCGCGTTCAGCTGCTGGCTCGAGCGTGCCGCGATGCGATCGACCGCGACCATCATTCGATCTCCCTCTACACGCCGGCCAGCGATCCGCTTCACGAGCTGATGGTCACCGCCGGCGGCGCCTGGATCAGCGACCGCCGCGAGAGCGGCCCGCGGCTGATGATGCGGCTCCTCTCGCCCGAGCGCTGGATCGAACGCTGCTACTCGCTGTGGCGCGAGCGAGCCCAAGAGGCTAACGTCCCCCGCCCGACGGAGATCGGCTTCATCACGCCCGACGCGGCGCACCTGTTCACGCTCACGCGCCGCAGCGCGAGGCTCGAACCAATGGCAACGCGGCCCGTCGATTGGGTTGAGTGCAGCCGAGCGACGTTCGAGTCGCTGCTGGTCGGCAACCTCGCCCTCAGCGAAGCCGTGGAGCGCGGCGAGCTGCGGCTTTCTTCGCCCGAACTTGCCGGCACGCTCGCGGCGGTCTTCGCCCCGCGGCTCTTCTGGCAATCGCCGCTAGAGTTCATGCGGCTGTAACAAACCAACGCCTGTCTGGCTCCCTCTCTTACTGGTGCACAAGACGATGCATCGCCAGTAAGCCCCTGGAGGGGGCGGCATGATGTAGCCAGGGGCGTCAGCCCCTGGTTCGAAGCAGCGCGATAATCCCCAGCCCCGTGAGGGGCGACAGAACTCTCAATTGCCTGCACGAGTTGTATCGCACCTCACGGGGCTAAAAAAAGATTACTCGGCTCCGAGACCAGGGGCTCGCGCCCCTGGCTACATTACTCGGCCCCTCCAGGGCCAATGCAGTCAGCGATTCACGCTGCTAAACGACGCCCGATTCGAAGGAGGGGCGTTCAGTGGACTAGAAAGTCATTATTTGGGAACACGGTCGGAGAGATACCCAGCGCTCGACTGAAAGTACCGCGTCCGCCGTTTGACGACGACTTCTTCCTCCGCCGAAGAATGCTGGTCGCGGAGGTCTTCCAGGCTCGCTTGGCAGGTGCGGCAGGCGATGACTTCGAGGTGGAAGCGGACGTAATCGTCGTGCCCGAGGTCGAGGACGCCGAGCAGGTGGCTGCCGAGTTGCTCGCGCGAGGGGCAGCTCATCCGTCGGCGCCGCCAGATGGCGCCGAGCGAGTGGACCCCTGCGTCGCGGCGGCCGAGGACGACCGTCAGCTGCTGCTTGAGGGCTTCGTCGTCGCGGAGCGCGATCTCCAGCTCGGCCATCCGCTCAGGCGGAAGGGCTTCGTCGAGAAAGGCGTCGAGATCGGAGTCGTTGTAGGGCATGCGTTACTCGTGCAACTCGGGGAACACGTCTTCGTTCAGTCGCTGCTGTTTAACGAACTTCCGCAACCGTTCGAGGAAGTCGAACTTGAAGTTCGCCACCTGTTGCTCGGTGAGGCCCGTCAGCTCGGCGGTTGCTTTGTTCGAGGCGCCGACGACAAACAGCAACTCCATGCACTTCACTTTGTCCCAATCGCCGGCGGCGCGCCAGCTTTCAAGCTGCCGTTCGATCGCTTCGGCGAGGGCGTCGTCTTCCAGTTGGCGCCGTTCGCCGCTGCGGGCGATGCTGCTCGCGGGGCGGGCGTTGCCGCGCGGTTCCCAGTTGCCGCCGCTGCCGTCGGCCGAGGAGAGCGGGATCGCGGGACGGCGACCTTCGCGGCGGAGGTGGTCGGTCAGCTTGTGGCTGGCGATCGTGAACAGCCAGCTTTCCAGCGGGCGGCGCGGGTCGTAGTTCGGCAGGCTCGTGAGGAAGCCGATGAACGTTTCCTGCACGACATCCTCACTGGCCGCGCGGCGACGCAGGCGACTGTCGACGAACGACAGGAGCCGCCCTTCGTACTGAGCAATGAGGTCGCTCCAAGCTTCAGGCTTGCCGCGGCGGATGGCCTCGACCAGGAGCGCGTCGGGGTGGGCGGAGGTGGGCATCGTAGGTTGGGCTGTTAGCCCGACCGGAGTGTCAAACGACGTTGCGTGTAGGAAAGTCAGCCGGCAGGGCTGTCAGGCTGAAAGCCTAACCTACGACACGAACAGCAACGCCAGGACCGTGATTATGGCTGCCGGGACGCCGAGAAACAATCGCTTCGTATAGTAGCCGCGAGTCCAGGTATCGACTTTCAGCAGGCCGAACAGGGTGGCGACGCTCGCCAACAGGCCGCCGCCGATCAGCGAGACGCTTTGCAGTCCTTCCCGTCGGGAGTAACTGCGGGCCCGGTCGACCAGCATTGCGTCTTGGGTTTCGTTGAATTCGAGCAGGGCGTAGACCTGTTTCATCTCGCCGACCGAGCTGTCGAGCGTATCGACGAACTCGTCGGTGCACAACTCGCGGCGGATGTAATCGCCGCCGAGGCCCATCTCATCGAGCGTCGCGTTGCTTGTGCGGCGTGCGATCGAACTCTGCGAGAAGTTGGTCATGCGGTTCAGAACCACGTCGTGCATCTTGCGGTCGAGGTCGCTTTGGCATTCATCCACCGTGGAGAACGGGCCGGAGGTGACGATGACCTTGCGAACGTTGCCGACTTGCTTCGGCGGATTGATAACCCAGTCCGGTTTGGGGAGCGACTTCGCTTGTTCAACGAAGCGTTCTTCAGCAAATGGATTGGGGTGTTTAACCGGGGGCTGCGGCGCATTCTGCGGCAGCGCGGCAAACGGGTCTTCTTGAATTTTCTGGGTTACTTTGACCGGCTCCGCTGGCGCAGCGGGAGCAGCCGGCGGAGGCGGAACGGCGCGGCCGTCGAGGATCGACTTCGCCGCGTTGACGAGCCAGCCTTGCGTGAATGGATCGGCGCCAGGGACCGAGGCGGAAAGAATCACCTTGGCCGCTTGTGTCAGCTCTTGCGGCGAGCTGGGGCCGATCGCCTCGTTCACGACGCTAACAGATTCTTCCACGACGGTTTCTTCGAGATTGATTCGCGGAGCGGTGAGTTGCTTCCACATCTCTTCGATCGAGTCGGTCGTTTTCGCTGCCTGCGGCGGTTCTGTTGGTTCGACTTCCCTGGTGATTGTCGTTTGCATCATGCTGGCTTGCGGCAGCTGCGTGACGACCTCAATCGGCTGCGGTACGTGGACGACGCGAGCGGTGAAGATGCCGAAGAACAGCAGGCCGAACATCACCAGTCCGAACAGGAAGAACCAACCAGCGACGCTGGAATGCTGGCGCGGCCGCGACCTGCGGCTGAGCTTGCCGATAACGAACGCCGCTACGAGGACGATGACGATGATTTCAATCGGTCCAAATGCGAAAGCGAACAATGGCTTCATGCCGACACCGCCTTCTGCGCCAGCTCCCGGCGCTGGCTTGGCGACAGCCAAGGACTCGACAGCTGCACCGTGAACGCGATCGCCGCGGCGAGCAGTAGCCCGGTAGGCTGCGGGAACCACCAGAAGAACGTCAGCGCCCAGCCGATGAAGCCGGCGAACGCCGTCGACCAGAGGCTCACGCGGCTCGGGCGCGTCCATTCGGCCAGCCGCCACCAACGAATCGCGACGAACAGGAAGGCGAAGAACGCCACGTACATCGTCAGTGGGCCGACGACCGTCCCGGTTTGATAGGCGGCCTGCAACCCTTCAATCCGCCAGTTGAACACCTGGGCAAAGAGCGTGTCGTTGGGGCGAGGCGAGAAATCGGTCGACGATGGCAGACCGACGTACGCAGCGTCGGAGACCAGCCACGCCGCCACGCCGACGACGGCGCCGATCAGCAGATTGCCGAACCGCAGCGGAGCGTGATCCTCCATCCGACCTTCAAGAATCTGGCTCGGAACAAGCAGTGCCCAAGCGGAGAGCGACGTGACGATCGACATCCACAGGAACAGTTCGAAGTTGAGCGTCGGGCCCATCAGCAGGCAGGCGAGGAGCGCCGTGACCGGGCCGACGATGCCGGCGGTGAGCATCGAGCCGACGATCGAGCTGAAGCGATCGCGCACGCTGCGGGCCTGGAGCTCTTGGTAGGCGGCGGTCCGCCAGCCCGATTTGCTTCCTCGGCGCCAAGGGGCCTTGGTGGCCGTGGCTTCTTTTGCGACGTGGCCCCAGGGCGAGTGCGTACCATTCGGTTGCAACTGGGCCACTGGCGTGGGGCTCGCAGCTGCGACTGGTTGCGGGGCGTGGACCTGCTGTTCGTCGCGCGGCGGCGTCGCTGCGTCGGCAACTGGCGTTAGTTTCACGTTCGGATCGGCCGTCGTCGCTTGGACGATGCCCCTGACGGCGAGGTAGGCGACGTACGGCACCACCAGGCTTAGGAAGGTGATTCCCAGCACATGACCGACCTGAATGAAGCCCATAAAGCAGGCGACGATGAACGCCATTCGCCCGATGAGCGGCCAGCTGTCGTAGTTCAGATCTTTTCGGGTCGAGATCCAGAGCGTGGCGATGCGATCCCAGATCGGCTCGGGGTAGCGATGGAAGAAAGCGATGAGGCCTTCGTCTTGCGCGGGCTTCCCTTGGACGCCATTTACGCGAGCCGCTTCCATAGGGGCGACGCGCGGCGCTGCTTCATGGCGACCGTTGGGCGACTGCATCGCCGGAGCAGCGGCGTACGACGCGACCGGTTGCGCACCGCGATCGACGCCGCGGAGCAAGTGCATCATTTCGGCGGCGCTGTTGATCCGCTGTTCCGGATCTTTCGCCATCGCGCCGCGGACAACCGTGCGGAACGGCTCGTCGAGCAGTTCGAGCTTCGGCTCGGCGGTGAGGTGCTTCATCAGCACTTCGCCGACGCTTTCGCCTTCGAACGGGACGCGGCCGGTGATCATCTCGTACAAGATGATGCCCAGGGCGTAGGCGTCGATCTCGCGGCCGTAGCGGCCGTTGGCAATTTCGGGCGCCATGTAGTGGACGGTGCCGACGCTCTCGGTCTGGCCGCTGCGGCGGCTGCAGGAGATGAACTTCGAGAGGCCGTAGTCGCCGATCTTGATGATGCCGTCGTCGACGAAGATGTTGGCCGGCTTCAGGTCGCGGTGGACGATGCCGTGGTCGTGCAGGTAGGCGACGGCGGCGCAGATGCCGTCGAACCAGTGCATCGCCTCGGCGACGGGCATGCCGCTGGGGTAGCGGTCGATGGCGTCTTCGAGCGATTCGCCCGAGACGTATTCCATCACCACCCAGCGATCTTCGTGCTCGTCGGAGCGGATGTCGTAGAGCGCGACAAGGTTGGGGTGCTTGAGGTTCAAGCAGTGCGTGACGCCGCGGAGCTCGACTTCAAGGTTGCGGCGAATGAGCTTCAGCGCGACCTCTTTGCCGGCGTCGCTCACGGCGAAGTAAACCTCGCCGAAGCCGCCGCGGCCGACGCCGCGCTTGATCGTGTAGCCTTCCAAGGGCCGCGAGCCGCTAGGGTAGGTGAACCGCATTGGCGGCTTCACCTGCACATCGGCGTCGTCGGATTGGAGGGGGGATGGATTCATTTCCAAGAGTGCGGTCATGGCGTTTTAGGAGCGGTCAGCTTTCAGCAAGACGAGCTCAGTTTGGCGATGAAGGAGGCGAGCATCCGTTTCACTTCTTGGGTCTGTTCCGCGAGTTGTTGATGGGATCCCGCTGCTAAGAAGCCGAGGTCGCAAGCTAGCAGCAAGTGGTATTCGGTTTCCGATGCAGAGCCCATCGCTATCTGCATGAAACGCTTCAGTTCAGCTTCGCTTCCCCGCCCGCAGCCTTCTGCAAGGTTGGCGGGGATCGAGGCGGTAGACCTTCTCAATTGGCTAGTTAATCCAAAGCGTTCGCGGTCAGGAAACTTCTCCGTGGCTCGTTAGACGTCGAGCGTCAGCCGGTGAGCTTTCTGCCAAACCTGTAAATCCCGAAAGTCTTTCATGCTTTGGCTGACCGCTCCCCCTTAGTTCGCTCCATTGTAGCTACTCTTGCCTGGAACCGACGACTTTCACAGTTCCTCCAGGCTAAGGGCGAATTCTTCGCCTTCAATGCGGCAATTGCCGCTGACGGCGGCCTGGCCCGTGCAGGTTTGGCCTTCGATTTCGATCGCCTGCTGGGTACGGCACATCAGTTCGTCGTTGCGACGGAACAGGACCAAATCGCCTGTCCAGTCGCGACAACGAATGTGGCTGTGCGATTGCGGGCCGAGGATGCAGCTCTCGCTCATCAGGACGATGCCGTCGACCGCCGGTTCGGTGCGATGTCGCGAGACGAGCTCGAGCACCGCCGTCGCGCTCAGGGCGTGCGGCTTGCGAAAGCGGAACTCGACGCCGCTACCGAGCGTGATCGTCGACTTGTCGCGGAGCACCGTCGGCTCGGTGATAACGCGGCCGTCAACGGCCGTCTTATGAAGCGGCGTCAGAACGTAGGCTTCGCGTTCGCGGCGGATGATCGCGTGGCGCCGCGAGAGATCGGCGAGGATCGGCACGTCGACGCCACCTTCGGCGGCAGGTTGGCCCAGCACGATCTCGTCGCTCATGCAAACGAGGAACGCGCCGACTTCGTCGATCCAGACGACGATGCGTTTGCCGGGAGTTCGCTCGTTGATCACCGTATCCACCTTGCCGCTCCGCGCGAGTTGGCGCGTACTGCCTGCGGGAGCATTGGCTTGCACGCCGCGCTGCCAGGGCCATTTCGCAGCTTGCCCGTTCGGCTTGTAGGGGAGTGTTACTTCCATGCCGACCACCTGCCATGCCCGGTGGCGAGCCTGACGCGCCGCCGAATGCTGCGGAGCCAATTCTAGCAAGGATTCGGCCGTCTTGAGGACTTCTGTCCAATTGGCCGCGCCCAGGGCGACGTGCAGTTCAGCGTCGAGGCGATGGATCGCGGCCGCCGCTTCTTGCAGCTTGGCAGAGCGACTGGCGAAGCTTTGGCGAACGTTGGCCGGAGCATCACTCGGCAGCAGACGCTGGGCGTGTTCGAGAGATTCGAGGGCCGAGGCAGCGTCGCCGCGGCGGGCCCGCAGATCGGAGTGTTCGAGATGTTGTGCAATCATTTGCCACGTGCGGCGTTCAGTGCCGCCCAAACGCCGATGTTCCATGCGTTCTAGGGCCTGACGGGCGGCTGCCGCGTCACCCTGGGCCAAAAGATTTTGGGCCTTTTCGAGCCGGCGGCGAGTTTCGCCCTGCCGGACGTCGCTCACGGCCGTTTCGCCCGCTCCTAGCCGAGCGGCGCGGTCGAGGTCTTTCCAGCCAGCCTGGCTGTTGCCGTTTTCAATCCGTTGGCGAGCCCGGACGACGAACTGGCCCGCTAGCTCTTGCGACAGCCGCTTCGCCGGCAGGAACTCCCGTAGCTTTTCGCTCGTGAGCATTTCGGCGGCTTCGTCCCACCGACCATCCGCCATGGCCAGGCGAGCTTCGCGTAGTTGAAATCGCCAGGCCGGGAACATGAGTGAGAAGTCCTTGAACTCATGCGGGGATGAAGGGTGAGACCGTAACCTGCTGGAGGCCCTGAGTGGTCAGCTGTCAGCGATCAGCTTTCAGCCAGAGAAGATTGGGCAGTACTTCTTCCGGCTGATTGCTGAATGCTGACCGCTGATCGCTTTCCTGCTACTCAGCAAAGCTGGCCGTGGCGATCTTCGCTTCGCTGCGAACTTCGAGTTCGTCGCGATCCGAATCGAGCCCGAAGTATTCGGCGACTTGCGTCGTCACGTCTTCGGCGTCGGTTTCGTCGAGCGGAATTTCCTTCTGGAATTCCGTGTCGGCGTTGGCAAGCTTCGCGGCGACGTCGAGCTTCGTGCGGATGTCGACCATCAGCTGCTTGGCGCGGGCGAGCTTGCTATCGTCGAACTGGAAATCGCTCGAAGCTTCGGCGACTTCGACAAGCTTCAGCTTCGCTTCGAGGTTTTCAACGTCGACTTGCAGTTGCCGTTGGGCGCCGACCATGGCGGTCAGCTTCTCGCGAGCGGCGTCGAGGTTGCGTTGCCGGGCGTCGCGCATCTGCTGCAGGCTTTCGAGCGTGCCATCAACGGTCTTGTAGCGGTTGAAGCGGCGGGCGAGATCTTCCTTCACTTCGCCTTCGCTGTACGAGTGGCCGGCGTAGCGGAAGACGTTCTTGCCGCTGCTGAGGTCGCTCTGCAGCCGCATGATTTCCGACTTATCTTTCTCGGCCTTGGCGACGGCCGTTTCGAGCCGCTTGTCGAGTTCAGCGACTTCGACTTCTTCCTTGGCGATCACATGCATCGAGTGGCGGATTTCCGGCTCGAGGTCGCGCACCATGTTGCGGGCGCGGTCGATTTGGAACGTCATGGGGACGGTTCCTTCGACCGAGTCCGAAACCTGGCGGTAACCGGTGGTGAGGTAGCTTCCGAGGTTCGTCGCGGTGAGGGCGCCCCCCAGGACTCCGACGCCGAGCGTCCCGATGACGAGCTTTTTGATCATGGCAATTGGCCTCCGAAAATGGCCCGAAGCGTTGGCACGGGCAAAGGTGGGTGGATAGCTTTCCGCTGTGGGAGGCGTCTCCGACGCCGAATTTGTTCACAACCGCAAACGGCGGTGATTTTTGGAATCGCTTCGGGGTCGGAGACCCCTCCCACATTGCTGGGACAAAGTCCTGCTATTGAGGTTTTCGCGGGCGGGGGAGCGATCTTGGCGGATTGGCCCAAAAATCCGACAATGGGCGTTCGAACCCCGCCCCTACGCCCTGCGTAGCGGAAGCCACGGCCTCGCCAGCGAATGTGGCCAGGCCTGCCGTCGAATGCGGGTAGTTCGCCCGCAGCCCACCTATCTTGCCGAGAATTTCATGATCCGCCGCTTTTTCGTCCTGCTTGCCCTCCCTGGCCTGACGCTGCTGGGAATGAGCGGCTGCAGCAAGCAACCGGCCCTCGACCCCGCCGTTGTTGCCAAACACCGCACCGCCCTGCTGTTGGAAGAGGAGCCGGATGGCGCCCAGACGGTGTTGGAGGTGCGCGAGGCGATGTTTGGCGCCCCGGCCGACACCGGCGTGCCGCACGACCACGATGGCGACGGCGTGGCGGACCATGCTCCCGAAGATCACCCCGCCGATGACCATGATCACGACGGCGACGGCAAAGCCGACCACGCTGCCGAAGATCATGATCACGAGCATGCCGAGGGCGAGGCCGCTCACGATCATGACGCTGACGGCCATGCCGATCACGCCGCTGAAGATCACGACCATGCCGATCACGATCACGACGGCGATGGGAAAGCCGACCATGCGGCCGAGGAGCATGATCACGCCGACCACGACCATGGCGATCACGATCACGCGGCCCACGACCACGCCCACGATGCGAAGAAGCCGCTTGTCGAAGAACTCGACGTCGTGCTCGTCGGTTCGGTTGGCGGCGTGCCGAATCCGTCGGATCAATCGATGCCCGACTTCCCGTTCGCGAAGAACCAGGCGATCTTCTTCCTGGTCGACCCGGAAGTGGCCGCCGAGGCCGAAGAGCATGCCCACACCCACGCCCCGGGCGAAGAGTGTGCGTTCTGCGCCGCCCACGCGGGCGACTCGGCTCACGCGATCGCAGTGGTGCAGTTCCCCGGCGAGAACGGTAAGCCGCTGGCAGTCGACGCTCGCGACCTGTTCGAGCTGAAGGAAAAAGAAATGGTCGTCGTGAAGGGGAAGGCGAAAGCGACCCCCAACGGGATGATCACAGTCGACGCCACGGGCGTGTATGTTCGCCGCTAAGTCGGCGAAGCGGTCAGCTTTCAGCGGTCAGCAATCAGCCGAAAGGACGGATGGCTTTCATGCTCTGGCTGATTGCTGAACGCTGCCAGCTGATCGCTACCCCCACTTTCAGACAAGGATGCTCTCACTATGCGTCGTTTTATCATTGCCGCTTCGTTGGCGTTCGCGTCGGTATCGACTGGAATGGTTGCCAGCCACACCGCTGAGGCTCCCGCCGCGGCGGCCCCTGAAATCAAACTCGCCCCTAACGAAACGGCGATTTACGTCGGCGACATGCACTGCGCCACTTGTGCGAAGAAGATCTCCGGCAAGCTCTTCCGCGTGAAGGGGGTCATGAAGGTTCGCACGAACGTCAAGCAGCACGTGGCGATCGTGACGCCGCAGTCGAAGAAGCAGGTCGATGTGCAGGCCGCTTGGAAGGCCGTGCAAGCCGCGGGCTTCGAACCGACGAAGCTGATCGGCCCGGAAGGGACGTTTACTGCCGACGAGAAGTCGAAGGAGCCGGCAAAGGTCGCCGACGCCGCGACGGCGAAACAGTCGTAGGCTTGAGTCGGTTGCTTGGTTGAACAGCGTAGAGGCTTTCTCGGCACTTCGGACTGGTCGCTTAAGCGACCAGTCCAATGCGGCCTCCATGCCGTCACCTGTGGAACTTCAGCACGCGGCCCCCGGTGCTCAGCGCCTATGGACGAAATGACGATCGAGCGTGCCCCGGGCGGCTACCGACTGCAAGCCGAGTGCATCGTTCCGCGGCCGCTTGCGGAAGTCTTTGACTTCTTCTCAGCTGCGGCAAACTTGGAGCGGATCACGCCGCCGCTCGTGCAGTTCCACGTCGTCACGCCGCAGCCGATCGTGATGCGCCAGGGGCTGCTGATCGACTACAAACTGCGGATCCACGGGCTGCCGATCAAGTGGCAGTCGGAGATCACCGCGTGGGAGCCGCAGCGGCGGTTCGTCGATGAACAACGCCGCGGGCCGTACAAGTTCTGGCGGCACGAGCACCTGTTCGAACCGTGCGACGGCGGCACGCGGGTGATCGACGAAGTCCACTACGGCGTGCCAGGCGGGCGGCTCATCCACTGGCTCGCCGTTGGGCGCGACGTGCGGCGGATTTTTGCGTATCGGCAGGCGAAGCTGAAAGAGCTCTTTGCGTGAATCTCTCGCGGCTCTCGTTCCCACGCTCCGCGTGGGAACGCACATTTGAATTCTTGTGGCTCCCTCCCCCTTGAGGGGAGGGCGGGGGGAGGGGGTAGAACCCTGGTACCCGCTGCCATCACCCCTCCCTAACCCTCCCCCTCAAGGGGAGGGGACCTCATGGTTTATTTATCTCTGGGACCGAGCTGCAACAGTGGGGACGTCGATTTACTCGCCGGCTAGCTGCTTCGCCCGCTCGACCATGTCGACGAACTCTTGCCGATACTCGTGCGGATCGTTCCCTTGGCTCGCGGCGGCGATCTCAGCGACCGCGGCGTAGGTGGCGTTGCCTTTGAATTCCGAGTTCCGCAGCAGCATCGCGAAGCTGGCGACGGCTGAGGCGAACTTGAAGTCTTCGCTCGCGGCGGCGAACGTTTGGCCGTTGTCGACGATGGGGAATTCAAGCTTCGTGCTCTGGTCGCCGTCGGGGGCCTTGTAGCGAATCTTGAGCGTGAGGAGTTCGTCGCTTGCCGGTTCGTCGGCTGCGGCGTCTTCACCGCTCGCGCCGCCCTCCGCTGCCGGCTTGGTTTCCTCCGACACCTTCGGAGCGTACTTCAAATCATCGACGGCCGTCGCCGCGACTGGTTGCCCGACGGGAACGATCTCATAAAGAGCGGTGACGGTGTGCCCGGCGCCGATCTCGCCGGCGTCCTTCTTGTCATCATTAAAATCTTCCGCAGCCAGCACGCGGTTCTCGTAGCCGATGAGCCGGTAACCGGCGACCTTCGCGGGGTTGAACTCAACCTGAATCTTCACGTCCTTGGCGATCGTTACCAGCGTGCCGGTCATCTCCTCAACGAGCACCTTGCGGGCTTCGCGATCGGTGTCGATGTAGTGGTAGTTGCCGTTGCCCTTGTCGGCGACCTGTTCCATCATCGCGTCGTTGAGGTTGCCGCGGCCGAAGCCGAGCACGGTGAGGAAGACGCCCGTTTCCTTGGCGTTCGTCTCAGCCATCCGTTCCAAGTCTGCAGGGCTGGTGACGCCAACATTAAAATCGCCGTCGGTGCAGAGGATCACGCGATTGACGGCGCCCTTGATGAAGTTCTGTTGAGCGACCTGGTAAGCAAGCTGAATGCCCGCACCGCCAGCGGTCGAACCGCCCGCTTGCAGCTGATCGAGTGCGGCGAGGATCTTCGATTGATCCGTGCCGGGCGTGCTGTCGAGCGCGAGTCCTTCGCTGGAAGCGTAGACCACGATCGCCACGCGGTCGTTCTCGCCGAGCTGACGGGTGAGCTGCTTCATTCCCGCCACGAGCAACGGCAGCTTGTTCGGTTCGTTCATCGAGCCCGAGACGTCGATCAGGAAGACGAGGTTCGAGAGCGGCCGGCCGGTCCGTTCGATCTCGCGGCCTTTGATGCCGACGCGAACGAGGCGATGCTCCGGCGCCCAGGGGCAGCCGGCGACCTCGACGTTGGCGGCGAACGGAACGTCGCCAGTCGGCGGCGTGTAGTCGTAGTCGAAGTAGTTCACGAGCTCCTCGATCCGCACCGCGTCGGGCGGCGGCAGCCTGTGCGACTGCATGAGGAACTGCCGGACGTTGGCGTAGCTGGCGGTGTCGATGTCGATCGAGAAGGTGCTGAGGCGGTTGTCGGTGTTGGCGGCGGAGACGGGGAGGAACGGATTTTCGGTGATGCGGGCGTATTGGTCGCGGCCCATTTCCATTCCTAGGACCATGCCACGTTTGTTTTCAATGTGCTGTATCTGATTGTTGATGACTCGGACTGTCGTCTTGAGCCGGCGGATTTCCGACGAGTTGGGGTCGCGTGATGCGGAAAGCTTGCTTTGAAGATCAGCGTCAAGTTGGGCGAGCTTTTCTTGCAGCATGGCGAGCCGTATGGCCTCAGCACTAGGGCTGCTGGTCGGTACTGCGACATGTGTATTCTGCTCCGCGCCCCTGGTGTTGTGCCACAATCGAAGCGGCGTCGGACCGTTATAGACTCTTCCCGTGCCGCTCTTTTCGAACGGCAGCGAATTGCTGAGAGTGTTTGCAGGCGAGGAGGGAGAGCTAGTCGGCAACTGACCAGCGACTCGGCCGCTCTGAGCAGTTGGTTGGGAGGCATAGCGATCATTACGAAATTCAGTCAGCGGGGGAGACCGCTCGGCACTTGTCTCTCTCGTGTTGAGATATTTTTGTTCGCCTGTTGACGCCGCCTGCTCTCCCAATGCGAACTGATTGTCTGGCGGCTCATGCTGAACATTGTCACTGAGAAAATACTCCGATCGATCGCGGTTCGCCGCTCCGTTTTGCTGAGACCCTGATTCCGGATTTTTCCCGGTGAACGACGCTCCTTCCGTGGCGAACGTGCCTTGACGGACAGGTCCGTCGAGATCAACAGCGAGATCCTCAGTGGCCGCTTCATCTGGTCGATCCGGCCTCCGAGCCACACGCATGCTATCGACCATCGCTGCTTCAATCAGGAAGCCGATCGCAATCACGATCGTCGCGGCCAAGGCAAGCGACTGCCAGAATCGGCTCCGGCTGCGGGATGAATCGTTCGCCATGGTCTTCTCCTGCTCCGTTGGTGAAAGACTGACAAGATCGGCAGCGGCTCGCTGTAGAATCGTCGCGCTAAGATCCGGCGGCGTCTCGCCCCCAAGCCGTTCGCGAAGCGCCACATCAAGCAGGCGGTCGCGCAGCTCCTCGCGGTCGGGCGCGGGTTGATCGGATTGGTGCATGCGATCGTTCATCTTCGGGCTCAGCCCAAATAATTTGTGGGAAGGGGCATCTGCTATCAGCCCCGGAGGGGCGGCGTCATGTAGCCAGGGGCGCGAGCCCCTGGACCGGAGTTTCCTAATGTTCCTGAGCCCCGTGAGGGGCGACATCGATCGTCGTCATGGGGAATCGTGCCGCCCCTCACGGGGCTCGGCCGTGGAAACTGCGGCAAACCAGGGGCTCGCGCCCCTGGCTACATGATTCCGCCCCTCCGGGGCTGCTGGCGGTTGCAGAGTGTGATGCTTTAGGGAAATCAGTCATGTCACTTCCCCCTCGTTGGTAGCGCTCGACTGTCGGCCGAGGCGGCGTTCAATGCAGTCGCGGAGCGCCGTGCGAGTCCGCCGCAGCAGCGACTTCACGCCGTCGAGGCTCAGCGCCAACTCCGCCGCCAGTTGGTCGCGGCTTTTGTCGTCGCGGTAAAAGCCGTCGATCGCTTCCCGCGTTCGGCCGGCCAAGGTTTCGTAGCACTGCCCGAGGGCGTCGAGAAATTCGTTCATCCCGCCGTCGCCCGTCGCCTCGGCCCACACCTCTTCGGCGGCGGCGAGGTCGACCGTTTCGATCTGGCGTCCCTGCCGTCGGCGGAGCATCAATAGCTGGTTGCGGGCCGCGGTGCGAAGGTACGCGGCCGTTTCGTGCCGGCTACGAATCTCGAACGGCGTCCGCCCGACGGCGAGGAACGTCTCCTGCGTGAGATCGTCGGCGTCGTCGTTGCTGGCGCCGAGGAACCGCAGATAGCGCCAGACGTCGGCCTGATGCTCGTGCACCAGTCGGGCGAGGTCGAACGCTTGCTGGGGGGGATCACTCACAGCGGTCATGAAAGCTGTAGTGACGGGAGGAGGAGAAGAGGGTGCAGAAAAAAAGTGACTAGCGAATAGTGACTGGAGACTGGTAGCCGCGGGTCAACGACCCGCCGGAGCGAGTACAAAGTGGGGAATGGGGAATGGGGAATGTTGAATGGGGACTAGCGAATGGGAAGCCCTACGCGGGTTCGGACTGGTCGCTTAAGCGACCAGCCCAGCGGCGGGGTTCAGTCCTCCACTTGCTTGCGGGCCGCACGCTGCAGCTCAAAATAGTGATCCGCCCGTACAAATTCAACGTTCGGGCACTTTTGCTTCACTTCTTCCGAGAGTTTCACCAGCTGTTCGGGCGTCAGGGCTCCCCAGCCAATGGCTTGGTAAGCGGCGAAGCGGGGCTCGCCGCCGTCGCGTTTGGCGTACTCTTCCTCCATCGACTTGAGTAGATCGTCGTACGAACCGCAGTAGGCCCGCACCAACCGTTCGAAGCGAAGGCCCGAGGCGGCGTTGCTCGAGGCGACCTTGGGGTCGTCGCGGAAGTTTTGCACCGTGACGCCGAGCAAGTCGGGGCAATTTTCGGCGTAGACTTCCCGCTGCATCGGGGTGAGGTTGTCCCAAACGGTGACGACCTTGAGGCCCGCTCGCTGCAGGTAGCGAGCAGAGAGCTGCGTGAACGCGGCGAGGCGATCGCGATCGTCAATCGCGCTTCCTAGCGGGGCGCCAGGTTCGGCGAGCGTGTTCACCGGCATGATGTAGCCCATGCCCGAGGGGCCGCAGACGAAGCAGTCGTTGAGCGTTGCCGTCGAGTAGTAGTAATTCAAGATGGCGGGGGCGACGTCGACGAGCCCCGGCGGCATCGTCCAGTTAAGCGGGACCTTGCCGCGGGCTTCGGCGGCCTGATCCCACAGGCGACGCATCGTGCACTGCGTGTACTGGATGTTGTCGCCGTCGCTAAGGAAGATCGTGATGTAGAGCTTGTTTTGCAGCGTCGGCGTCGGGGGCGTCCGCGGCGGCGTGATCTTGTGCGAACCGCCGGCGAAGATCGTCGCGTTGCGAAAGTGATCGGAGGGGACCATGCCGATGCCGAACTTCGTGGTCGTCGTCATGCCCGAACGCTCGGTCGTATACCAGCCGAGAACAACCGCGTTTCCGGCAGGCATGTCATCCAGAAATTTGCCGTAGAGTTCGCGCTGGGCCTCGTCCTGACAGTCGAGCCAGATGGTCGCCGCGCCGCACGCGGCAGCCAGGTCGCGTGTGTGGTAGTAGTCGCCGTCGCGGCCCTCGGGGCGAGAGCTCACGAGGAACCGCTTCTCGCACCGGGGCCAGTAGGTGTTGAGCAGGTATTCGTAGGCCTCGAGCGCGGTCGTTGCTTTCAGCGAGGTGAGGTCTTCCAGAATGGGCAGCTCGATCCCCTGCTGCTTCAGCGCAGCGTAGGTTGCGCGGGTGACGGGTAGCGCCTTGCGCAGTCCAGCGGCGGTGAACGCCACGTTGCGAAGATGGGCGTTGCGGGAAGGATCGTAGAGTACCACGCCCGCGACTTCCTTCGCATACTTGGCGAGTAGCTTGTGCTTGGTCGCCGCGGTGAACGGCGGGTTGAGGTCCAAGTCGATTGTCGGCTCGCGGAACCACGCCTCGCGCTCCGGCTCGTGGCGGCTGTCGATGAGCGCCAAACGGGGTTGCCGACGGTTCACTTGGCCGGCGAGCGCGCAAAACGTCAGTTGCTCGTCGGGGGAGAGGCCGCTGACATCGAGCGCATCGAGTTGCGGCGCCGGCGTTGGAAAGTGGGGGAGGACTTGGCCTGCGGGCCAAGTGAGGCCGTCGGCGGCTTGTGCTCTAGCAGCATTGGCTGATGCGATGGCGAGCAGGCAGCATAGTGCTGCGAGAGCGCATGGAGAGGTGCGAAGCATCGGCAACTTTCTCATTGCACGTAGCGGGTAGGGAACGCAGCAATCGTTCGTGGCGCGCATCGCTCTTGGCGGCGCGCTGTACGAGCGAGTTGGGTCCCGGTAGGTGAGGGAGATCGCAGAACGGTGCGTGGGGGCGCCTGGTCGCTGAAGCGACTCAGGCCGGTGGGGCGGGGAAGTGGCGGGAGGCGGGGGGAGTTTGGCGGGGAGTGCCGGCCGATCAATCTTCGGCGAGCATCTCTTGTAGTTTACCTAGTGAACGCGAGAGCATCACGCGGATGGCGCCGTCGGTCTTTCCCAGTTTCTGGGCGATCTCTTTGGAAGGCAATCCCACTAAATACCGCAGGCGAATGGCTTCCCGCTGCTCCTCCGGCAGCGTATCGAGGGCTGCCAGCACGCGCAGCTGGCGTTGATCGCGGGAAAACGCAGCGCTCGGGGTCGTCATGCTGGCGGCCAGCAGGTTCGCCAAACCGCCGCCGTCGTCGCTGTCGGGGAGGGCGGCTTCGCGCGAGGCGTCGCGCTTTTGGCTGGCAAAGTGGCGGCGGTGGGCGTCGATGATCTTCCGCTCGCAAATCTGGAATAGCCAGTGGAGCGGATCCCACGTGTCGAGCGGGGCCTTGTCGAGCGAGCGGCAGGCCTCCAGGCAGGCGTCTTGCAGGATGTCGTCGGCCTCGGTCTTCTTCGCCAGGTGGGCGCCGATGCGGCTGTGGAGGAACGCCATCAGCGCGGGGCGATTCGCTTCGACGAATTCGGCCAAAGCCGCTTCGTCGCCCGATCGAAGTCGGGCCAGGAGTTGCGTATCATGAGGGGCGTCGTCGGCCGCCATGGGAAAACCCTTGGGCAAAGCGTGAATGCGGATTTCGCGTTGAGCAGGCGATTGGATTCGATAAGAATTTGCGGATTAACGCAAGCGGGTCGACTGGCAGGCGGGGCCGGCATCGCTGCAATTTTGCCCTGCTTTTCCCGTGACATTCGCGCCGCGAGCCCTGTAGCGACCTTTTTTGCATGCGATCCGACGAATCCCAATCTGGTTCGGTTAGCGACGCTCCGCCCAACGACGACGCTTATTGGGACGTGCTAGCGGAGCGAATCGACGCCTTCGCAGCGGCCTGGGACGGGGCGGCGGCCGAGGGGGGCATGGTGCTGCCGCGGCTCGATGCGTATGTCGAGGGACTAGAGCCGCCCGTTGCCCGGCATGTCCTGTACGAGTTGGCGAAGCTCGACATCGAGCGCCGCTGGCAAGAGAACCGCCAGCCGCAACATATCGAGTGGTATGTGCAGCAGTTCCCGGCACTGGGGCCGATCGGCAAGTTGCCGGTCGATCTCATTTACGAGGAACTGCAAGCGCGGATGGCGGCGGGGCTGCCGATTTACCAGGAGGAACTGGTGCAGCGGTTCCCAGTGCAGGCCGAGGCGCTGCTGCGATTGGTCGGCGGGATGGCGATCACCGGCTCGCCAACGGCGACCTACTTTGCCGAGACGATTATCGAGAAAGACGGCAAGCGGCAGGAGCCGGCGAAGCCGAAGGCGTCGTTTGCGTCGTTCGCCCATTTGAAGCCGGGCGATCAACTCGACGATTTTCAGTTGCTCACGCCGCTGGGGAGCGGGGCGTTCGCGCGGGTGTTCCTCGCCCGGCAAGTTTCGATGGAGCGGTTGGTCGCGCTGAAGATCTCGGCCCACACCGGCAGCGAGCCGCAGACGCTCGCGCAGCTCGATCATCCGCACATTGTCCGCGTCTACGATCAACGGGCGTGCGAAGAACCGCCGGCGCGACTGTTGTACATGGAGGTCGTTTCCGGCGGAACGTTGCAAGACGTTGTCGCGCGGGCGCGGAACTCGTACGACGGCAAGCCGAGCGGGCTGCTGCTATTGGCGGCAATCGACGATCGACTGTCGGCGTGCGGGACGCCGATTCCGGAAAGTTCGTCGTCGCGCGATTGGATCGAAGACGCCGAATGGCCCGAAGTCGTCTGCCGACTCGGAGCCGAACTGTGCGAAGGCTTGGCCTACGCCCACACGCGCGGCGTGTTGCATCGCGACATCAAGCCGGCCAACGTGCTGCTCTCGGCCGAGGCGCGGCCGAAGTTGGCCGACTTCAACGTGAGCTATAACGGCGGCCGGTCGGACGAGAACCCCGAGGATACCTTTGGCGGTTCGCTCGCCTACATGTCGCCGGAGCAACTTGAGGCTTGCCACCCGCTGCTCGGCGGTTCGCCGCGGATGGTGCGCGAGACGAGCGACGTCTACGCGGTCGGCGTGATGCTGTGGGAGTTGATCGCGGGGCGGCGGCCGTTCCGCGACGAGCAGTTGCCGTCGGGCGGGAACGGTTCGCTCGTGCGGCTGCAGCGAATGATCGAGTCGCGGCAGCGGGTCGACTTCGATAGGCTCGCTGAAGACTTGCCGGACGAGTGCCCTGACTCGCTGCTCGCGGTACTGGAAAAAGCGTTGCAGCCAGCGAAGGAAGATCGCTACCAGTCGGCCGGCGAGATGGCCCGCGCACTGCGGATGTGCCTCAACCCGCGTTGTTGGCAATTGCTGCAGGAGCCGAGGGGGAAGTTTGGGCGTTTCGTGGTGCAGCACCCGATTCTGTCCGTGGTGTTGGCGGGGCTGATCCCGAACATTATCACGGCTTTCTTTAACCTGACGTATAACAGAATTCGTTTCGAGAAAGACCAAGAACTTGCTGGGATGTACGAGCAGTTCAAAACCGTCGTCAACTGGGTCAATCCGATAGCGTTTTCAATCGGCATTGCGATCGGTACATGGGCGGCGCTAAAAACTTTCAGGCTGCTGCGGAGCGACAAACCCGCGGAGACGCTGGAGGGGACGTCGCGAGTGCTGCGGTTCGGCCAATTCGTGGCGATCATGCTGATGGTGATCTGGTCGGCTTCGGGAGTCGCGTTCCCGATTTCGATTGGCGAGTTCGGCGGACACTCGCTCGATTTCTACCTCCACTTTTTCCTATCGCTCGCACTGTGCGGGATCGTGGCGACGACCTATCCCTACATGCTGATCACAGCGCTCGCGGTGCGGTATTTCGTGCCGGCGCTCGTGCGGAACGGCGTCATTCCCGGGCCGCGGCGCGCTGATTTGCTGCAAACGGCGCGGCGGAACAAGTTTTTCCTGATGACGTCGATTCTGGTGCCGATGCTTGGCATCTGGCTTGTCGTGGCGTTCGTCACCGATGATGTGGAGATGCGGGAGCAAAAGCGGTGGGCGCTCCTTGCCGTGAGCGGCGGCGGAGCGGCCGGGTTCCTGCTGATGATCTTGCTGGAGCGGATGATCGGCCTCGACCTCGCGGCACTGGGGCACATCGCGATCGACGAGCCGCGCGGCGGGGGCTCGACGAAATCGGCCATGGGGCGGTCGAAGCGGTCGCGCGATTCGCGTCGCGGCTCACGTGGGTAAGCGGGCCGCGATACATTCCAGCCCTAGCTGCGAGGCCTCACAGAAAACAAAACCCTGAGGTCCCCTCCCCCTGGAGGGGAGGGTTAGGGAGGGGGGCAGCAGCGTGTACCAGGGTTCCACCCCCTCCCCAGCCCTCCCCTCAAGGGGGAGGGAGCCACAACATTCCTCGTAAGAATCTTGCTAGTTCGCACTAAGCAGCGGCGCCGAGAAGTCGAACTCCTCTTCCTCCCACGCATCGAAAGCTTCATCAGCCGACGCTATGAGTGAAGACTCTTCATCGGCTTTGAGCGAGGGCATCGCGAACGGAGCGTAGGTCGGCGACTGCACCACCCCGACGGCTGACTCTTCAACGACTGCCGCGGCTTTGGGCGAACTCTCATCAGCCTCGAACGCAAGCCAATAGAGATCGGCGTTCAACCCCGCAGCGGCAACCGATTCACTCTCGACGCTGGCAGCGCTCAAGGAAGTCTCGCCCACGTTGCTCACCGTGCTGCCGAAGTTTGCCTTCCAACTCTCCAGCGTCGCCGCCGCCGTTGCATTGCCGTCGTAACCGCGTTGCCAAGCAAGGAAGTCGGCCCCGTCGACAACGCCATCGCCGCTGAGATCCCCGCTCAGCGGCGTCGTGGCCGGCGCTTCGGCGGCCATCAACGATGCACTCGCCGGCGTGAACAACAACCGGCTGACAGTGCCGGACGCGAGGTTCGCCAAGTATAGATAGCCGTCGCGACCCATCGACATTTCAACGACGGGACCAATGTTGAGCCCCACCGCGGTCACCGATTGCAAGCCGCCGCCGGCGTTCGTGCGGAGGACGCGGAGCTGGTTGTCGCCGAAGTCGGAGAGAAACAACGCGTTCTGGTAGCTCGAAGGGTAAACGTTGCCGGTGTAGAAATCGCCGGCAACAATCGCCACGGCGCCGGCGGAGTGAGTGCGGGCCCACAACGACGCTGAAACCGTGGCGCCCGAGGCATAGTAGGCTTGCGCTTCGCCGAGGTCTTTGTAGCCGCCAGTTTGGTTGCTGACGCCGCTGCCCCCTTCGTAAAAGGGCCAGCCAAAATTCTTGCCGCGGCCGACGTTGATTTCTTCCCAAGTGTTCCAGCCGACGTCGCTGATGTACGGCAAGCCGGTCGTCGGTTCGAACGCGAAGCGGAACGGATTGCGCAGGCCGTAGTCAAAGACCTTCGAACGATTCGCGCCTGCGTCGCCATTGAAGAAGGGATTGTCGGCGAGGCCGGCTCCGGTGATCGGGTCGATGCGGAGCAGCTTGCCCGAAAGGCTGTCGAGGCTGAGCGTCCGCGCCGCCCGCGGGTCGACGCGGCCGAACGAGGCGCCGTCGCCGTTGCTCACGTACAGCTTGCCGTCTGGACCGAACGCCACGTTGCCGACGGTGTGCGAGCGCGAATCGGCGACGAGAATGTCGCGCATCTCGCCGTTAAGACCGCCCGACGGGGCGAGGCTCATGTCTTCGGTGCTGTCGAGTTCGGGGTGGCTGATGTTGGCCCAGGTGCTGTTCGTGCCGACGAGCACGACTTCGCTTCCCGCGATCGCCGTGTTGAATCCCGTGGCGGGGTCGGCGGTGAAACGGCTGACCCGCGCGACGCGATTGCCCGAGCCGTCGGGGCCGGCGAGGCCCGTGCGGCTCAGCGTTTCCGCCGGGTCGTACGTGTAGGAAACGTAGATGTAAGGCGTCGCGGGGAAGTTGGGATGCACGGCGACGCCCAACATGCCGCGGTCTTGCATGTAGTTGACGCGGCTGGTGATGTCGAGGAACGGCGTTGCAAGGAGTTGGCCGTTCTGCACGACGCGCACCGTGCCGCGCTGTTCGGAGATGAACATCCGGCCGCTGGCGTCGAAGTCGATTGCGGTCGGCGCCGCGAGACCGGCGACGGTCGTCTGCAACGAGAACGTGCCGTTTTGCGTGGGCGCCGGCGGATCGCTATAGACCTGCGATTGCGGGACGAGTTGCCGCGCTTGGCTGGGGCTCGACCATTCGAGCTTCGCCGAGGCTTGGCCGCCGTTCTCGTAGTACTCCAGGCGAATGTCGTAGCGCTGGCCGGCGACGAGCGCGATGGCGCCGCTGTACTCGGTCGCCGGTTGGTCCCACCATTGGTCGATGATCAACTGGTTGTTGACCCACAGCCGCACGCCATCGTCGGCGGTGCTGCGGAACGTGTACGTCTCGCTGTAAAGCGGTTCGACCTTGCCGGTCCAGCGGATCGAAAACGTGTCGCCGTCAATGGAAGACGACGGCGAGCCGCCGCCCCAGTTCTGGTCGATCACGGCGTCGGTCCGTTCGAACACGAGCTCGCTGAGGTCGTGATCGTTGTAGTAGGCGGCGAGCCAACCGTTGCCGTTGCCCGGATCGGGCGGGCCGTCGTTGTCGACGATGGTGATCGTCGCAGTCCGCGGTTGGTTGACGGTCGCGCCGCCGATTGACTGGTCGACAGCGAGGTTGAACGTCTCGCTGATCTCGTCGAGCAGGTCGTCGGTGATCGGCACGACGATCGACTTGGTCGTCTCGCCGGGGGCGAACACCACGAGGCCCGACTTCGCTGTGTAGTCGCTGCCGGCGAGTGCCGTGGCGTTCACCGTGGTGTAACGCAGGCCGACCGTGCCGTCGCTGCCGCCGGTGCGGACGACCGGAATCGACACGGTGCCGGCTGCTTCGTTCACCGTAATCAACGACGTGCCGAGGGCGAGCACGCCGGGGACGGCGGTCGAGGCGAACTGGAAGTAGCCGTTTGAGTGGAGATACTCGCTCTGCCACAGCCCGGGGACGCGGCCGACCTCGGCGATATAAGTGCCGGTCGAATAAACGTTGGCAGCTTCGGCCTGATGAAACGTGCCGTCGAGCGTCACGCCGTCGACGCGGAGATTGCGATCGACCCCCGCCGCGGAGTTGCCATCGTTCGTGTAGGCGACGCGGACATCTTTCAGCGCGACCGTCGTCGGGTGAAGGTAGACGAACGACTGGAACTGCCCCGACGAGTAATTCCCGGCAACGTTATTGAACGTCGCGACCGCCGTGCCGGCGATTTGCAGCTGCATCTGCTCTTCGCCCGTGCGACCCGCGGCGCGGACCTCGATCACCGAGCCGGTGGCGCCATACTGGAAGTAGCCGTTGAGGTGGAGATACTCGGTTTGCAGTTTGCCGAGCACCCTCCCCTGTCCCGTGACGTACGTGCCGGTGGAAAAGACGTTCGGCCCTTCGGTTTCGTAGCGAATGCCGTCGAGCGTGACGGCGTCGACGCGCAGGTTGCGGTCGACGCCCGCGGCGGTGTTGCCGTCGTTCGCGTACACGACGCGCAGCTGGCTGATGGGAATCGCTGTCGTCGAGCTGTAAGTAAAGGTGACGAACTGCCCCGTCGCGTAGTTGCCGCCGACATTGTTGAACGTGGCGACCGTTTGCCCGGCGACTTGCAGTTGGATTTGCTCTTCGCCCGTGCGGCCGGCGGCGCGGACTTGCACCGTCGAACCCGCGGCGCCGAATTGTAAGTAGCCGTTGTAGTGGAGCGTTTCCGATTGCCGGAATCCAGGCAGGCGGCCATTCGTCGCGGCGTCCCACGTGCCGGTGGAGTAGACAGTCGACGCTTCGGTTTCGTATTTGGCGGCGCCGAGCGAGACGCCGTCGACCGTGAGATTTCGATCCTGTCCGCCGGCCGTGAGCCCGTCGTTCGTGAAGACGACGCGCACGCGATCGATTGTCACGTCGGTCGGGTGGGTGTAAGTAAAGGCGTCGAAGGTGCGAGCCGCCGTGAGGACGCGCGTGTTCGTCCAACTCGCGACGGTGACGCCGTCGATCTGCAGTTGGAACGCCTCCGAACCGGTGGAGCCTGCGGCGTAAATCGTCACCGGCGTGGCGGCGAGTGCGCGGCGGCTCTCCAGCGACTCGAACGCCAAGCGACGAGTCGCGAGCGGCGTTGAGGCCAGGTTGCGTTTGCGGGCGGAGGAGAGATGAGTCGAGACGTTGAGCGCAGATCGGTGGTGTCGCATCGTTGCCGCTTTCCCTGCGATTATCGTGCGCGCAAGGCGCGCGCCGACCGCAGCAGCAAGTGAAAATGAGAGGATTGGGCGACCTGGGATGATAGCCCTTGCTGCGGCCGCGGAAAATAGTCCAGACCAGATATTCCGGATGTGGACTTAGCGCGACGGCTGGCATTCGGGGCACCAGCAGGTGGTGCGGCCCGCTTCCCCCTGACGCCGCAACTCGATCTGGGCGCCGCACTTAGGGCAAGGGGTTCCCGATCGACCGTACACCCACAGCCGACCGGCGTCGCTGCCGAAGCGGGTCGTCCGGTTCGGGCCGCTCAGGTTGCGTAGCATCAGCGCTCGCCCCTTCGTGAGCATCGCCGTCAGTTCGTCGTCGGTGAAGCGTTCGACCGGCGTGAACGGATCGAACCGCATGATGAACAAGATCTCCGACTTGTAGATGTTGCCGATGCCGCAGACGATCGTCTGGTTCATCACCGCTTCGCCGAGCGGCAGCTGGTTGCGCGCACGGAAGCGGGCAATCGCCTCGGCCATGTCGAACTGCCGGTCGGCCAAATCGGGACCAAGCCGCTGGATGTGCGGGTGGCGGTGGAGTTGATCGGCCGTGAGCATTTCGAGCTGCTTCGGCGAGAAGCAGATCACCTCGAGCGAGTTGATGTCGAGCCACAGCGCGGCGTAATGCTCGGGCTTGCGCCACGGTTGGCCGGGGTGGTAGATGTGCCACGAGCCGGTCATCCCCATGTGGGAGTGGATGAACTCGCCGGTCGAGAGATGCATCAGCAGATGCTTGCCGCGGGCCTCGACGCGGTCGACGGTGGCGCCGATGAGGCGTTCGACTTCGAACTGCCGATCGCGGAGCCGCGCGAGGGCGATCGTCTTTCCTTCCATGGCGGGCCGCAGCGTCGTGGCGGTCCGGTAGATCGTATCTCCTTCAGGCATGCGTCGCGATGAACTCCTGCGTCAGGTCGAAGCCGCGGTGCAAGTAGCCGCGGCTCGTGGGGGAGAAGCCATGGCGGACGAGCGCCTTGCCGAGCGGCGAGAGTCCCGCGGCGTCGCCGTCGATCTGAGCGATCATCAACGCGGCGCCGCGCTTGGCGAGGTTCGCGAGCGAGCGGACGAGCTTTTCGTGCCACATCGGCGCGTCGCTGGGGTCTTCAGGGGCGAAGGTCATCAGGTGGGCGCCGCCGCGACTGAGGAAGCCGATCAGCTTGCCGTCGAGCAGAAAGACGCGAGCCCCGCCGCCGCGCTGCGGTTGCAGGCCTTCCGTCTGCGGCAACGGCCATTTGAGGATCGAGCCGTAGGCGTTCGCCGGGTCGGAAGCGGCGAGAACGACGACGTTGTCGATGTGGGGTTCGACGACTTGCGGCGCGCGGCGGAGGAGATCGTCGGCGCCGGCCGAGGCGAACTGCGCGCCTCCCATGCCGGCGACGAAATAGCCGCGACGCACGCGGCCCGTTTCTTCCATCGCGCGGAGGATGGGGTAGAGCGCGGTGAACCCGCCGTCGATCAACTCTCGGCTGAGCGCCGGCCGAACGAGGACACCGTACCGTCGCAGGAGTTGTTCGGTCACCGCGGTTTGGCGAACGGTGAGCGATCGCTTTGCTTCGTCGCCGTAGTTGATCAGCGACCATCGCCCTTCGCTGCCGGGAAGCCGGGCGAGCCGCCGCGAGCGGAATGCTCGGGCGCTGCGGCGGCGAGAGCGGGTGCGCGAACTCAGCCCGCCCGAACTGCTCGATCCGCTCGACGAACTACTGCCGCGACGCGAACGGAGGGGGGCGAGCGAATCGTTCGTCGCTTCGCCGTTCCACACGAGCTGCCAGAGCGCGTCGAGCAGATCGTTGCGGAACTCGTCGCATGCAGCGGCGACGTCGTCGAAGAAGCTGGCGCCCTTGCTGGCGAGAAAATCGCGGATGCGCACGACCAGCGGATCGTCGAGCGGCGTTGGCAGCGGGGCGAGCAGCGGCACGCTATCGGCGAGGAACAGGGCGATGCGGCCGTCGTTGGGGCCGACGCTTTCGAGTCCTCGCCACACGATTTCGCCGGCGGTGGTCAGCTCGTCCAAATCGCCCGAGTGATAGTCATTCAAGCGAGCGGGGAGAATCAGTTCGTCGAGATCCGAGGCGAGCAGCGGCGTCCCTTGGAGTTGTTCGACGACGTCGAGCAACCCGTCGAGGCCGCGGCGGGGGCGTTCGACTCCTTGCCAGCCGGGGAGGAAGCGGGCGAGCGCTTCGGGCGGGGCCGGTTCGATTTCCTTGCGGAGCTTCGCGAGCGACTTCGATTTCAACCGCCGCAGCACGGCGACGTCGCACCACTCGCGGCCCGATCCGCCCGGCAAGAACTCGCCGAACAGCACGCGGTTGCGCTGCATCAGTTGCTGCAGCACCGGTTCGATGACCGCGGCGCCCAGGCCGAGCCGGTTGGCTGCTTCGCTTGCGCGGAACGGCCCGTGGGTGCGGGCGTAGCGGGCGACGAGATTGCCGATCGGGTCTTCGCTCGTTTCGAGTAAGGCGTCGGGAAGCCCCGGCGGCAGGGCGACGCCGAGGCCGTCGCGATAGCGGGCGGCGTCTTCGGTGGCGATGTAGCGGCGTTCGCCCGCCATGCGGATGCGGACGATGCGGCGGGTGGCGGTGAGCTCGTCGAGCCAGCGTTTCAGTTGACCCGTTTCGGCTGCCTCGGCAGGGCAGCGGGCGGCGAGTTCGTCGTCGTTGAGATCGCCGAGGTGGAGCAGCAGATCGTGCACGCCGTCGGGGCCGTTGGTCGAGCGGTGATCGAGCCGCTGGAGTTCGAGGATCAGCGCTTCGATTGCGTCGGCGTCGAGCAGTTCGCGATAGTCTGTGGTGCCGAGCAATTCTCGCAGTTGGGCGTGATCGAGCGCGAGCGCGGCGGCACGGCGTTCGGCGAGCGGGGCGTCTCCCTGGTAAAGGAAGTTCGCCGTGTAGTTAAACAGCAGCGACGAGGCGAACGGCGATGGCGATGAAGTTTCAATCTGATGGACGCGGATCGACTGCCGTTCGACTTCGGTGAGCAGTTGCTTGAGGCCCGGCACGTCGAACGCATCGCGGAGGCACTCACGGTACGTTTCGAGCATGATCGGGAACCGCTCGTAGCGCGAGGCGACTGCAAGCAGGTCGGCCGACTTGCGGCGCTGCATCCACAGGGGCGTGCGGCGATTCGGCTGCCGTCGCGGGAGGAGCAACGCGCGGGCGGCGTTCTCGCGGAAGCGGGCGGCGAACATGGCGGTCGAGCCAAGTTCGCGGACGAGCTGATCTTCGACTTCGCCCGAATTGGGGAACAGCATCTCGACGGTTGGCGCCTGCGAGCTTTCGGGGAGGCGGAACACCATGCCGTCGTTGGACCAGGTAAAGTCGACCTCGAGGCCCGTCTCGGCCCGCAGCCGGCTGGCGACGGTGATCGCCCACGGGGCATGCACGCGCGAACCGAACGGCGAAAGGATGACGGTGCGCCAGTCGCCGATTTCGTCGAGGAACGATTCGACGACGAGGCATTGATCGCTGGGGAGTTCGCCAGTCGCTTCGCGTTGGTCTTCGACGTAGCGGAGGAGGTTTTCCGTTGCCTTCTCGTCGAGACGGCACGATTCTTGGAGGAACTGCACCGCTTCGTCGCGCGACGATTTCACGAGCGTCCGCGACAACTCGCCGATCGCGCGGCCGAAGTCGAGCGGACGCCCCGGCCCGTCGCCGCGCCAGAAGGGCATTTTGCCTGGCTCGCCCGGCGCGGGGGCGACGAGGACGCGGTCGCGGGTGATTTCAAGCACCCGCCACGACGAGGCGCCGAGCAGGAAGATATCGCCGGCGTGCGTTTCGAAGACCATTTCTTCGTCGAGTTCGCCGACGCGCGTGCCGCCGCTGCCGGCGTCGCCCGCGAGGTAAACGCCGTACAGACCGCGATCGGGAATCGTGCCGCCGTTGAGCACCGCGAGCCGCTGCGACGACTTGCGCGGCGTGAGTTGCCCGCTTAGCCGGTCCCAAGTGATGCGGGGGCGGAGCTCGGAGAATTCGTCCGAAGGATAACGGCCCGACAGCATGTCGAGCACCCCTTCGAACGAACTGCGCGGCAGGTCGTGGAACGGCGCTGCGCCGCGGACGGCGGCGTAGAGCTCGTCGACGCTCAGCGGATCCATCGCCACCATCGCGACGATCTGCTGGGCGAGCACATCGAGCGGATTGCGCGGATAGCGGGTCGATTCGACTTCACCGCGAATCATCCGTTCGGTGGCGGCGCTGCAGGCGAGCAGGTCGCCGCGATACTTGGGGAAGATGACGCCGCTCGACGGAGCGCCGACGCTATGCCCTGCCCGACCGATCCGCTGCATGCCCGAGGCGACTGACGGCGGGGCCTCGATTTGGATCACCAAGTCGACGGCGCCCATGTCGACGCCGAGTTCCATCGACGACGTGGCGATGATCGCCGGCAGCAGGCCGCGCTTCAAACGATCTTCAATCTCGACCCGCTTCACGCGGGCGATCGAGCCGTGATGGGCTTGGGCGATTTCCTCTTCGGCGAGTTCGTTGATCGCCGCCGCGAGTCGTTCGGCGAGGCGGCGGCTGTTGACGAAGACCATCGTCGAACGGTGCGCACGAATCAGTTCGACCAGCCGCGGGTGGATCGTCGGCCAAATCGACGCGAATGCGGGACCGGCCGAAGCGGGGCCGGTTTGGATTTCGAGCGGTTGGTTGAGCCGAGCCATATCTTCGGCCGGCGTCTCGATGCGGAGGTCGAGCCGCTTCGGTTCGCTGGCGTCGATGATCTCGATCGGCCGCGGGCGGACGGGCGAGTCGGGCTTCGCGTCGGCCTCGGCGCCGCCCAGCAGGCGGGCAATTTCCTCAAGCGGTCGCTGCGTTGCCGAGAGGCCGATCCGCTGCAACGGCGGGCGCGAGTCGTCGCCGTCGCGGCGGAGGCGTTCAAGCCGTTCGAGCGTGAGAAACAGATGCGTGCCGCGCTTCGTGGCGGCGACGGCGTGGATTTCGTCGATGATCACCGTCTCGACCGTGCGGAGGATATCGCGCGACTTCGAGGTGAGCAGCAGGTAGAGCGACTCGGGCGTGGTGATCAGGATGTCGGGCGGATGGCGAACGATGTCGCGGCGCTCAGCGGCCGAAGTATCGCCAGAGCGGACGGAGACTTTTGGCGGATGGAATGGATGGCTGTGACGTTCGGCAACGGCCTGAATGCCGACGAGCGGCGTGCGGAGGTTGCGATCAACGTCGACAGCGAGCGCTTTCAGCGGCGAGATGTAGAGGATCCGCACTCCCCTCCCTGGTAGGGAGGGGCGGGGGGAGGGATTCTCGACGCTTGCAGATTTCGAAGACGTGGCGGCGCGCTTCGCCTTCGGACTGTTCCCCTTCCCCGCTTCTTCCGCCGGAGCAGGATCACTGTGAAACATGATCCGATCAATCGCCGCCAGAAACGCCGCCAGCGTTTTACCGGAGCCAGTCGGCGCCAGCAGCAGCGCGCTCTTGCCCGCGGCGAGCACCGGCCAAGCTTCGCGTTGGATGCGGGTGGGCGTCTCGAGCGCATCGCCAAACCACGTCTGCGTCGCAGCGTGGAACGACTCCATGCCGGGCAAGGTCGTGGCTTTCGGCTTTCGGGCGGGCATGCGGTGCGCTCTTAATTGTGGGAGGGGTCTCTGACCCCGATTTCGGTGCGCGGGCGAGTCGCTTTGAATGGATCGTGGAATCGGCGTCGGAGACGCCTCCCACAAACGGAGTGTTTAACCGGAGAAGTCACTGGCCCGAATTTTACGCAACATCCGTTCACCTGAAGAGTGCCCGACGGGCGGATTTCAGCAGCCCGTTCAGCTCACAGTGAGGGAAGTCAGCCTAGGCAGCGGCAAGTTGGGCGCCGGCAATCGCAGCAGTTTGCCGCTCCCCACGTTTCGCCACGGCTCGCTACAATGCAGCGGCTCTGTTCCCTTTCAGTGAGTCGAGGCGGCTCCAGCGCGAAGGATGCCCCGGGTTGCCATTCGCTTCCTTACCGCACGCTCTGATCGGCCACGTGCCAATCCTCGTGGGCTACGTTGAGCCAACTTCTCACGGCGCCGACCCCGCTGCCGTCGTTGTGTTTCTCGCCCTGGCGTTTGGCGTTCCAGCGCTGGGCTTGGTGCTCATGGCGACCGATGTTCGCCGCTATCTTCGCTCCCTAGGGCGAGCGCTCGTGGTGGTCACCTACGCGGTGCGGCCCGGGATTCCGTACTGGGCTCGCAAGCGCCGGCCACCCTGTCTGGAGACGCTCGATCTCGAACTCCCCTGCACCGAGAAACAGGTCCTCGCGGCCTATCGCCGAAAGGTGAAGGAACTCCATCCCGACAAAGGGGGAAGCTTGCAGAAGTTTCTGCAGCTACAGCGGCATTACGAGCAGGCGATGTACCTCGCCCGCAACTCGTCAGCGAAGGGGGACGGCGAACGAAAGCGGCGCCGCGAGAAGGCGACGACGGCAAACCGGTGACCGCATTGGCCTTGTCGCTTCGTCGCGAGTCGGGTTACGATTCGCTCCTTGTCGCGCTCCCGCCGCAGCCGTTGCTGCCCCGCTAGCACGAACTTGCTATCACGACTCGTCGACTTGGAAAAGGATTTCCTCTCGATGCCGACTACATTGGGCGAACTGGCGCGGCTGGTTGGCGGCGACCTCCGCGGCGAAGCGAACATCCCCCTCATCGGAGCGGCGACCACCGACGTGGCCCGCAACGGCGAGGTGACTCTGGCCGAACGTCCCGATCGCGCGCGAGGGCTGACCGCGTCGCTCGCCTCGGCCGTGATCGCGGCCCCGAACGTCGATTGCGGCGGTAAGCCGTCGATCGTCGTCGCCGACGTCCACGCGGCGTTCGCCACGGCTGTGCGGCACTTCCACCCGCCGCGCGTCCCGGTTCGCGTCGGCGTGTCGCCCCAGGCGTTCGTCAGCCCCTCGGCGAAGCTCTCGCGGAACGTCGAAGTCCATCCCGGCGCCACGATTGGCGAGGATGTGACCATCGGCGCTCATACGACCATCCACTCAGGCGTCCGCCTCATGCCGGGCTGCGTGATCGGCGCCGGCGTCACGATTTTCCCCAACGCGGTGCTGTACGAGAACACACGCGTCGGCGATCGCGTGGTGATTCATGCTGGCGCCATCATCGGCGCTCATGGGTTTGGCTATCGCCAGGTCGACGGTCGGCACTTGCTGTCGGCTCAGCTCGGCAATGTCGAACTCGCCGCCGACGTCGAAGTTGGCGCCGGGACGACGATCGATCGCGGCACCTACGGCCCGACGGTAATCGGCGAGGGAACAAAGATCGACAACCTCGTGATGATCGCTCACAACTGCCGCCTCGGCCGGCACAATCTCATTTGCTCGCAGGTCGGCATCGCCGGCAGCACGACGACGGGCGATTACGTCGTCATGGCAGGGCAGGTCGGCGTGCGCGACCATGTTCACATCGGCGATCGCGCGGTCCTCTGCTCGAAGGCGGGCGTTTCGAATGATGTAGAAGCCGGCGCGGAAATGCTCGGCGCCCCGGCCGCCCCGTTGCGGCAGGCCAAGCTGCAAATGGCCGCGGTGGCGAAGTTGCCCGAAATGCGTCGCCAGTTCCGCATCTTGCAGCGACAGATCGAAGAACTGCGCGGCGAAGTCGCCGACGACGGCGACGATCTTTCGACCGACAAAGCCGCCTAACCCCTTCCCTGCCCTGTGACTCAACTCGCTGCTTCACCGCAACCGGGCGAAACAATCGGCCTGCTGGCTGGTTGGGGACGCTATCCGATTGTCGTCGCAGAAGAGCTGCGGCGGCAAGGTTATCGGATTGCCTGCACGGCGATCCGCGATCATGCGGATCCCGATTTGAGGAACCTCTGCGACGAGTTTCACTGGGTAGGACTCGGTTCAATCGGCGGAATCATCGGCCGTTTCAAGCAGCATGGCTGTCAGCGGGCCGTCATGGCGGGCAAGGTTCACAAGGTGACGTTCTACAGCCCCGGCTGGTGGATTCGTCATCGTCCTGATTGGACGGCGCTCCAGACGTTCTACCGGCATTTTGTTACCGGGACGAAAGATCGCAAGGACGATTCGCTGCTGCTGGCGCTCATCGGGGCGTTTGCCGCTCAAGGCATTACCTTTGAACCGGCTACCGATTTCGCTCCCGAACTGCTCGTCGCCACTGGACAAGTCGCGGGACGACCCCTCTCGGTGAAGCAGGAACGCGACGTGCAATTCGGCTGGGACTTGGCGAAGCAGATGGGAGCCCTCGATGTGGGGCAAACCGTTTGCGTGAAAGACCAGGCGGTCCTCGCCGTCGAAGCGATCGAAGGGACCGATCTCTGTATCCGCCGTGCGGGCGACCTTTGCCGCACCGGCGGTTTCACCGTCGTGAAAGT
Organism: Lacipirellula parvula; assembly: GCF_009177095.1. Classification (NCBI taxonomy): domain Bacteria; kingdom Pseudomonadati; phylum Planctomycetota; class Planctomycetia; order Pirellulales; family Lacipirellulaceae; genus Lacipirellula; species Lacipirellula parvula. The sequence continues at coordinate 1,350,085 of NZ_AP021861.1, forward strand.
GGCCAAACCGCAGCAAGATATGCGGTTCGATGTGCCGACCGTTGGCGTGAAGACGCTCGAATCGATTGCCGCGGCGGGCGGGCATGTGCTCGCCATCGAAGCCGATTCGACGATCTTACTCGACGCCGCCGAGTTCCAAGCGGCCGCCGCCCGGCTTAAAATCTCTGTCGTGGCACTCCATCGGCAATCGGCCGTTGAACACGCCGCGTAGCGAGCAGAGCTTTCTCCCTCGCAACGCGCATCGACGCGAGGGGGGATTGATGGCGACTTGGCATGTGAGGCCGGCATTTCACCGTGCTGTGAAAATCGCGCTGCTAGCATTTGCCGCCGTTGGTTGGGCCGCTGCGCTGGCTCGCGCCGAACCCGAGGTTCCAGCAGTAGCGACGGCCGATGAAAACTTCACCGGCCGCGAGCGCCACGAGTACATGGGCCGCACTATCGCGCCGACGATGCACTTCAGCGGCGCCGGCTGGCTGACGCGGCCGACCCGCGAAGAAGAAGAGGATCCGCTCAAACTCCTCAGCTCGCTGAAGGTGAAGCCAGGGCAGGTCGTCTGCGACTTCGGTTGCGGCAACGGCTACCACAGCCTGCAGTTGGCCAAGCGGGTGGGGGCGGCGGGCCAGGTCTACGCGATCGATATCCAGCCAGAAATGCTCGAAATGCTCGAAGAACGGGCCGGGCCGCGAGGATTGGAGAATATCAAACCGCTCCTCGCCACCGGCGAGGGCTCGGGGCTGCCGGCCGGCTCCTTTGATTTGGTGCTGATGGTCGACGTCTACCACGAACTCTCCGATCCGGAGGCGATCTTGGCCGAGATCCGGGCGAGCTTGAAGCCCGAGGGGCGGCTGGTGCTGGTCGAGTTCCGGGAGGAAGATGAGACGGTGCCGATCCTCCCCCTTCACAAAATGAGCCAAGTGCAGGTGGTGAAAGAACTTGAGGCAAACAGTTTTCACCTGGCGGGACAGTATAATCGGCTTCCCTGGCAGCACGTTCTCCATTTTGTCCGTAGCGATTCGCCGATCGAGAAGGCCGAGCTCAAACCGTGGCGACCAGTGCGATAAGCCGGGAAATGCTGAGCAACAGGGTGGATGAGGCAGGCCTGGACACTTTTCCTCAAGTTGGTGAAGCGCGGCCGGCACACCGGTTGCATCTTGGGGTCGTAGCAATGTTGGGAAGAACGTGGTTTTCTTTTCGAAATTGACTGTAAGATATTATCTGTCAATGGTTTGCGTCTCGTTTGAGGCTGGCGGGGGTAGTGGGCAGATCGCTACATTCAGCAAACTAAATGTGGCAAAATTGCCCCCCACCCCCCCAACAAATATTTGAGCGGAATCACCATGTCGTTTAAAATCAACCATGGACAGAGAGGGTCAGAAAGAGGCAACCTCGTCGACGTGTGTGCCGCACGGTTATGCGGTATGCGCTGGTGATTGCCACGTTTGACTTCGATTCAACTACCGAGATAGGGCCGCTAGTGATTTAGAACAATCTGCACCTCATTCGTGTCGCTGGGAGCGAGCAAGCCGTGAGTGCAGATCGGAACAACAACGGATTCGACAAGAATCCGTTGCGGAGCAGACATGAAGATGGCATCTGTGGGTTTGCATTCGCTGGCTTCGCTGGAGTCTCTTGCACCAGACGATCCCGCCAGCTTGGTTATCGGCCGCGATACGGCCGTGAAGCGCATTGCGCATCATGCGGAGCGCGCCGCACAAGTCGGCTGCACCGTTCTCTTGACCGGCGAAACCGGTACGGGCAAAGAAGTTTGGGCCCGACTTCTCCACCGCGTCGGCGGTCGCAGCGAACAACCGTTCATTCCCGTCAATTGCGCTGCGCTGACGCCCACCCTCGCTGAGAGCCAACTGTTCGGCCACGAACGCGGCGCGTTCACCGGCGCTGCGGGGGCGAGCCTCGGCGTGTTTCGCTCAGGCAACCAGGGGATCGTGTTCCTCGACGAAGTCGGCGATATGCCGCTCGAACTGCAGCCGAAGCTTCTTCGCGTCCTGCAAGAAGGCGAAGTGACGCCGGTCGGTTCGTCGCATCCGGTGAAGGTCGACGTGCAAGTGATCGCCGCGACGAACCGTCGCCTTGAGCAGGAAGTCGCCGAAGGACGCTTTCGCGAAGATCTCTACTATCGTCTCAATCTCGTCGAATTGCGGATGCCGCCGCTGCGAGACCGCGTTTCTGATATTCCGCTGTTCATCGAATACTTCTCGAAGAAGTTCGCCAATCGCTACGGCCAGCCCGCGTGGCAGCCGAGCGACGAGGCATTGCGGGCGTTTTGCGAGTACCACTGGCCCGGTAACATCCGCCAGTTGAGCTTCGTGCTCGAGCAGAGCTATGTGCTGCAGTGCGAACCGAGCCTGCCAGGCGCTGGCGGAACTCGCCGCGAAAGTCACGATCTACCGTACACCGATTTGGGCCGCCTTCGCCAAGTGGCGGTGGAACAGGCCCTGCGAACGGCAGGCGGGCACAAAGGTCGGGCAGCCAAGTTATTGGGAATTCATCCCAATACGATGACGCGGCTGCTGGCCCAGATCGCGAGCGAATGCAATCCGCGCGACGAAGTCGCATAGAATGTTCCGCGTTGGCGCACGGCTCGTTTGATCGCTCTCTCTTCAGTCGTTAGGGATCTTCTGCCGCTGCTGGCAGTCGACCGACTTCGTGCGAAGCTGCGCGAGCTCGCGATCCTCTCCTTACAATTGCGCCACTCTGGCGCGACTCCGGCTTTCCGTGGCTTGGCCGACCCGCGATACGCGTGCATGCGTAGCAACTAATAGCTAGCGGGGGCATCGGCGCGTCAGCAGCATCGGGGCTGCTGGCACGATGGTTGCGAACAATATTCTCTACTCGATCGCGCACGTCGTTATTTGCGTTTCACTGATTTGGTGACGCCTCACCATCGTGGTGAAATGTGATTTTTATGCCTGATTTCTCGGGCGGATTGCTGCTAGCACTCCGCGGGTCTCACCTTTCTGGTGAATTGCCGGCAGTCGCCAAAACTGTCTAGGTCGCTGGTAAGTCGTTGCTGCACTGCAGGTTAGCGGAAATGTTGCCTGCCTTACGGTTAGCGGCACGCTTCTCGCTATAGGAACGCAACCCCCAGTGGGCCGGCACAACCGGTTCGCTGAGAGTTCATCGTTCAAGTCTTCTTTTCGCCAAGCAGTTCGTCGCGATCGTCGCGAACTCCGAGGCGACCAGCGTGATAAGGGAAAGCAAATGAGCCACATCCAACTCTACGAGCAAGGTGACATGGATTACGGCACCGGCAACTTCCGTCGGACCTCTGAAGTGAAGCTCGCCAAGAAGAACCAGCCGAGCCACGCTCGCCGCCGTGGTAAGTCGCCGACTTCGGTCAACGGCATTCACCGTCGCCGCAATCGCAAGATGGCCTGGTAGCCCTCTGTACAACAAGTTCGCCGTAGCGATTGAGCTGCGCCGCGACCGTTTTCTTTACGCGCGTGAATGGCGTCACAGCGCAAAGGCGATGGTTCGCAAGCCGAGCTTCGTCGCTGGACGAATTGCGTTCGCGTTGGGCGACAGCGCCGCGCGAGCAAGTTAGAGGATTGGTCTAGAGAGTTGGATGTTGCTGCGCGGCTTCGCGCTGCAGCGTCGCTTGAGAGAGAAATTGCGTCGTCGGTGCGCGCTGGACGGGCCAAGCCCCGAGGCGAGTGCGAAGGCGCAGAAAGCGTTCGAATCGCATTTGATCGCAGGACACCTGTGCCGAGGCTCGCATTGCAGCGACGTCGGCATGACCGGAGTATCGCCTTAGCATGGCAACTGTGAATGGGACACCGACAGCTGTACTCGCTCCACGGGGCGAGGCGGCAATCGTTGCGACGCGCTCCGCGCCTCCGCAACTGTTGCGCTGTTTGGTCGTTTCACTTTCTGCCGATCGCCGCCGGCTGATTCGCTCCGCCGCTGAAGCGCAGGCCTGGGACGCGATCGTATGCCGCGACGCCGGAGAGTTTCTGCGAGCCGTATTCAAACGCAGCGTCCCGCTGATCGTCGTCGATCTGCCGGAAGCGACTGCAACTGGCTACGGCGACTTGAAAGACGCCGCCCAGCGGGCCCATGAACTTAGCAACGCGCTGTTGCTGGTCGCGGGCAACGCAAGCGACGTTCGCGAGGAAATTTGGGCGCGACAGCTAGGCGCCTGGGTTTACCTAAACGAATGCAACGGGCAGCGCGGATTCGAGTACCTGTTGGAAGAAGCACGGTTGGCCCTTGAGCGGCGCGAGTTGTTGTCGCCGCAGCCAGGCGTCGCCGAATTAATGGCCTCCAGCGAGTAGATGTAAGGAGCTTGAAGCCATGAACAAATCAAATCACAACGAAGAAGACGCCGGCGAAGGCGAATCGGCGGCAAGCCGCTCCGTTCCCCGTCGCGGCGCTCAGCGAGTGCAATCGACCAACCGTTCCAGCAAAGCGCGCCGTCGGCGTGCGAGCACGATCGGCGGAATTCACCAACGAACCAACAAACGCTCCGCTTGGTAAGCCAACGTCGCCGCGTTCAGGCGGCGTGCGAAACAAAAGCAGTGCACCTAAAGAAGTCAGCAACTCAGTCCGTTCGAAAGAGTCCTACGGTTTTCATAACTCGTTTTTAGTTTTCTGTATTGGAGATTCTCCGCTCAGCTTGAGTTAGCCAGGCCTGTCGCCGCCGAGTGCGACGGGGATTGAGGATGATCGTTGGCTAGCGACGGCAAGAACACTCGCAAAGGATGACCCACAATGCTTCGATTCGCTTCTAGAGCCGTCACGGCGGCTGTCGCATTCGCGACGGCTGCATGTTTGACCGTCGGCGCTGCTTCCGCAGCGCTCATCGACTTGACCCCTGCTAACGGCGCGATCAATTCGGTCGGTTCGGTAACGCTCGCCGACCTACAGAGCGACCCGTCCGGCGGCATCGTCGTCGGCGACAAGATCTTCACCGGCTTCTCTTATTCGCGCTTGGGCGACATGCCCCTGCCGGCCGACATCAACGTCCTCGGGTTCAAAGATCCCGACGGCAACTGGGGCGTCAGCTTCCATGGCATCTTCCAAGATATGCCGGGCGGCAGCGCGTCGGACGCCCTGATTCGCTTCGCCGTTGAAGTTTCCCCTGCGGGGCAGCAACAAGGCTGGCAGATCACGGACGCTCACCTGTTCCTCGGCGGCGCCGGCGCCGCTGACGAATCGTTCATCACTGTCGACGAAACATTCCTCGGCAAGAACGAAACGTTGAACGCCTACTACTCGACTGTCGGCCCGGGCGTCAATTCGAAGCTGGCTGATTCGACGATCTTCACGACCCCGGTCACGAAGCTGTTCGTCACGAAGGACATCTACGCGAACGCTGCGTCGGGCGCCTTCCTGCCGGCTCGTGCGACCGTGATCGACCAGTCGTTCTCCCAAACGCTGATTCCGGAACCGGCCACGATGGCTCTGGCCGGCATGGGCGGCGTCGCGATGGTGACCTTGCGTCGCCGTCGCAGCTAACGACCCTGTCGAGCAGCTAACGAATGGCTGCTGTTTGCATGAACCCCCGTCGGGCGAATGCGAGATCGCCTGACGGCGGCAATAACCGCTGAGCGGATTCAACGCGGCGGGATGACTTTCGAGTCGTCCCGCCGCTTGTTTTATGCGCTGCCGCGCCGGGCTGCGAACGTTGTTCGGCAGCTATTATCAAATGCATTTACCACGGAGAACACAGAGGAATACGAGAACGGGCGAAGGCCTTCAATCTTTCCCTGTGCTCTCTGTGCTCTCTGTGTACTCTGTGGTTAAGGGGTAAAACGCTAGCCATTTCATGAATGGCAGTATCTGAGGCATAGAGACTGGCGAGCAAAAACCGCAGTCTAACGCCCCAGCAGCCGATCAACGGCCGCTCCAATATCCGCTTCGCGCATCAGCGATTCGCCCACTAGAATCGCGTTCACGCCCGCGGCGTGCAGCCGTTCGACGTCGGCGTGCGTCTTGATGCCGCTCTCGCTCACCATAACGCATTCCGCCGGAATCCCCGGCCGCAAGCGGAGCGTATGCTCGAGGTCGACCTTGAACGTCCGCAAGTCGCGATTGTTGACGCCAATCAGCGTGGCGCCCGCCTCCAGCACCCGCGGCAAATTCTCGGGATCGTAGATCTCAACGAGCGGCGTCATCCCCAATTCGATGATCTCGTTGTGCAGCTTCCGCAGATTGCAATCGTCGAGGCACTCGGCGATCAGCAGCACGGCGTCGGCCCCTGCCGCACGGGCTTCGACGACCTGGTACGAATCGAGAACGAAGTCTTTCCGCAGGATCGGCAACCCCACGCTCGCCCGCACGGCCTTCAGGTAATCCAAGTGGCCCTGGAAATGGGGCTCGTCGGTAAGAACGCTCAGGCAACTCGCCCCATGACGCTCGTAGGTTTGGGCGATTGCAACCGGATCGAAATCCTCGCGAATGACGCCGGCCGACGGGCTGGCCTTCTTCACCTCGGCGATCAGGCGGATGGCGCCTGGCTTCGCGAGCGCGGCGAAGAAATCGCGTACCGGCGGGGCGGACGCCAACTGGCGGCGGAGTTCAGTTTCGGAGACGCGGTCGCGGGCCGCCGCAATCTCGCGACGCTTCATGGCCACAATTCTGTCGAGGACGGTATCGGTCATACCGATCATTCTAGCCCCCCGCTAGCGTGCCAGCGAGGCGGAATTGCCTGACGCACGTCGGCGATTTGGCGGACATCGACTACACTGGAAGCATATGGCGACTATCAGTTCAACTTTTCGTTGGCCGCTTGCGTTCGGCGTCTTGCTCGCGACGCTCGTCGCGTCGTCGCCGCTCCCCTCGGCCCAAGCATTGGAGCGCCTCACGGTCGCCCTGCCCGATCAGCCTCCCAAGCAACTCGTGGGCGAGGCGATTGTCGAAGCTCGCGACGGCGGCATGTTGCTGAAAACCGCCGACGGCGCCATCCACCGCTTACCGGCCGCGACGATCCGCAATCGCAAGACCGACTCCGAGAAGTTGGTCCCCCTAACGCGTGAAGAGCTCACTAAGCAACTCCTCGCCGAGTTGCCGCCAGGATTTCGCATTCACGATTCTAAGAACTACATCGTCTGCTACAACACGACGCGCACGTACGCCGAGTGGACCAGTTCGCTGCTCGAACGCTTGCAGAAGGCGTTCATCGCCTACTGGAAAAAGCAAAAGTCGCCGGTGGAGACGCCGGAGCAGCCGCTCGTCGTGCTCGTCTTTGCCGATCAAGCGTCGTACGCCGACTATGCGAAGAAAGATCTCGGGTCGTCGGTGAGCAACATCATCGGTTATTACAATCTCGAGACGAACCGCATCATGATGTACGATCTCACCGGCATGCAGGCGTTTCGCCAGAATTCCGGCGATCGCGGGTCGCTGCACGACATCTCGCAACTTCTCTCGCAACCGCAGGCAGAGCCGCTGGTCGCCACGATCGTGCACGAAGCGACGCACCAAATCGCGTTCAATTGCGGACTGCAAACCCGCATGGTGGCCAACCCCTACTGGCTGACGGAGGGCATGGCGACGTTTTTCGAAACGCCGAATCTCAGCAGCAGCCGCAGCTGGAGCGGCATCGGCAACGTCAATTACAGCCGCTTCGACCTCTTCCGCGACAACTACAGCGCAGGCAAGATCGTGCCGCTCGAACGGATGTTGAGCGACGACAAGCTTTTCACCACGCCGGAGACGGCGGTCGACTCGTACGCACAGGCTTGGGCCTGGAACTATTTCCTGATCCAAACGCGTCCGAAGGAGTACGCCGGCTATCTCAAAATGATCGCCGAAAAGCCGCTGCTGCTCGAAGACAAGAAGGGGCAGCGTGTGCGGGAGTTCCGCCAACATTTCGGCGACGACCTCGCGGAACTGGAAGACGCCTTCTACCGCAAGATGGACCGCGTCAAATAACCGGGGCAGAGCCGCCTCGCGTCGTTTCGAGGCTCGATTGCCCGGCAAAATGCCCCCTGGCGGCCGGGCGACGAAACGCTAAAATTCTGAATCTGCCCGCCAAGTGCCGGCAACGCTCCCTTAGCTCAATTGGCAGAGCAACTGACTCTTAATCAGTAGGTTCATGGTTCGAGTCCATGAGGGAGCACTTCTCTTTTCTTGATTAAACCCTTACTTCTCAAGGGTTTATGCGGTCGCGAGCTTGTGACACGCAATGACACGAATTGCCCCGTTTTGCCACCGCACTTTCGCGCATTTGTCGCGCATAGAAAAGCCCGGCGGCTCAGATGAGCGACCGGGCTTCATGGTTCCAAGCTAACGCTACATGGCCTTGGGCAGCACCGCAGCGACTTCTTCAAGCTCCAAGAGCGTGTAGGTCTGCATGGTCAGCTTGATGTCCGAATGACGGGCAAGAATCTGGGCATGCTTGGGATGGACCTTCGCCCGCGCAAGGCCGGTGATGAACGTGGCCCTAATTGCGTGGAAGTCGAGAACGCCCCGGTCTGTACGATAGGTAACTTTCGCAGCCTTCAAGTCGGCTCGCAGCATTTCGGCTGCATGTTTGTTCCACTCGCCACCCCAGACCGGTTCATCATCTGCCTTGCACCGAAGCCACTCTGCTAACTCGGCAGCAAATTCAGGGTGGACGGGTTGATTCGCCACGGCACCATTCTTCGTGTCTGCGCCGTCAACCACAATGATCGGCGTGGCGTCGCGGAGCTTGAAGGCGGCTGGGGTGAGCGAGCGAAGTTCACTGGCGCGGAAGCCCGTATTAACGGCGGTCCGATAAAGCCAATACCGTTGTTCGCCGGTCAAGCCTTCAACAAAGGCACCTGCCTTAGCGGACTTGAGAATGCGGGCAAACTCGGCTTCGGTCGCGGCCCGGCGTTGGACGATCTTGACCGGTTGCTTATCCTTCGCAAGCTCAAGCGGTGGGAGCTTGCAGTATTTAACAAACTGCCGAATTGACGTTATGTAGGCATTGCGAGTGCGGGCGCTGATCGGGCCAAGCCGCTCGGCGGTCTTGTACTTAACCTTGCCCTTACGTCGTGAGTCGCGTTGCTTGTTGGCAAGGTAGGTTTTGATCCTGGTCGCGGCGTTTGCCAAGTCGCGCAGCGACTTGATACCGCAGGCGTCGAACGTGGTCCGAATCTGATTGACGGTCAAGTCAGCGTGAGAACGGACGCAACCGCTGGCACGCAAGTCAGCCTCAAACTCTTTTAGAGGTAGGTCGCCCTGGCGTTCATCCTCGCTAACAACGCCCCCGCGTTTCAGAGCAGCCTTTGTTTCCGCCTGCTTAGCGATCTTGTGAGTGGCGTTATAGTCAGCGGTTCCCTTGAGAGTTCGCCACTTAGGCTTGCCATTGAAGTGGTCAAGAAATCGATAGTACCACTTCTCTGACTCTTTCCCGTTACGTCCGATTCGTTTGAAGACGCTCGCCATCGTAGTTGCCCTGGTAGTTTTCGATGTCTAGAAGTCGCCAGCGAACCGAGCGGCCGATCCTGATGGGCGGCGGCAGTTCACCGCTGTACCAAGCCCGACGCACGGTCCTAGTAGAGAGGCTAAGTAGTTCAGCGACTTGCTTGATGGAGATGAGAACCGGCGTCATTACTACTATGCGGGCGCCAATTTCGGCGCCAAGCGAGGGGAGGGGAGAATCTTGGAAGAAACAGGACGTTTAGGCGCCCTATCTGATAACTTCGTCATCCGCGAGCGCACCGCAGTCGCGTGCAAAGGCTTCCAAGTCGTCAAACTCGCCTAGTAGAGAGTTCGAGTAGGCATGCAGATGGTAGTAGTACGGCGTCCAATCGCTTCGATGGCGATTGATACCTACTCGTTCGAATTGTGGTGCCAGCCGGCGATTGACTCGCTTGAGTACGGCGTTCTCGGTGACGTGTTTCACGGGATTCTCGCTCAGGTAGATGTATAGACCGGACGTCACAGCTGTTGCGACGTCGCTCTACCTGCGTCACACGCGAGCGTGTCACTATGCGGCATCTATTTGCCGCGTTAGTCAGAAATTGCGACCGCCGCGACCGCCGAAAGGGCTGCCAAAACGGTGCCAATCCCGGGCCGTTGCAATCCTCAAATTTGACCCCACCCCTGCGACCGGCACGTTGTCGCCGCGGGCGCAACGAGGCTCGCAGACACGCTGGCTTTCGCGCATGCGTGCGCGCAGTGTTAAATTCGCCTTTACATCCCACTAGAAACAACTGACTAGCAATCAGTTGTCGCGGTCCAATGCCCGGTAGACCACTCAGCACGAAGCTCTACATCTTGTGCGATCCCCGCCCCGAGCGCACCGAGCGCTTCGTCGGCTACGGGAGCGCTGCCGAGCCCTGGAAGGCCCCACGATGCGACGGGAACAGCAGCCTCGCCGTCTGGCTGGCCGAACTGCGGGCGCTCAATCTGGCCCCTCTGGTGCGATTTGACGGGCTGCCTGTGACGCCTGTGCCGATTGCAGTGGCTGAATGGGTTGCCCGGGTTGTAGCGGCTGAATTGGTCGCAGCGGATTTGACGGTTTTGAGGGCTAGCGCCCAGCGGGCCAGCTAATCAACATCAACCGCGAGGCAGAGCCGTCGGGGTAACGACCGCGCGTCGCGGCAAATCGGACTAATCGGGACAAAATAAAAGAATCTCTGAAAAATCACCCCTTCGTTGCCGCATTATTGTGTTGTCGAGTGTTATCAACCAGAACAGGAACAGACCATGAGCATCAGCTACAACGCCAGCGCCCCTTCGGGCAAGCAGTTCACCATCGCCGTCGGCGGCACGCAGTACGTCAGCATTCCGGCCAGCGCGGCCGAAGTCATCCTTCGACGCGCGGGGCTGTCGCTCCGCGAGGCCCGCGAACAGCTCGCGATGGCGAAGTTCAATTCACACACTGCCGCTGTGAGTTAAGGGAAAACTACAGCCAGTTGAGGGTTACTACAGGAAATTTCTCGCCGTAAGTGATGATCTATGAATGGTTTACGTCGACTCCTGTAGTTCCTGTAGTTTTTGGTCACATCGCTACTTAGGGTTATTCACAGGTAATGCTTCTATTAAGTAGCTATATGGCGAAAAACTACAGGAACTACAGCCATCATCATAACGTGATGAGCAGCAACGACTTGCGACGCCAAAACTCCTGTAGTGACCCTTAACTGGCTGTAGAAATCGTTAACTCTGCGACGCGACAAGAATTGTTGCGTCACTCACGCGACCCGTCGTGTGAAGTAAGCAGTCAGGGGTCGCGGCTGGTCCCCGCATTCACCGCCGGGTAGACGGTCATCTACCCGGCGGCCCTTTTTGACTCTCATTCCTCATCCTGCATCCCTCAATCTCCAACGGGGACCGCCCATGTTACTACGACCACTTAGGAACGATGACCGACTTCTCTACTGTTTGCCGCAGTTCTGGCGGCACTAAGACCCTCTCGAAGGATGCCTTCGAGTTCCACGACGCGAATTCCGTGGAACAGACGGCCAAGCAACTCGGGTTCTCTACGCACGTACCCGACCTCTTGCGTGGTCGCATCTATCTTGTCGAGCAACGCGGCAGCCGTCTGCTGATCCACGCCCAAAAGCGTAAAGGCGACGCCTGCGAATGGCTGTCGACCGTTAAGGCAGGCTGGTGGACTCAGGTCCACGACCACGACGTAGGAGACGACGACATTCGTCACATTATTCGTTGTGACGAAAGCGGGCACGGCGATACCGGCAAATGGTACGTCATGCTGAATAACGGCCGCTGGTCGCGGAAATTCCCGTCGGCAGTGAAGACCGTTTATCAGGCGAAGGGTTTCTCAAAGCCCGACGCTGAGCGTCGCATGGGTGAACTGGAGCGCGATCCTTGGATTGAGGTTTGCATTCCGTTTGCGCCCGAGCATCCCGCCGAACGTCAGTGGAATATAGGTGCGCCTCAGTACCGATGCGAGCCAGTCGAAGGCCCTCACCCGACGTGGAACATGATCCACGATCATATCGGCCGCGCGCTCGACCGCTATTACAAGGGCGGGGGCCGTCTCTATTTGCAGCAGTGGCTCGCTGCCGCGATTCAAGACCCAACTTGCAGGCTTCCCTACCTATTCATGCACGGCGTGGAGAACTCCGGCAAGTCGATCGTTTGGGAATCGCTGAGCTTGCTCATCACTGGCGGCATCATCAAGGCTGATCGGGCCCTTACTAGCCAGTCCGACTTCAATGGCGAGCTGGATGGGGCCGTCTTCGCCATCGTTGAGGAAAAGGAAATCGGCCGATTCCCGGGCGTCTCTGAGAAGATCAAAGACGCCGTGACGAGTCCGACGCTGTCGATTCGCCGCATGCGGACTGACACCTATCAGATTCCAAACTACAGCCACTGGATTCAGACGAGCAACATCCGCAGTGCGTGCCTCGTTCCACTTGGCGACACTCGATTCACCGTCATGGAAGTCCAACGGCCGCCAAAGGACATCCCGAAGCCAGTCCTAATGGAGCAGTTGAAAAGCGAAGCGCCTGCCTTTCTATGGACGCTTCTGAACATGAAGCTGCCGGAGCTTGAAGGTCGCCTCGCGATTCCCGCTCTTGATACCGACGACAAGCGGGCCGTTCAGGCTGAGAGTCTACCTGAGTTCGTCCATCGCCTGATCGGCTATATCGAAGAGCATCGAACGTGGATCGGGACGGCCAAAGAGTTCCGGTCGCAGTTCGGCGGAACGTGCCTCAATCTCCCACGCCTCAAGGATGCCTTGAGCAAGTTCGCTCCCGTACTGGCTCACAATAGCATCACGTTTTCTTACCCTTCAACGCGCCTGGAAGGCGGCATGCCAGTGAGGTTCGAGTGGAAAAGCTAGTCTGGACTGAGAACGGCAGAACATTCGGCGTCCGCGACGCTCGCGGCGTATTTGGGTTTGTAAAGAAGTCGGAGTTGTCAAAGTCGGAAGCCCGCGAGGCCACGAAGCAATTCGAGTTTCGACAGCAACCAACATTGGCGTTCGATCCTGAAACCGAAATGTTCTACTGGGACGACGACCGCGACGACCAATATGACGCTGACGAAGTCGCTGACGACCTCGCCAAAATCGGGTGGCGTCCTGAGCATATTCAGCCACTACTGGAGCTAGCGCGTTCCGCCGCGAGGCTCGAAAGAATGTAAAGCGATTGGCGCGAGGGGTGTACCCGAGCGCTGCGTGCGGGATGTATGGGTTACCTCCCGCATCGTACACGCCGATGACGACCGCCATCGGCAGCCCCGCCGTCATTGCACCAGGCGACGGGGCAACTCTTATTTGACTCCCTCGTGCGCACGAGTGAGGGCGGCGGTACTTCTATCGCCGGAGCGGGTGGGCTCCCACCCGCGAGACACATTCTCTGGGGCGAGACTCGTTGTCCCGCCTTATACCGAGTGGGCACTCGGCGGTCGCCGGGTCCGATTATCCCCGGCAACTTTTCTCACTGAGGCTAACGATATGCCTAGACCCCAGCACTGGTGGGCCATGCGTCCTGGCCCCGAACGCAAGCGACGCAAAGCCGAGCATGCGCGTTATTTCGACAAGCTCGACTATTTTCGACACCTTTGCCGTAAATGGGGAATTTCTTTGGAGGGATTGCCACTCGACGTGACTGATGACGGAACTGTCTGCTTATGCCATACATCTGTGGCGATGCCAACTTCCGCAGCGGTCCTGGAAGTAATTATCAACGCTTATGTACGAACAAATCCTGTCCGCATTTAGTCAGATTAACCAGCCCCTAGTCGTGGTCGAGATACGCCACGACAGGGCAATCGTCACACATCCCGATGCCATCTTCGATCTGCGCGCCCTTGAAGGGCTCGGCGAAATTTACATCGGAGAGGGCGTCATCGAAATTCACTTTTAGGAGCGAAATTGAAATTTTCTGTAATCCAGAGCCATTCTAATGGCAGCAAATACTATGTCGTGATGGGGAGGAAATTCCCTACTCGCGACGAGGCCATCGCGCACGGCGAGGCCCAAGTGGCTAAGGCAGAAGCACTAGCAGGCCGCGAACTTTCCGCCAACGAACTCCGCCACAACAATGGTATCGCGATCGAAGATCGGCCATCGCGCGAGCGCAACGAATTCCGCGCTATCTCTCAGCAGGCGTATGGTTATCGCACGCCCACTACCGAGCCGAAAGGTGAGCCCCAGCCGCACGCTATTGCATGGGCTGAAGACGCTCTTACGAGAGCGAGGTTCGCCGGCAAGATGAGCGACGTAGCTATTGCGCAAAAGCAACTTGCCGCTGCGAGGGCCGGTGCGCCGCCCGCTAATCCCGCACACAACTACATGTTACCGGGCGACTCGGTTACGCGACTCACAGATATTCACGGTCGCGAACGCATCGCAATTCTTCGCCCTCGCGATGGCGAGAACCGTGTCATTCACTATTTCGACGCCGACACTGCACCGGCCGAAGTTGCAGCCCTTGCTACTAAGTTTGGAGAACCTACGAAGTGACCAGTTCGCAAGCATTTGTCAGCCCACTTTCCGGTAGCCAGATCGGCTACGTCGAACAGATTTCCGGTGTGTCGTATCTCGCCGCAAACCCATCGAAGTCGGCGAGAGAAGCAGCACACCGGCAAGCCGTCGAAGCCTCGCTGGCTCTCATCTTCCAACAAGACGGCGAGAGCATGCGGAGTCTTTCGCTCGTAGACCGTCAGAACCTTTACCGAGCGAGTCTGAACTAATGGGAAACCCATTCTTCTTTGCATCACATGCGCTTGACTCACGAAACTTCCTGAATCGCGAGGACATGTTCTTCGCGTTTCTTCTTCAGGTTTTTGCGGATGCTTACGATCTGCTCCCGCAAGATGACCCCAGACGCGAATGGAAGTACCCAGACGATGCCGTAAGCGAAGTGTTTGCGAGGCTCAACGATTACCGTGACCGGCACTATCTCACCATTGAGAGAATTATGCATCGCTTCGGCGCTGGCGCTAAATACAGAGAGGTGTTGCCACGATGAACCAACAAATTCTCTCGATGCCGCCCGAAGGAACGCCGGAGTTCGCCGAACTCTGTAGGCGGCAAGACGCCATCTGCCGTGGAGTAGTCGGCGACCGCGCCGCACTCTTAGCAGATGGTGTTGGTCGCTATTACGTCCCCGACCCGCCGACGCCGGTGGCTCGTCCGCGATTCACTCCAGAAGGCGTCGCCATCGTTGAACCGTCCATTTCTGTTAACTCACCAGCACGACCGGCGAAGCGTCGGCCTTGGTACCGGAGACTTTTCAAGTGAGATTCGAGACTACCAAAGTCCTGGTTGGCAGCGTGCCAACGCAACTCAGCATGATGGCGGCGCGCGAAGTGTGGGTACGACCATCACCAGAATGCGAAAGCATTCTGTATTTGTCCAACCGCCCGGACATCGGTGTGGATGGCTTCCCCATACCATCTGAGGGCATGCGCTTCGATGTAACGAAGAGCATGGATCACAACGTCACGTTCTACGTCGCGGCCGACAACGACTACGACGACAACCTTCTACACGTCCTGGTGCGAAGCTGATGACCTTGAGCAAACCTGCCCAAGTTCAAATCTTGGGCCATAACGTGGCGCAGATCACTGATACTAGCCAGCCACTCCCAGGCGTAGAGGCCGCGGTTGCCGCCGGCGCGCGCGGAGTCACCGTTCAGAGTCTCGACGTGGCAGGAGACCCACTCTGGATTGCACTGGACGGGTCTGATGCCGCCGTCGACTACGCGATTCGCTTTGAGCCTCGCGGCGTGTGGATATGGTATCTCACCGATCTTGCGGCAGTTCGCGTCATTGCCACGCCGGGCAACTCGGCGAAGATCGGAGTTACATGGCTACGCTAACGAAGGCAGCGGCCGTTACCGTGCTGTCTCACGCGACTGCCGTTGTAACGGCTAGCCAACCACTACCCGGAGCGGAGGCTGCGCATGCGGCGGGCGCTCGCGGTTTTTGGGTTCAGAATCTCGGTCTGGGTGAAGATGCGTGGCTTAATCTTGCGGGCGAAGCTGCCGTTGATTCGTCAGTCTTGGTCGAATGCTCGCCAATGGATGAGTTCATCATTCGCGACGTGCGAACTGCTCGCATCTTCGCTGCCAGCCCTGTTCTCGTATCAGTGAGCTATTTCCGATGACACCAAAGAAAGGACGCGAAGACGAGTTCGCCGAGGTCCGTCAGCTCAAGGCGTCGGGAATGTCGAACGCGGAAATCTCACGACGGACAGGCGTCCCGCCCAACACGGTGACGCGCTGGTGTCCTGAGTACGTCAGGCATCGCGAACACCCGTATCGGAAAGACGAGATCATCGTCGACAACCCAGGCGACTCGCTACCTGAAATTCAGGTGTCCGAGGAAATGCTTGCCAAATTAATTGATGAGAAAACGCCCGCGCCCGTCATCATACAGATGGCTGTGCATGTCGCCAAACTTCGCAAGGAGTGGGAGGCCAGCCGCATTAGAGCCGGCGAGCTTCTGAGCAAAGAAGCCATCCAAAGATTCGGCATTGATCTTGTTGCAATCGTGACCAAGGAATTCCAGGACGTTCCCGACTGGGAAGAGCGAGCCGGCCGCATCGTTGCGTGGATTCAATCCTACCAGTACGGCAACACTCAGCGCGAGATTAACCGGTTCAAATGAAAGATGCCCCGCCGAAGCGGGGCATTTCCGTTAAGCAGCTAATGCCGCCGCCCGTTCTCGTATACCCATTTCCTCATCGAAGTCACTCTGGATTTCCTGAATCCACTCACGGGAAATCTTGTCGGCTTCGGCCTGCCACTCGTCTCCGAGCCGGGATGCTTCTTGCATGTCTCCCCGCTCCCAGCATTCTTCCATTTTCTTGTAGAACCCAAATCGGTCGTCGGCTTCTCGTTCGACTCGATGGCGGAAGTTGCACGGAAGCGAGAGGTCGTAGTAGTCGAACTGCCTGACTCCCTTGATGCGAATGAAATCCTGGAAGTCCGTCTCCGGCGGCAACGTCGACAGCATGGCGAGGAATTGCTTCCAGCCTTTGGAGGACATGCGCTGCCGTGCTTTGCCGGTTAGCTCACGTAGGGCCGCCTGCCCTTGCTGGAATGTTGCGTACAGTGATTCTTTGTTGCTCATGCTGCATTCTCCACGGTGTCAAATTCAGGAAACTCTTCATCCTCAAACGCATCGGCAAACGACGATGCGTGTTCCGCGATCGCCCGCAGATCAATGACGATGTCCTCAAAACAACGGGTTTGATCTCCGATCAGGCAGTTAATCTCGGTGCGAATCTTTTCGAGAGTCATGGGTGCGATCTCCTGGATGAGTGACGGAACACTACAAACATGCTAGCGCCGATGGTCGGCGCCAAGCGACTCTCAACAAAATTTCTACCGTCCAGGCGCCCGTTTATGGCGCCTTGGGCGCCAATAGCGATAAATCATGGAAATCATCAATAAACTAGGGTTCGACGCCTCGCAGGCGATTGCCGAACTCACCAAACTCGACAACGCCCTGCTGAACTTGCAGACCGCCTTGCAGAACACCGGTAAGACGGCGGGCCAGTTCGGCACCGCCAGTGCCAACATCGGTAAGCAACTGCAAAGGATCGGGGATTCGTCCACGACTGCCGCCAATCAGGTCGGACAGAACGTCCAACGCATGACGACGAGCCTCGCGCTCTTGTCGCGCGTCGTGTTCACTCAGGCCATCGTGCGCGGCCTCAGTACGTTGCGAAACAGCTTCAAGGCGACGGCGAACGACGCCGCTGACTTCCAGCGTTCGATCTCATTGATCCAGACGATTGATGACAGCCGACAATCGGCTGATGATCTCTCGAAGGCCGTTCGAGATTTGAGTAACGAGTTCAACATTCCGTTGCTTGAAGCGTCGGCGGGCGTCTATCAGGCCATCAGCAATCAAGTCGGCAGCGCCGCCGAGTCACTGGAATTCGCGGGAAAAAGTGCCGAGTTCGCCAAGGCAACGAATTCCTCACTGGCTAACAGTGTGGATTTGCTCTCCGGCGTCCTGAAGTCCTATAACTTGAACGTCTCCGAGACGGACCGAATCAGCAGCGTTTTCTTCAAGACGATCGACTTGGGTCGTGTCGAAGCGAACGAGCTGGCGAACGCCTTCGGTCGTGTTGGTCCTCGCGCGAAGGACATGGGGATTTCGACCGAAGAAACGGGCGCGGCCCTCGCTTCGCTTACCGTTCGTGGCCTCAAGACGAACGAAGCCATAACGCAGCTATCTGGAATCATGTCGGCATTGTCAAAGCCATCGGAAGCGATGAAGGAAGCCCTTCAGCGTCTAGGCGTCGACAGCGGCGAGGCTGCGATTCGTGCATTCGGACTGTTCGGGACGCTGGAACGGCTGAAGGGGGCGACAAGTGGAAGCGCAGCGGAAATGGCCAAGCTGTTCCCCAACGTCCGGGCGCTTGGCGGTGCAACCTCGTTGCTCGGCGACGGCCTGAAGAGTGCAACGGCGAACCTTGCCGAAATGAATGCCGTCGGCCGGGACTTTGCTCACGGGCGGTACTTGCAGAGCATCGCAAATGATGGGGAGCGAGTCCGCAAGGAGTTCAACGAGATCAAGAACGTCTTCACTACGGAAATAGGCGGCGCACTCTTGGAATCGACGAAGCAATTCCTGGGTATGACGGACGCCACTAGCAACCTAACGGATACAATCAAGTTCGCCACCCCGGCTGTGGGTAGCATCACTGCTGCTATCGGTCTCCTCATAGGACAACTCGCTGCCGCCAAGCTGGGTGCTGCGGGGTTGGCTACCGGTTTGGGAGCTTTGGCGCTCATCCCTGCCGCTATGGCAGGCGGCGAGCTAATCGGGGCGTCAATCAACGAGACTCGAACCGAAGCGGCAATCGGTTCCATCAAAGCGCTGCACGACGCCAACGCGAAGGAAGTCGAGGATTTCCGAAAGGCGCAACAAAGCAAGGTAGACGCTGCTAACGCTGCCGATCAGGCTCGCGTCATCAGCGCTCGCACCGCAGCGGCACAGATTAGCGCCGCGCTGAGTGCGACGGAGATCGCTACCCAACTCGACTCCGATTCAGGGGTCACGGCATTGGAGGAAACGTTCGGCCGCCAAATCACGACAATGCGCGACTATGTCGCCGCGCTAGAAGTTGCCACGCAGAAGACGGCGGAATTCAGAACGCAGCAGGCCAATGCTGCCCTAGCTCAAAAGCAAACCGTGGAAATCCAGGAAGAGCTTGGGCACGCTCTGGATAGACTGGGCGACCGTGGCTTGACCGACGTTGCCGGGTTGGCGGTGTTCGGTGATGGCCTTCAGGCGGTGTCTCAGCTTCGCAACCAGATTCACGAATTAGCCAACAGCACGTCAGTCTCCGAAGAGCAGATGGAGTCGCTTCGGCAGCAGTTCCTGTCGTTCGTGCAATCCGTTGACTCTGCATCGGGCAAGCAGTTTTTCCTCGACGACGTACAGCAGTTGCAGCAAGCCTACCAATTGTTGCAGCAGTTGCAGCAGGCTCAGACTCAGAGTGTCGTCGATCCGAACCTTCCGATCTATCTGAGCAAGCTCGAACAAACGCTCGCGCTTAACCCTGCTGGCCAATTCGGTCAGGCTACGCAGGCAATGAACCTAGCAGTTGGCCCGACAGCTGCAATTGCCGCGAACTGGGAACGGGCAGCGGCAGCAGCAGAACGGGCTGCCCGAGCCGCTGCATCAGGTGGAGCGACGAACCAGGCGTTCGGCGGCATGATGCACCTGGCTGAAGGTGGCTTTGCTAGTCGTGGCGTCGACACGATCCCGGCGATGTTGTCGCCCGGTGAGTTCGTGGTGAACGCCCGATCGTCTCGGAAGTTCTTCTCTCAGCTTCAGGCAATCAACGCTGGCCAGACGCCGAGCTTCCGTGAGAACGGCGGCAGTGTGACGAACGTTGGTGACACGACAATCAACGTCAATGGCGCTCGCGACCCGTCAGTCACGGGGAGCGAGGTCATCCGCCTGATCAATCGAACTCAGCGGCATGGCACCAATCGCATCCGCTAAACGACAAGGCCCGGTAGCAATTGCTACCGGGCCGTTTTGTTTCAACTAGGTCGCGACAGCCCTGTCAGCTAGGATTGAGTGCTGGCAGTGCTGGAATGCTTATTGTCGGCAAACTGGGTCCAGTATATTGCGTTTCCGTAACGCATGCGTTTACAATCCTGACCAGGGTAAGGAGACACAAATGGTTCGTACATTGTTAGTTACTGTCGTCGGACTATTCGTATCGGCGACGGCCGCAGCAGAAGAGATTCCGCTCAAGAGTATCTGGGCGCTGGATATGCCCGGCACGCAGGACATTCGCAAATTAGACCCACCGCGCGAAAAGCAGCCTGAGTCGGTCCAAGAGTTCATTAAGAGCAGCTTGGTTGAACGAACGGCGCAGACGCTCAATTCCGACAAGCTAACACGAAATGGCGGCACTGGGCGGGGGTTTGTTGTCGCTGCAACTGGGGTTGAGGCACTAAAGCAATCCCATGACGTGTTAGCAAAAGAAGCGGAACGAGTTGATTCCGTCCCCGCAGGCGAAGAATTGTCATTGGTTTTTTACTCGTATTCCAGTGGGCAGTACGTCCACTTGGAACAAGTCGAACGCGATGGCGAAACTATCACCGTCAAGTACAGAAACGTACCGCACCGCACATTGGATATGAGCCCTCATATTGCCTTGATACCACTTGGCGAACTATCTGCCGGCAAATATCGCGTGAAAGTCGAAGAGCTACCCCCGAAAGAGAAAACGGACACCCCACAAAAAACGCGGCATGTCGTGTGCGATTCGTTTTCTTTTGTTGTCTCGAAAACGGAGTAGAGAAGGATGGCGGCAATGAGATTCCCTTTAGCGGCAGTATTTGTATTCTCGCTCTGCGGCTCTGCCTTTGCCGATCAAGATTCCATCGGCCCTGACGGCATTAAGTCAAAGGCAACTGGTTTGACCGGGGCCGGAGTTCTCATCGGCCAAGTTGAGCCGGGTAGACCGGGACAACCGGGAGTTGATAACGGCATGTACACACACGCCCAAACGCAACCCTTTGCAGTATACGCGGGCAATGGGAGTGACAGCCCCAATTCCGCTCTTGTCCAAGGTGCAATAGGAGCCCACGCAACCGAAGTAGCTGGCGTTATGATCGCCAAGCCGACGCCGATCAACTTATATGAAGGCGTAGCCCCTAACGCGATTTTGCATGCGAACGGCGATTCAGGGGCGGGAGGGGATGAAGTATTCGCCGTGGCTTTGAATCGAATTGCTCGAATTCCCGGTATGCGCGCCATCAATATTAGTGAGGGGCGGGCGTTGCAGCCCTTCATTGAATCGCCGGACGGCAACACTATCATGACGCAGATCGTCGACTGGACTGCTATTCGGTATGACGTTCTGAATGTTGTGGGCGGTGCGGAAGACAACGGCCCGGCTGCTGTACCTCAAGACAACTTCAATGGCATAACTGTCGGCGCTTCGCAAAAGGTACGCGATGGTGAAGGCAATCCCGTTGGCCAGTTTCGGCAGGTTGCGGATTTCAACTTATTTGACCCCGACCTAGACGCCGTCGGCGTGCGAACATCCATCGACATATTAGCTCCCGGCGATGATATCTTACTCACTAGCAACAATAATCTAGGCCGCGTTCGCGACGGCACGAGCTTCGCCGCTCCGCACGTCACCGGAACGGCTGCACTACTACATGAGTATGCTACGACTCAAACGGGGTTGAGCGGTGCGCCGGGATGGGACTTGGACAATTCGCATCGACATGAGGTAATGAAGTCGATCATTCTCAACTCGGCAGACAAGATAAACGGCGTTCACGGGTCAACGCGAACAGTGGTCGATGAGTTTGACCAGAATTGGCTACAGCGTTCGGCAGGCACTAGCGATTTGATTGCGTTGGATGAGGATATGGGAGCCGGTCATTTGAACGCTGGTGCTGCGCTTATTAACTTTCAACCCGGCGAACAAGAGCCCGGCACCGTCTCACGCATCGGGTGGGATTATGGCACTGTTGGGGCGCCTGGGTCATTCAACGATTATGTAATTGACCAGCCGATTTCCGGTTACGTTGCGATAACTCTTGCGTGGGACAGAAAGGTTGAATTACTTGAGGGCGACGAAACCTATACGTCGGGCGAGGAATTCATCGGTCGCGACTTGAACGACTTAGATATCTACTTATTGCCAGCCAATTCGGACGACTTGGAGGCCGTGCCCCTCGGCATGAAGTCAATTACCTTTGACGACAACGTAGAGCATATTTTCTTCGACGTTGGCGAGGGCGGGAACTACAAAATCAAAGTGGTCCATGCTGGCGGTCTAGGCGACGATCAAAACTACGGCCTGTCGTGGTGGATGGGCGATCCGCCTGATGACATTCCGGGCGACTTCAACGGCGACGGTCAAGTCGACGGAGCCGACCTACAGGAGTGGAAGGACGGCTTTGGCACGGATTACGATGGAAACGACTTCCTCACTTGGCAACGCAACTATGGGACGGGCGTGCCCGCCACCTCAGCATGGGCTGCCGTTCCTGAGCCATCTGGCTTGCTGCTGGCAGCTACGGGCTTGATGATTGGATGCTGCGTTCGAGGTAGAAGGTAAGTCGTCGCCCTAAGCAAATTAGCCGGAAATCCAGAGGGCCCACCTGTCAGTCTGTCAGAGGGTAGGACTGCGAATCACTGGAAAATCTCAAGACGTAAACTCTTATGCAAGTCGCTAAGTGGATTGCTACTGCGGCGGCGGTACTCTTGATTGGATCGGGAGTCTATCAACTCTTTCTAGTAACTCCTCGCCCTGCGACATTGGGCGTATCACTTGTTGTATCTGGGGCGAGCATTTTATATGGTCGTTCGTGGGGATACTATATTGCTTATCTGTGTGCGTTTTCCAGTTTGATATCCCCGCAACGAACCTGGCTTATACCTGTTGCTTCCACAGTCCGTCGCTTCCTCTGGCTAAATACCGGCATCGAACC
Organism: Lacipirellula parvula; assembly: GCF_009177095.1. Taxonomy (NCBI): domain Bacteria; kingdom Pseudomonadati; phylum Planctomycetota; class Planctomycetia; order Pirellulales; family Lacipirellulaceae; genus Lacipirellula; species Lacipirellula parvula. The sequence continues at coordinate 1,372,932 of NZ_AP021861.1, forward strand.
AGAGCTAATCAATGTTTTGCTTAGCCTTCTGCTTGTCGGTTTGCTTGGTTGGACGCACTACGTTCTGCAACAAACACGCCAATTGGATTTACCAATGTCGTTAGCTATCCGCCGCTCTACTACCAAAGTCGCGCTCGGTATCAGTATCGCGATGATACTGATACCTGCTGCAAGTTTTATTTATCAATTGGCAATTGACCCGCCTAGGTCGGGAGTTCCTGCTACACCCGGGGGCGGATTCCGAGCATTATATGTTCTTTTCTATAGCTGGCCATTCGTACTTATCGGCCTCATTGGTAGCAGTGTTTGTTTGGTGATTCTCAAGCAACTGGGAACGAAAGCGGGCAGCGGCAGCGATAGCAGCGAGGCCTTCTAACCGGCGTTGGCAAAACAGAGGCGGGCCGCTTGCCGGCCGCCAGTGAGTAGGGTTGCCATCCGGTAGGTTTTGCGCATTTGTCGCGCGTTTCGCATTTCTAGGCGTTTGACGCAAATTCTGGCAGACTCTTAATCAGTAGGTTCATGGTTCGAGTCCATGAGGGAGCACTGATTCTCTGCGAGATCCTCTGAGTTCTCGCGTTTTCCAGCCTGTGGCTGCACAGAAAACGACTCGCTGCCATCTCTTGCGGCTGAGTACTGCACCGGATTTTGCAGCGCTTTGCCCCCCGTTGGCTGGGTCGCGGCCCTCGCGAAGTCTTCTTCGGTCGTTCGCCAATAGAACGCTTGCGCGATCTCGATCGTGTGCCCAAGCCATTCGGACGCGACGTGCTGCGGATACTCCGCGACGATCTCCGTGGCGCGAGTCTGCCGCAAGTTCTGGAACAGCTTTGGCCATGGCGTGAGGCCTGCGCGAGCGATGATCCGCTCCAGCTGCGTTCGTAGGTTGGCGTTGGCGCCGCGGTAACGAGTGATCACGTAAGCCTTCGCCCGCTCCTTCGGCGGCATGGCATTGACGGTGGCCTCTACGATCGCCCATGCGTCTTCGAGGAACGGTCGGAGCTCAGGAAAGATCGGCAGCGGTCGAGAGGCGCCGCCGTGATGGTGCTCGGTCTTGGGACTGCGGACCGTGATGCGATTCGCTTGCCAATCGACGTCGACCCACCGGAGCGCGAGATGCTCTGACGGGCAACGCAGTCCACCGAAGCGACTCAGCGCGAACAGCAACCGCCACTGAGCATCCGGGCATGCGTCGAGAACCTTCGCAGCCTCCTCACGCGTCACGAAATAATCTCGCTCCCGATTGGATCGCACGGATACCCCCTTCATGCCAGCGAATGGATTCTCGGTGATGATTCGATCGCGAACGGCGGCGCGGAAGAACTGGCGGGCGAACCCGCACCGGCGCCGAACGGTGTTGTCGCCGAGCTTCTTCCGTACGACCGTCCCGTTCGCTCGCTTCTCGCCCGCAGCCAACCAACGCCGCCATTTGTCGGCATCTTCCGCAGTGACGTCAGCGAGCAGCTTCTTCGCCCCGAAGTACTCCAGCAAGCCTCGCTCCGTCGCGCGGTAGTTGATCGCGGTCGATTCCTTCACGTCGGAGCGGCCTTCGATGTAGGCCGCCAAGAACTCACCGAGAGTCGACGCACTCTTCGCGGACCTCGGCGGGAGCAGCCCCACCTTCGCCAGCTTGTCGTGGAGCGTCGGCGTCAGGTTGCGGACCCATTCCGACGTTTTGGCACTCCAGCTCGTCTGCGAGATCAGCGCTGCGATTAGCGCCTCCACATGGCCCTTGATGTTCTCGGCCTCCTTCTGCGGCATCTTGCCCAGGCGAATCGATCGCCGTTTCTTCTCGCCCGCACTGAACTGGATCGTGCGATTGCCCTGTTTGTCCTTGCTCAGTGATGCCATCGGTCGGCGCCCTTTCCGTGTCGCTGCTCTGGCATGCGACGAGTTCGAGGTTGAGTTGAGCCGCGAGCAGATCGATCGCTCGCAGGCTGAGGCCGGATCGCGTTGAAGGATCCGCCGAGTTAACGAATCGCGAAAGCGTTGCCTGGTCGATGCCCGTGGCTTTGCTGATCGCGTAGCGGCTATGAGGCGATGAACGAAGTGCGGCCCGCAGACGCGAGCTCAGCGTGCTTCGTGAATCATCGTCGGCTGTTGTGCGTGAATCAAGCATGGTTCCAAAATAAAAACGAGTTGAGTGTCGTGTATGACGCCGCGGCCCGCGGCGTTTGAAGTGTGAATGTTCGAGTCTCGCGGCGACTGGTCTACGCGCGTGGCGTCACGAGCTTCGGACCTATTCTCGCCGTTGCTGTTGTGCTTGGCGTTAGCGATTCGAGCAACTAAAGTCACTGGCGAGATTCTGCTTGAGAAGCCGAAATAGTGCATTCAAGATCGGCGACGCTACAGCCTTCAACACAGTTGGCTTAGCATTCCGAGCGCCGGGAGATATTGCTACGTTCTTCTCCGTCAGCGAGTCTGAAGCTGCTTGAAGGAAACTCAGGCCCTCGAGATCGATCCGGCGACCGTGCTGCAGCATTCCATCGGCCGGCTGCACCTGATCAAGGAAGCCTGCCAGCGATACTCGCTCGGCAAGTATCAGCGGCTAGCGAGCCAAGCGATCGATCGCGCCGGCGTCTGAATCGTTCAATCCTGAAGCACTTGTGCTAGCGGATGGTCACATGCCCCTATCGGGGATCAAGTGAACCCGTACGTGGTGTTCGCTGTAGATCACGGCGAGCATGCGGATGGCGCCTTCGCGCTCGCTGGCGAAGCGACGCGCGGCGGTGAACTTACGATCGCAGACCGGGCAGAGATACTCCGCGGCGTACTCGCCTTCCTGCCTGACCATCGTGCATAAGTAATCAATCTCGCCCAACCGAAACCGGTGCTGACTGGTCGCCATCATCTCCTCCTGCCCTCAGTGTTTCGGCAGCGGAATCGGCGCCATTTAGCGGCGTGACGGGTGCTTTCAGGATATTAATGCACCACTGGCGAGCTATGGAATTTGCACTGCGCATTGAAAAGGCTCCGCGCGTGGTCAGCCGCTCGGAGCCTTCGTAACGACAGGCGATGTAACACTCTGTCGCTCCGGTCACTTCGCGACTAGCGCGGCGCTGCACTTAATACAGCGACCGCTAGAGAAGCACGCCTTGCAGGGGCGCCTCAGCGCGGGTTGGTTCTTGTCGGCAGACGGGAATGACCCAACCCCTTCGCAGTTTGGACAGCGACCGGAGTTGTGACACAACGAACAGGCGGGGTTGGCCATCTTGGCTCGTGGGTAGAAGTGCGGGCGATCAAATGCCACTACCCATCATACGCACGTAGTTAGCGGGAAACTCACCTATCTAGGGGGAATTGAGGGCCGCGACGCGTATTCACCCTACCCGCAAGACGACGCCGTGCCGAAGGGGCAGCCTCGACACGGACGCCGACTTCGCGAAGTCGAAGCGATGCTGCCGAGCGAAGAAATGCAGCACCTCAAACAGTTAGTTGCGGATGCAGTGCAAAACCGCCATTGAAAGCAACTAGTTTGGGGAATCAGCTGACATCAGGCCGCGGAAAGACTAATGCGGTCGGCCGAGCCGATCTCTCAGAACCCTGATAGCATCCCTGGCTTCCCGCAGTTCGCTGATGGCCGCCACTTGCGCGGTTGTGGCGTCCGTGACGCCTTGGGTCGTCGCAATGAGCTTTGACATAGCAATGTCGATTCGGGACTCCGCGGCAATCAGCAGCGATAGTTCGTCATAATCTAAGTTGCGGCGGTGTTGCTCGGTTCCCATGTGCCTATCGTCGTGTGGATCGAAAGCAAACTGTAGTGAATCAGTCGCGCAGCCCACTCTAGGGGGTCGCACACATCCTGGACCACCCACCCTGCCAAAGTCAGTTGAGCCCTTCCCGCGGCGGCTCGCCCGGAACGTGCTTGTAGAAGTGGTGGGCGCCGATAGCATCGTAGGCGTCCTGCTTGGCGGAGTTCCACTCGTTGCAGGGAGTGGTTTCCGTCTGCGTGAGGCAGCGCGGGCAGTACCAAGCGGCGTGATATTTCTCCCGTTGGCGGAAGATTGTCACGTCATATTTGAAGCCGCCAGCCGTGTATTGGCAGCTTTCAATAGGGTACGCCTCATCGGAGTTAGCCACTTAGTCCTCGGTTCAGTAGGCAGGAACCGAAATCATAGGGCAAATCCGGGGGCGGCTTCAGGTTGGCGGCTTCGCGCTACACTTCATGCAGCGTCCGCTCGCGTGGCACTCCTTGCATGCGCGACGCTCGGCCGGTCTCTTCTTATCCTCAGAGGGGAACGATCCCACTCCTTCGCAGTTGGAGCAGCGGCTCGTTCCTGAACACGCTTCGCAAGTTTCCGTCTTCATCTCTCTCTTCGGTGAGGGTGGGTGCAATTGGGTCGAAGAATACGCCGTCGCGACATAGCATAGCTGCGGCGTTCGTGAATTCCAGCCCACGAGAACGCCGCAGAACAGGGCGTCGAAGACGGATGCCCGCGCCGCGCCACTACTCGCGCGGCGCGGGCAACACGCTCGCTGGCTTGATCCTGAGATCAAAGATCGCGGGCTGCTGGATGATTTGATGCGGCCGTTGGCGGATGGGTCGCTTGAGGTGGAGGCGATGGGTGGGTTGTTCTAGCAGTCGGCTGTTGCTTTGAAGGCGGACCACGCCAAATGAATCAGCGTCAACAACACTGCGAGCAGCACCGTCGCGTACAGCAAAGACTCTAAGCTGTATCGGAAAGGTCGCTTCATGCCCCCACTATACCCGCTGGCGACGGACGGGGCGAAAGCGGATGGCACACCTCTGACGCGACTCAGTGGCGTCCGCGAACAAATCGCCTCGCATACTCAGCGACGGCAGCGCCTAACACTGTGAACGCTGCGGCTATTAGAAGTTAAAGCAATGCCAGGAAGGCAACCACCTTACCCACAACCTTTGCCACCTCGCCAACCGAATCTCCCCTACAGAGCTCGATGCCAGAACTGATCATCACCAGAGGCAGAAGAAAGCCAGAGCAGACGATCGCAAAAACGCTTCCGAAGGCCACACCATACCTAGCACCTCGCCGGACGGAGTCGCGCAGGCTGATACTAGCGAGTAGCATTGAGGGCTGGATCGAGTCTCGGATGCGGCGGCGAATCACCATCGCCGCATTCTACTGCCCGCGCTCCCCAGCGAAAGCAGACCTAGCCGCCGGATTCTGGGGCGGAGTTAATCACCCTGCTCGGGCAATTCCGAGTAAGGCGTTTCTGCCCTGTCTAACGAAGCAACGGACTCTGACCGTGTGCCCTGATCACTTACTAAGCCGCCGCCGCTGTCGTTGGCAGACCGATGCAGCCAAGCGGAAATTGGTACTGTTGGAATTGCGAAGGCGAGAAGCACGCAGACGGCGATCAGTAGCGGCCGGCTGCCCGGGTTACGGTGCAGGATTTCCGCGACGGCGAAGAGTGCGATCCATACGGCAAGCGTCAGCCACCCGAAGATCGACTTCACTAAATCCATGCCGCCCATTCTAACCGCCGCCGAGTCGGGTTCCTACGCCACCAACATGCCCTTCCGTATGCTAGAGTTTCAGGTGAGAGGACATGTCTCGCCAGTTTGGCATGCTTCAGGACGGGTGCCATGGTCCAAACGTATCGCGTACCGATTGCCGTTACCGTTGTTTGGGCAACCACGGTGTTGCTCGCCGTGTGGTGCGGCAGCCTGTCCGCTTCCGCGGGAATCCTGCCCGACCGGTGGATGGGCATCGGAATGGTCTTCGGCCTGGTGAACGTCGCCCTGGTAGTCGTTGGCGCGTGGTATCTGCCCGCGAGCATTCCTCGGATCATCGCTCGCCTTCTTCAGTTAGCTGGCATGGCTGGTGCGCTTTGGGCTGCAGGAACGCTCACACGAGCGATCTACGCGCTCACCGTCTGACCAGCCGGCGCGAAGGCTTTGCTCTGCGCATCGTCCGGCGTCATGTTGTCAAAACAGCCTAGTTTAGGTCGCGGTGACCAACTGTTCGTCGTCGAACTCAACCGCCGGCGCCGTCCACTCGCGCCGCATGCCGCCGCCTCCGCGCCCGGAGAGAGATCCGACGTCGCATGACAACTTGTCACTGGTCAGCCGAGGCTACTCCACCGCCAGTCCCGCCGCCTTCCACGCCTTGAAGCCCCCAGCCAGCGACGAGACATCCTCATAGCCCATTCGCTCGAGGCTCTCGACTGCCAGCGCGGATCGCTTGCCGCCACCGCAGTAGCAGGCGATCGGCCGGCTGACATCCGGCTCGACCTCTTCGATCTTCATCTCAAGAACCCCTCGCGAGAGGTGCTTGGCGCCGGCGGCGTGTTCCTTGGCGAATTCGTCGGCCTCTCGGACGTCGATCAGCAGCCCGCCGTTCACGGCAATCTCACCGGCCTCGGCCGCTGAAACTTCCTGGATGGTTTCCTGCACCTCTGCCGCCAACTTCTCGAATCGTGGCCCGTGTGGCATCTTCGGCCTCCTCATTGCTCGGGTTGCTCCGCCTAACGCTCAGTGGAGAGGAACGCTGGAGTTGCAGTAGGTTTCACCGCATCTCGTGACAGCTGCGCCTCAATACCGCAGTCGAGCGCCGCTTAGTATTTGATCGGATCACCGGTCGCAGTTTCGGCGACGCCAGTTGGCTGTTGGCCCTGCGCGGGTCTAACCCCTGGGGCTGTTGGGGCGGCCGTTTGAGGCGATTGCTGAGTCTGTACCCGGTCCATTAGCGGCGTTTGGTAAAAGCGCCATTCACTGGCTTGCTGGTTCATCGCCTGAGCAACTGGCCTCGCAGCGTTGCTTGGAGTCGCCACCTGGTCCGCTCCTGGAACCGCGGCCCCAGTGTACCCCTGCACGTTCGTAGCATTGGCGGTGTCGTTGGAAGGTGAGCCACCGGCAGAGCTGGCTGCTCCCTCTCGCTGGGCCCCCGCAGCGGCCGGTTCAACGTCCATCCACCCGTAGTCACCGTCGAAGTCTTGTTGGCCAGTTAGCTGCCCTTGCTGCGCATTCGGATTCGCCGGATTGAAGTCGTTAGCCCCAATGCCATTAACGCTTCGCTGTTGCTGCGGAAGCATGGGGCCTCGGCCGCGTTGGTAGGGTTGAGCGCTGGACGTTCCTGCGCCTAGATAACCATTGCCTGCCCATGCCGCGTAGTTGCCCATAAAGCTCACCGCTCCGCCTGTCGGTTGTGGGCGCGTCCTTGGGCTCATCTGCCCAGCAGCGGCACCGCCAGGACTGCTGAAGGGAAGGCGCGAGCGGAGGTTGCCTCGAGGGCCAACCGCGCTAGTGCTCTGCGCGTTGGCGCAGTTGTGGGCGAGTAGGGTTGCAAGTACGGCGAACGTGATTGTTGCTAGAGATTTCATGATCCGAAGCCTCCCGGTTAGGTAGTTGAGCCGTAGAATTCACCGCAATGGGCGCGCCACTCCGAGCGTTCCATGAGCCTGAGCACTTTATTGACGGCGAAAGTGTACGGCCCCTGTCAGCGGTGCGAGTATCTAGGCCTTCTGTAAGTTCGCTCTGCCGTCGTCAATAGACGGGCCGTAAATCGTCAAGCGGTAACAAATTGTCGCATGGCGGAACGCGGCACACCTTTCGCATGGAGGGTGGTGCTGCGCACATCAGGGGCGCCGCGAGCTTCCTCATTCACATACCCCTGGTACGGCGGTTCCTGCGACAGTTCTTAGCCTTACGGCCGCAGCGAACCCCGCGCCAGCTTTCCAATTGTTTCCAATTGCTACGACTATGGTGGTCCGGATTAGGACCGCGCCGGTTGCAACCAATCCAATGCAATACGTCCTGCACATTGAAATCGGCGACGAAACTTTCGAGCCGCTGGAATACGTCGAGTGCCCTCCCATTGGTGCCTCTCGGGCGACTGATGGTCGGTCCAGTTCAGGAAGCTCCGAGCGGGGGCTACTGGCTAGGCCGACTGTCGATTCTTCAATCACACACTCCACCGCCAGCCTCGAGCTCACAATACGAAAGCTAATCAATGAGGATTACGACCACCTGCGGCTACGCCATCGCTGCGATGGCGCACATAGCCGCTCAGCCCTCCAGTTCCGCCGTTTCGAATGCGCGTATCTGCGAGGCGGCCATGCTCAATTGGCTACGCGAGTTCAACAGCTTCGCGACCGTTGAAGATGAAGCGGTCCGCAGCCTTCTAGCGAAATCGCTGCTGGTTCTCGAAAACTCAGCGGCGGTCGTTTCGCAGGCTGGCATTGAGTTGCTGGATAGCCACCCGTTCTTTTGGTAGCCGTGAATTGCCATCGATCTTGGCAATTGTCTTACTTATACTCTCCCCGCAGTTGCCGCGTTTCTGTCGCTTGGCGGAGGGCGAATCGCCGGCTTATGCGCTCGTGCCGAACTGAGAGTCGCGAGCGAACATTCAAACGCCAAGCCAACGCCAGAATTTCAGAGCAATGAAGTTAAGTAATTCGGTCGCCCACGCCCTAGCAGCCGTTGTGCAGGTTGCCGCCAATAAGTCCTCGAAGCCTCTTGCGAATCCCGCGATTTGCAAAATCGCAAAGCTGCCAGAGAGGTATATTCTGCAACTCATGCGTCGCCTAGTGAAAGGCGGCGTACTGGAAAGCGTTCGCGGCGTCGCGGGCGGTTATAGACTTGCCCGCGCGGCGGACCAGCTTACGCTCGCCGACATCATCGCGGCGCTGGACCCGATCGAAACCGAAGTTGGCTTGCTGTGCGAGTCGCTAGAGCCAGCTTCGCAACAAGTTGTGCGCCAAGCCTTCGAGGGATTGGAGGGCGACGCGAAACGGCGATTGGCTCAAATCCGCATCTCTGATTTAAGACCGGCGGGGGTGTAGGGTCTCACAACGCCACCACCATTCCGAGCAACGCCGCAACGACGCTCATTTTCGTTTCTTCATCGGCGGTCATGAATGCCCCCGATCAATCCCGTGCTGCTCGGAACCGTCGTCCCATGACATTTCTGACATTGCCCGTTGGCGTAGCACGCTTTACAGGCGCGACGGTTCGCGGGTTGCTGAGGGGCTTCAGGAGGAAAGGAACCGATCCCGGCACAGCGGGAACAGCGGCCGGTGCCATCGCACCAGTCGCAAGGCGTCGAAGCCATTTGAAAGTGCCTACAGTGAAGGCGTGTGCTGAGCTTGACAGGCGATGAAAGGTCAAATCGGCCGGTGCGGTAAGAATCGGCTTAGGGAGCCAAGCGATTTCAGCGAGGACGGTCTCTAACATACGCCAACTTGCTTGAACTACTACCCCACTAAACAACGATTTGGATGATTACGGCCTTATTTCGCATGCACTGTTCCGAATTTCGCAGAACATAGTGTCAGACTTGCAACTTTGTCGCTAGCGGCTTCAGACAACACGCCATACGGTGTAGGTATCGCGGTGAGAACTGCCGAGCCTAAGTCGACAGGTTGCGGCTGCTGCGAAGACAAATAGCGGCGTCGCGAGATCGGCCGAGCTTGCGACGCTTCTTATCTAATCTAAGTGCGTCGCTGCGCTAGTGGACGGCCTGCACGGCCTGCACGGTATGACTCGCCAGCGAGTCATTCATCTCACAAACAGACCGCTATTCTCGTAACTTACCGGTCCGCCACGCCAACCCGCCGCAGTGGTGTCAATCTTAAATGGGTTGGCGTGGTTTTCCGGCGTTGCCGGTCAGTCGCTCATACTAGGCGACAGGAACTCTGAGAAGTGATGCAGGACGCCGCTGAGCAAGTCTTCTGGGCAGTCGTAATTGCTCACCGTGAATTCAATGATCGCGCCACGATCGTGCATGCCAAATTCAAAACCGCGATAGTCGAATACAATCCACGTGTCTCGATCTTCACCGGTGAATCTTACGATTCGGCAGCCGTCTAACTGCTCAAGCTGGCTGAACATATCTTGCCAAGTTCGCGAGAACGGCAGTTCCGCGAACTTACGACGAGAGATGTGCGAATAGGGAGATTCCAGCAAGCCTTGGTAGTGCATTCTCATCCTTGGTAAAAGCGAATTGCTTTAAACTCAATTCTTGGGTGAGAACTCGCCCAAAGACAGACAAAACTGCTAATTAAATCACTAATAAATATAGCGTGTACCCCGAAAGGGTCATTGCAATCTAAGAACAACTCAGGAGTGGAGCGGAAATACAGCGCGACGCTCGAGTAATGCGTCAGACTTGCGATTGGCGTGTTTGGTAGCAATTGACTCAATCTGAACGGAATTAGACACATCTGCGACGAGAGATGCCTAAGAATGGGAGTGCTACGCTGCCGCGATCATCTGGAATGGGAGAATTGTGTTATGGACTTACTCCAATCCCGACTGCCTCCGTTATGGAAACGCCAGATTGGTCAATTAGGTTACGCGCATTCCTTTCGAGCGATTCTGCCCCACACCGAGCTACTTCCTGGGGCGAATATTACCTTGTTCATGTCAGATGTATCCGAAACCGTTCTAGTTTTTGACTACGAGCATTACGAGTTCTGCATCGTTGGCGACGGGGCGGGTCTGAACTTAACTGTCAATGACGCCGAGTGTCCAGACACTGTGGTGGATAAGGTCTTACGCCACTTCTCAACCTTAAGCTCGTTAGAAAGTACTGAAGCAGGCGGAACGAGCGCCTGAGCATAACTGTTGGACGGCGCACGTTCAGTTTGCGTCGATCGGCACCACATTCTGTCGGACGCAATAACAAGACTAGGCGGTTGTTTTTCCTGGATGCGAGTTTCTCTACTCACGAGCCAGTCAACTAATAGCGGCATAAGCCTTGCACGCCTACGATCGTCCTGCCATTAGATCGATGCACGCAGCTATCGCCGACTTCTTCCAAAGACTTACAAGTCAGCGGCTGCGATTCAAGAAAGGTCTTTCTGCACACTTAATTGCGGGCATAGGCGCAAACCCTTCTGTTTCATAGAAAGAGTGTGAGATGAGACTTAATTCGTTAATAGTAGTAGCTTTTTCATGTGCTTACGCCATCGCGTTCGCGCCCGTTTCCATCGCCGCAGAGGCGAAAGCTGGGAGCGGCGAAACAAACCTCGACCAACAAATCGCGACGTGCATGCTTTTGGGAAACCGTGAAGAGATCGCACTCGCACAGTTCGCAGAGGAGCACGCTGAGCATCCTCAAGTAAAAGAATTCGCCAAAACGCTGGTTGCAGCTCACACCAAGGCGGTGGCAATGATCGAGAAGGCGGCACCTGAAGTCGCCAACTTGCAACTGTCGAGTGACAATCCAGCAAATGGCGGTGCAGACCGTTCGCAACCCATCGGACACTCTAAGAGTGCCACCGCACTCATGCAGGCAGTGAAGAGTGAGTGTTTGTCGCTAACTGAAAAGGAACTTGGTCAGTACAAGGGCGCGGAGTTCGACCAAGCCTTCATTGGGCAGCAGCTTGGAGCGCATGTGGGAATGTTGGCGCACCTTCGCGGCAGCAATTCGTTTGCTTCACCTGAGCTTCAGAAACTCATCGCTGAAGGCGAGAAGATGACAACTATGCACATGTCGGAAGCGAAGAAGATCATGGAGCAACTAAACGCCGCTCCGAAGACTGCAAGCACAACGCAGCCTGCGACTTCACCGCAGTCTCGTAAGTAGGGCTAGCGAGCCCGGTGCGGCAAATCGCTGCACCGGGCTTTCGCTTTTGGCTGAAAGCTTTGGACCTGCGGTTAACCTCACACGGCACCAACCAATCGCGGTCGCCCAAAGTATGGCTTCAACGCGATTGCTGATGAAATCGTGAAGCTACAACGTAGCCACCATCCCCAGCAGCACAGCGACGACGCTCATTCCCACCAACGCCGACCGCAGCGTGAACTGGCGACCGATGCGAATCGCCGCGACGGCGGCAACGGCGAAGACGAGCGCGGCGTACCAGAGGGGAAAATGAATCCCCCGATTTCTGTAGCCGACTCGACCGCTTGAGTTTGCTAACAAGTATCTCAGCACGGCTTGTCGGTAAACTGGCACCGCTGTCTGTCTCACGCTGAGCATTGAAATCATCCCTTTGCCTCGCCACGCCTCCAAGCGTACTTCATGGGTCGCCGATGAGATCGCCAGGGTGCGAGGCTTTACGCCGTCGAACTGCCACAACGCCAAGCAGCCCACGCTCGCCGCAAGGAAAATCGCCGCCAAGGCGTAGCGGATAGCTTTCAGCATCTAGGAGCCGGTGTTAGTTGGTGATCTCTTCCAGTACTACTTCACCGTCCGGCTTGATCTCTTTAACGGTCATTTTTGGGAATTCGCTCGAATCCCAAAGTTGCGGTCGGTGCTGGAAACCCGGATTCTCTATTTTCTTGGAAATGATCGAAGCCAGTTCCGCTTGAAGCTTCGCGGCTGTCGCAAGGTCCATCTGCGCGGTCAGGGCCGTGAAGTTATGGGCTGGATCGTATAGCCGAAGCATCACTCGCGTATCCGGCAGATCATTGCCGTGAACGTCGACTCCCCGCCAGCTTGCTTCCACGCTCCATTGATAACTGGATGGCACTTCAACCACGCCGGCTTTGTCTGCGTGAAGTTCACTGGTGTAGAGATAAAATGAGTTGCCCAGTGTCGACGCGATATCAGCTGTAGGGGCAGTCGAGTCCTGGGCCGCCACCGCTTCGCGGCTCCAATCGACGTCCGAGGCGGCCCAACCAACAGCGACGCCAATGGCTAGCAGGTAGAGAGGTTTCATCGAGAAGCTCCGGGGGAAGAGAAGGTTTGGCTGGGATTGTAGCGGATCGGGTTGTTGGATTCGATGCAGGCGGGATTGAGAGATGAGGTAGGAAAATGCCCTTGCGAGCTGCCTCCTGCCGAAGTCTCTGCCCTGCAAAATTGCAGCGCCACGCAGCAGTCATCCCCTGAGCATAACCGCGGGAGTGCAAGCAGCCGTCAAGTAGAGATTTGCCTTTCGGCCCTATATCGCAGGGCGTCAATGAGGTTAACGCTCATGACAAAAGGGCAAATTCGAACCCGGTTGCGAATTCAAGTCGACCCCGCCAAGATTGTGCGATTGCCCCAAGATCGCACCCCTGGAATAGCCGCTTTGTACGACAACTTCCCACCGCGCCAGATCTTCCTCGCTGGCCGCAACATCGTCTGCGCTTCGGCGGAGGACCTGAAGCTCTTGAAGGAAGCGCAGGCCCTCGAGATCGATCCGGCGACCGTGCTGCAGCATTCCATCGGCCGACTGCATCTAATCAAAGAAGCCTGCCAGCGCTACTCGCTAGGGAAGTACCAGCGGCTCGCAAGCCAGGCGATCGACCGTGCCAGCGTCTGAGTGCGGCTGATGCTTGAGTGAAGTGCTCATAAGCCTACAATTGATTTCGCCAGACTGACTGGGCGGGTCTAGCGACGCAGAGAGGCGGAGGTCCACTCGCGAGAGGCTTCGTGCTTCTCAATTCCAGCTGGGGCAAGGACGGGGCGTCGATGTTCGTGGAGAGGAGCGACGCTCCGCTTTTTCAGCCGTTCTGCTCGGCTGATCGCTCTCTCATCCTTCCGCGTGGCACGAGCATTGCATCGGTCGCTAGTTACCCGCTCCTGGAGGATGTGATGCTCAGATTGGACCTACCCCAGCTGACGATCGTGGCAGCGATCGCCTTCGCATCGTTGGTGCTATTCAATGACATCCTACGGCGCTACCGGACAAGAATGCCGCCGGAGGTGATCAATCCAGCCGTAGAGCCAGTTATGAAAACAGGATCGCCAGGCCATTACGTGCCGAGCAGTTTCGAGGCCCTGGGACTTCACGCTGATGCCACTCCCGACGATGTGCTCGCCGCTTACCGATCGCTTGCAATGGAGGCCCACCCGAACCATGGCGGCGACCTGGAAGCGTTCACGCTGCTGCAGCAAAATTTCGAGCAGGCGATGACACACCCAGAGGGGCGAATCGCCCAAGCTTCTTAGTGTCCACCTCCGGGCTCCTCGCGGCCTCCGAATCTATGGGCACGCCAATCGCTCGCAACGCAGTGAGCTCAGTCCAGTGCGATTGATTTTCGAGAAGAGCCCTCAGTCGTCGGTTTGATGATTCGGCAGCCGTTTCGTCGCTCGCTGGATCACGCGTTCGAGGTCATCACGGCTCATTGACCGCTGCTCGGCGAACTCGCGCCGCGTGATCCCTTCAGCTTTAGCTTCGCGCCAAGATCGGAGAATAGCGGCATCTTCGGCGTGAGTGTCTAGATGAGGGCGGCCTGGCGTTCGACGCGGCATGTCCATGACGATCCCTTCCGGAGTGTGGAGAATCGCGTAATTGCAAGTACCGTGCCTTGGTATCCACTGGCTTCCCTAGCGTCACGCTGGCTAGCCTGCCGTCGCTGACGGTGTAGCTTCGGCACGTCTTTCGCGTTGCGGTGTGACGCTGCATACAGCAGAGTCGCCGTGAGGTTCAGGTTACTGCCCAATACTGAGCCTTCGGCGGCTGCCTTCGACGCTCCGCGGATCAGAAATGCGGAACCTTTGCAGTCAAAGCGGTCGCGATCCACTCAGGAGCCAACAACCCGCCGCGCCAATCGATTCATGGATGGGCAATTCGGAGGGGGATGGGCGCGGCGGCTGATTAACACGTTTTGCGGGCGATTCGCCCACCTGTTTGTTTCTCTTTTGAAAGGCTGAATGATGAAACGCTATCTCTCGCTGGCTGTGCTGGCCGGCCTCATGTCTGTCGGCGGTTTGACCGGTTGTTCGGATAAGGCGTCGACGAAGACTGAAACGACCGTCAGTACGCCAGAGGGCGAAACCACCAGAACGACCGAGACGACGGTTGAGGAGTCGGGCGAGAATCCCCCGCCGGCTAACTGATCGGCTTCGATTACCGACTGCGGCTCTGCCGCGGCGACCCGCTTTCCTGTTTGTCGGGCCGCCGCGGTATCCGCTTCTCTCCTTGCGCTGACGAATCAACTGGCACGGCGGCCCCTCCGTTGTTATCAGCCTTTCAACCTGGGGTCGCCGTGTCAGCTTGTTGAGCGACCCAGGAGCATCGGCATGTCCTTGAGACCCACCACTCGTGAGTATTTCGACGAAGTGCTTTCCCTGCCTCATGATCGCACCGCGCCGGCGGAACCAACGGCGTGGTACGCGACCGACGACGGGCGCGTCATCGCCGAAGTTGGGTTTGATCCTGTATCTGAGCGTTGGCTCGGCGTTGTCTACGCACAATCGCCTGAGGGCTGGCAGGAAGTCGATCGTCACGGTGAGGGCTATTTTGATCTCGACGATGCCGAGCGAGCCATCGTGTCATCAGCAGCCGCTCTTTAGCCTGCAGACCCTTAATCCCGGTGTGGAGAGGTGACCGTGGATACCGAAAAGCTCTTCCCGCTTGAATACCAGGGCAAGATGATCGCCTGCAAATCGGCTGATGATCGGAAGCTACTGCAGTCGGCGATTCTTCTCGACGGTCACCGGTCTGATTGCGACCAATACCCCTCCGCGGAGCTTCAGCAAATGAGCAAGGTCTGCGAGCAGTATGAGCTCACCTCGCTCGCGAAGCTGACCGCCGAACTAGCAAAACGTTGCGATGAGAGTGAACGCCCCTAGCGTCTACCCTTGTTGCCTCGCCCTTGGGAATGGTGGCGGGGCAACCGATGGTCGGTCCAGTTCAGGACGCTCTGGAGGGCTATTGACTGGGCCGACTGTCAATTACGCAGAACTCC
The DNA here is from genome assembly GCF_009177095.1 of Lacipirellula parvula. Classification (NCBI taxonomy): domain Bacteria; kingdom Pseudomonadati; phylum Planctomycetota; class Planctomycetia; order Pirellulales; family Lacipirellulaceae; genus Lacipirellula; species Lacipirellula parvula. The sequence continues at coordinate 1,388,470 of NZ_AP021861.1, forward strand.
GCACATTTTTTCGTTGCCCTTGGGCGGCACATACCTTGCATGGGACTCGCTAGCTTTTCTCGCCATCTCTGAGCAGGGGTAGGACCATGGAACGCATCTCACCGATCGCCACCGCGGAAAATGAATCGATATGGGGAGCGACCGTCGAACTGCCTAGGTCGCGGCGGATCAACTCTGATCTTGACTGCGACGTCTGCGTCGTAGGCGGCGGCATTTCCGGACTAACTTCCGCATATCTGTTGGCGAAAGAAGGTCAACGAGTCGTCTTACTCGACGATGGGCCACTGGCCAGCGGCATGACGCACGTTACGACTGCGCACCTGTCGAATGTGATCGACGATCGCTTCGTCAACATGTTGAGTTGGCACGGCGAGTCAAACACGCGTTTGGCGACGGAGAGCCATGCATCGGCGATCGACTTCATTGAGCGAGTAAGTCGAGAACTGCACGTCGACTGCGACTTCGAACGGCTCGACGCTTACCTGTTTGCAGCGCCCGACCATAACGACGTCGATCTCCACGATGAGTTCGATGCTGCCTTGTTAGCTGGCGTCGACGTGGAGTGGGAATCGCGGGCTCCCCTCACACTGCACGACACCGGCCCCTGCTTGCGATTCCCACGACAAGCGAGATTCCATCCATTCAAGTATCTCGACGGCATGGTTCGTTCATTCAAGCGAGCCGGCGGCAAGGTTTTTACGAATACCCACGCTGATAAAGTCACGGGAGGAGAACGGGCCGCTGTCGAGATCGGCGAGCACCGCGTGCAGGCTAATGCGGTGATCGTTGCCACGAATTCGCCGATCAACGACATGTTTGCGCTACACACGAAGCAGGCGCCCTACATGACGTATGTCGTCGCGCTTCGCATTCCGCGCGGCAGTATTGAGGATGCGCTCTACTGGGACACGCTCGACGCGTACCACTACGTCCGCCTTCAGCCGCTTGATCACAGTCACGACTTGCTAATCGTCGGCGGCGAGGATCATAAGTCGGGACAAGCGACCGACACGGAAGAACGCCACCAGCGGCTAATCGACTGGGCTAGTAAGCGGTTTCCGATAGGCGTTGTCGAGTTCACCTGGGGCGGCCAGTGCATGGAGACGATCGATGGGCTAGCGTTCATCGGCCGTAACCCTCTTGATGCCGACAACGTTTACGTGGCGACGGGAGATTCGGGGATGGGGATCACTCACGGGACGATCGCCGGCATGCTACTGAGCGATCTCATTCTCGGCCGCGAGAATCCGTGGGAGACGCTCTATTCACCGTCACGCAAAACGCTGCGTGCGGTGAGCGAGTTCGCCAAGGAGAACCTCAACGTTGCCAACCAATACCTCGATTGGATTACGCCGGGCGAAGTAAAATCGACGGACGAGATCGAGCCTGGCGAGGGAGCCATTCTGCGTCGGGGAATGACGAAGGTCGCGGTTTGCCGCGACGACGACGGGAAACTCACCGAGGTGTCGGCGGTTTGCCCGCACCTGGGCTGCATCGTTCATTGGAACGGAGCGGAACGGAGCTGGGACTGCCCATGCCACGGGTCGCGGTTCCACGCAGACGGCGAGGTGATTAACGGTCCTGCAAACATCAACCTTGCGCCCTCAAGCAAAGAGTAATGCGTGTCCGCCCTCCCCGGCTCGCGACGCAAACACCTGCTCAATAATTACTGGTTGTCATCTATGGCGAACAAATCGAAGGTCGGCGGGAAAAGCAATAAACGAAACGTCAGGCCAGCGAAGACGCAGTCGCGACGGCCTGGGCGGCAGAGCGAGATGACTCCGCAGCCCGTTTCTATTGTCCCCGGCGTTCCCGGTTCCGGGCGCCTCGCCGGCAAGGTAGCGCTAATCACAGGCGGCGACAGCGGAATTGGTCGAGCTGTCGCGCTTCACTTCGCGCGAGAGGGCGCCAACGTTGCGATCGTATACCTCAGCGAAATGAAAGATGCGGAAGAAACAAAGCTAGGAGTAGAAGAGCACGGCGCTAAATGCCTGCTCCTCAAGGGCGATGTCGGCAGGGAAGCATTCTGCAAGCGATCGATCGATCAGTGCGTTTCTAAGCTCGGTCGACTGGATATACTCGTTAATAACGCAGCAGAGCAGCATCCCAAGGAGTCCCTCGACGAGATCGATGAGAAGCAGCTGACGTCGACATTCCGAACGAACATCTTCTCAATGTTCTACTTGTCGAAAGCCGCTATCCCTCACCTGAAGAAGTCGCCCGAGACGAGTATCATCAACACGACGTCCGTGACCGCTTACAGAGGTCACGAGACCTTGCTCGACTATTCTGCAACGAAGGGTGCGATTGTCAGCTTCACGCGATCGCTTTCACAAGTCCTCGCAAAGGATGGCATTCGAGTGAATGCCGTCGCGCCAGGGCCCATCTGGACGCCGCTAATTCCCTCTACGTTTCCTGCGGAGAAGGTGGCATCGTTCGGAACAGATACCCCACTAGGAAGAGCGGGCCAACCTTGGGAGGCAGCGACCTCCTACGTGTTTCTGGCATCGGCTGAGTCGTCGTATATTACTGGGCAGGTCATTCACCCGAACGGAGGCGAGATTATCAACGGATAACTCGTCGAGCGGCCGCCCCAAACGAAGAGCAGTATCGCTCGCATTACACTGAAAGTAGAAAAGGCCCGGCCAAAGCTGGCCGGGCCTCACGAGAACCGATCGGGAGGCTAGATCAAACTGATCTAACTACCTGGCGCATGACGCGGCGTCGGCCTTCCAGTTCTCTTCGGTTTCTTTCGAATTCTTGGTCAAATGGACGTGGCGATCGACGCGGGAAACCCAGCTGATTGGGACGAAGTGGTGCTGCCCGTCTCGACTATCATTTTTCGTGAGCTTGATTGCATTGCCCTCGACGTGGTCGACGACGCCGACTTTCTTACCACACGAAGCGATAACTTCCATGTGGTCCTCGATGGCGGACACTCCACGGTCAGTTCCCCCGTCTGGACCGCTCATCCCGGTCTTCTCTTTCACGAAATCCACGGCATCCTCGGCGCCGGTAGCGATGCGCGATCCAACGTCCTTCGCCGCATTCGCAACGGCATTACCCGCGTTTGCGACGTTCTTCTTAATGCTGTCTGCCATGTTAGGTTCCCCTTGAGATTCGGCAGCGATTACTGCCGTGCCATGTTGAAAAGTTACTAGAACTGGGCTCTGGCCATCACCTGTAATCACTGGCGGTTGCGCATGAGCACGCCAGCTGACAGGTTTTCAGACTGGGGTGAATGCTTCGCGTCCCCCGGTGGCGTTGATGCGCGTACCCGCCCCACGCATTACCGCTTCTTACCGCGTCCTCGTTGTGCCGCAGTGTCGCGACCAGGGGTAGTTTCCCCAGTAGCACCGCCACCTGCGCGACCACTCGCCGGGCCAGTGCGAATCGGTACTTCGACTCTTTCGTCTTTGCCGACGCGTACAGCTTTCGTTGGAACTCCATGCTCAACTGCCGGCACGCCAACCCCAGGTTCGCCCTTGCCAACGAGTGGCTTCTTAGGCTGGGACATGATTGATCCTCCTTTTGGTGACTGTTGACTGTCTTTCCCATTGCGATTGGCGTGCCGCTTGCAAGAAAGGAGAGAGTGTGTTGCAAGCGACGCTAAGGAGGTTGAAAATCACCTCGAAAAGAGCGTACTAGCAACGTGAGCCGAAACGTCGTGCGACGCGGGCGGAGTGGAAAGCTGGCAGCCAATTGATAAAGATGGCTTGCGGGAGACCAGAGCGCGTTGAGTTGCCGCGAGATTCGGAACCTTTCGGCGGCTCCAGGCTACGTCGACGCTCGTTCGGCGATACACTTCGAACTGGTAAGCCCAGCGCGATTCTTATCCTACTCTCTGATCCTGTCGGAACTTCAAATGCCAGTGCCTGTAATCATCGACTTGCCAAACGGCGACACACTTGAGGCGGGCGACCCAAGTTGGCCGGAGATCGCGTCAGCAAAGTGGAACCGTCCAAGTGACGACGGTTACATTGAGTGGACGCAGTCGATCTGCCGCCATTCTGATGGCCGCTTGCTGGCCTACGTCGTCATGCTCCCGCCCAGCGGCATTCTCCGGACGGCGGGTGAGATATTGGCGGATGATTCGCTGCTGGTAGATACGATGGAGGCACTCGCTAAGAAGTTCGATGTGCCTACGAACGTCCCCTACTCTTGCATTCAACGTTACAAGAGAGTCGCGGGGAAGAAGTAGTTTGTTGCTGCAAGCGGTGCGCGATCGATTGAAGCAGTAAGCGATTGCCTGCTAACTAGATCCCCTGTCCTACCGCCGCCCGCGACCTCTAGTCGGCTTCTCCAGCACCCATCGTGTGACCATCGACAAATTGTCGTTGAAGTATCGCCACGATGACGGAAAGAACGTCAGGTAGCGGTTGTACGTCTGCACGTCCACCAACCGCAACGCCTCCTCTTTGTGCTCGACCATGCGATCGAACCACGCCCGCAAAGTCGGACGGTAGTCGTGGATTGAGCAGTGCTTGATGCGAAAGCCGGCATCTTCCCATGCCTTCGCATGGAAGCGGTAGGGCGCGCCCATCGAACCGGGGAAGTAGATCTGCGAGCAGGCAACTGTGGCCGTGTAGTAATCGCTCACGCGGCAGAAGAAATGCTTTACAAGCCGTCCGCCAGGCTTCAGAGCCGCATAGAGTTTGTCGAGCAATTGCGGAATCTCATTTTCCCGTACATGCTCCCAGGCGCCGATCGAGTAGATTTTGTCGAACGCTTCACTGGGATAGTCGCGGGTAATGAAGTTGTCGAAGTCAACGTTGAAGTGATTGTGCTCGTCATTGTACGCCTTTTGCTCTTTCGAGAGCGTTAGGCCGTAGAGATTCTCACGCTCACCGGTAGCTTCTAAGATCCGTTTAAGCATCGGTCCCCAGCCGCAACCAAGCTCCATAATCTTCTCGCCCGGTTGCGGGTCGATCAGCTTCAAGATGAAGTCGGCCTTATGCTGCTGGGCCTCTTCGATCGTGTCGTCCGGAGTGTGGAAATCGGCGCATGTGTAGAACATGTATTTCCGATCGAGCCACAGTTTGTAGAAATCGTTCGAGACGTCGTAGTGCTCGGAGATACCTAGAACATGGTCCTGCTTCATCTTGGCTCGAATGATGAGCGGTCGTATCGGACGAACAGGCCAAGTGGTGCGGATCCAGTCGGTGCCGAGCGGCATCTCCCGCGTGATCTCGTGCCACGTCTTCTCTGGATCGAGCGGTTGAGGTGAGCGAATGAGGTTCTGGAGGAATGCGTATGACACGCCGTAAACGGCGGCTTCGACCGGGAATAAAGCGTGGCGAATCATGCGAAGTCCGTTCGTGAAATGTCGTCACCAATCGGCGAACTACTTCCGTGGTGCAATCGCGATTGCGGGATTGCCAATACCAGTCGAATGCCCTCGACTGATGAGTGAAACTGCGATCAAGGTGGCTACAAAGAATGCTGCCATCACCCAACCAGCCCAACGGCGCTGAGCTTTGAGCATTCTTTCTTGGGCCGATTTATGTCCCTTCGTCGACTGACTGCAGTAGCGGCAGGCAGTCGAAGCGACCTCGACTTCGGCGTTGCAATGCGGACAGTGCCGCAGCCGTGGGGATGCGAGGACAACTGGTACGGGGTTGAGACAGAGGGCGCCTTCCACATCGGTCAGCTCGTCCAACGGGTTCCGCTACTCCACTGACGTCTCTTTCGCCACCGGCTGTTCGCTGATCTTAAGCGACGAGCGGCGCTCGGTCTCCCGAAGCTGCTCAAGCACGGCCGACACGTACCCGTTTGCTGAATCAGCCTCGTGGCGGGCGGCATCAGCTGAGACTTTGGCTTTCTCCGCCGCTTTCCGCTCGATGGAAGCTAGCGCCTTGGCCTGTTCCGCTGAACGACCGCTGATCTCCGCGGCTTCCTTCGCTGCGTCGAGAGCGGCCATCTGCTCGGCCAGAATGACTTGCTGGCGAGCAGCCTCGTTGCGCGCCTGGTCGGCGGCGAGCTTCTTGGTCTCCGCCTTTGCTAATTTCGCGTCTACGACTGCCAAGCGTTGGTCCGCGTCTTCGCGAGCCTCGGCGAGTAGTTGACGCTCCTGCTCAAGCAGCTTGCGATCGTTGACAATCTCCTGCTTCGCCAACTTGGTCGCCTCCAGAGCGTCAGCAGCGGCGTCCTTCTCGAGCCGAGCCGCGTCGACGGCCATGGCCGCAGCCAATTGCTCCTTCTCGGCGGCTTTACGTTCACCAATGGCGATGTCGCGAATCGCAGACGCCGTCGCGAGCGCCTTCTCAGCCTCCTCACGGTCTCGACGTGCATCGTCAGCTTGTCGTTGAACTTCGGCTTTCACGGAGCGAGCTACAGCTGCTTCTCCCTTTGCCACTTCCGCGTCCTTGAGCAACTGGCTTGCCGCCTCGATTCGCTCTTCCATTGCGAGACCGGCCTTTGCGTTAAGTGCGGCCAGTTCCTTCTCCGCTGTCAGCGCCGCGAAAGCATCGGATCTCGCCTTCAGCGCTGCGCGCTCAAGAGAATGAGCACGACCGAGACGGTCGCTCGATTTCGCGAGAGCTTCAGCCGCTTCTCGACTCAAGTGCTCTGCATACGCCAGTTTGCGTTGCGCGCTCTCCGTCGCCTCTTTGGCGGCGGCTTTGGCGTCAGCAGATTCCGCTGCGGCGATGCGTGCGGCTTTTTCATGCTTGCGCACTTCGGCGCGGAGTGAATCGATTTCAGAGGATCCGCAGCCGACTGCGAAGATGAGGCCCAGGGCAACGGCTAGATGGGGAAGGCGACTCATGGGGCGTCCCTTGTAACGGGAAAGTGAAGGGGCGTTTGTGTCACTTAACCCATCGACTAGAACGTTCGGGATGAGTGATCCGATCGCGTCGACTCGGAGCAGGCTGCACATCCTGAACAACCGTAAGACCACCCCGCGAGTCTCAGATGGGGGCATTTGCGCAACGGACAACGGGCGCTTGAACGGCCGCGTTCTTGCATTGAGATTCTCAACATGACCCCCAAGCGTGGAGCGCCGAAGAAGCCGCCTGAAGAGTTGAGGGGCGCGCCTATCCAGATCCGCCTGACGAAGGCGGAGCGTCAAGTGTGCGAAGATGCTGCGGCAAGCCAAACGCTACGAAGCCGATTGATGCGGCGGCAATCACCACGCCGCCGGCAGACGCCGTGATCCACCAACGATCAACAATCTTCCCCGCAAACTCCCGTTCACCCGCCGTGCAACTGTCGCCTAAAATGCAACAGGCGACAGCAAGTGACACGACGCCAAGCGACGCGACGGCAGTCGACCCACCGCTCATCGCCGTCCCGTTCGCGACGCCCGCGTTCACAGAGCCTGTGCAAAGTCCGCCGCGAGATCAAAGTCTCCGCCAGACAGACGCCAACGAGCGGCAGCGAGACCGCCAAGCCGCGAAACGACAGAAGGCCGCCAAGAAGCGTTCCGCCGCCAGTCGACGACGAAACGCCGCATAGATTCAACATGCAGTTAGACGAAAAGACTCCATGCATCCATTGCTGAACAGACTCCGTCTCGAACGGCCGATCATCCAAGGCCCGATGGCCGGCGTCTCGACTCCGGCGATGGCGGCAGCGGTGTCGGCGGCCGGGGCGCTCGGTTCGATCGGCGTCGGCGCAGTCGATGCGGAAGCCACCCGCGCGATGATTCACGCGGTGCGCGAGCAGACCGATCGAGCGTTCAACGTGAACGTCTTTTGCCACCAGCCCGCGACGCCGAACGCGGCCAAGGAGCAGGCATGGCTTGCTCGGTTGGCGCCTGAATTCGCACACTACGGGGCAAAGCCGCCGAGCCGACTCACGGAGATCTACGCGAGCTTTCTCACCGATGATGCGAAGCTGGACGTGCTGCTCTCAGAAAAACCGGCAGTGGTTAGTTTTCATTTTGGCTTGCCGCGTCGCGAGCAGATCGAGGCGTTGCGAGCCGCCGGCATTGTGCTAATCGCCACAGCGACAAGCTTGCTGGAAGCGCAGCAAGCAGTTGCCGCGGGAATCGACGCGATCGTCGCGCAGGGCTACGAGGCTGGCGGCCATCGCGGAGCGTTCGATCCGCGCGGCGTCGATGATCGCCTCGGCACGTTTGCGCTGACGCGGCTGCTAGTGGAGAAGCTCGAAGTGCCAGTGATCGCCGCGGGCGGCGTTATGGACGGCGCGGGGATTGCCGCGGCGCTCGCGCTCGGGGCGACGGCCGTTCAACTGGGAACGGCGTTCATCGCTTGCCCCGAATCATCGGCCGACGCTGCCTATCGCGAGGCGCTTTTGGGCCCGCAGGCTAAACACACCGTGATGACCTCGGCGATCTCAGGCCGACCCGCACGTTGCCTGAGCAATCGGTTCACCGCATTCGGATCGCAGATTTCCGTCGAAGAGATTCCCGATTACCCGATCGCCTACGACGCCGGCAAAGCGTTGCATGCCGCTGCGAAGGCGAAGGGCGAGTTTGGTTACGGCGCCCAGTGGGCAGGGCAGGGGGCGCCGTTGGCGCGAGCGCTGCCGGCCGCGGAGTTGGTGGCTCAGCTAGCGCAGGAACTCGCCGCAGCCCAGCAGCGCGCCTGCTGATGTTAAGGCGTGTGATAAAAGCCGCCGGCTCCGCCGGTGGACGTAGCTAGAGTACGACGGATTAGCAATTCGTCCACCGGCAAAGCCGGTGGCTTTTATGCTGACTCAACTACGAACCTCAATCGCCGTTCGGCTCGCTGCCCGTCTGCCGGCGAAACTCCTCAACCGGCAACCCAGCGACGCCCCAATCCGCCAGCTCCACCTCCTGAATGACGACGAACGTCAGCGCAGGCGGTTTGTTCAGCACCTCGCTCATGAGGTCAGTCGCCCCCTTGATGAGCGCGGCCTTTTGCTCTGGCGTCGTTCCCTCGCGAGTGATTTGGATCGTGACGATCGGCACAGGTCGGTTCCTTGCAGTGTTACCAGTGGCCGGCATGAGCGCCGCCGTCGACGTGGAGCGTTTCGCCCGTCACGAACTTCGCCCCTTCCAAGTACAGCACGGCCTCGACAATCTCGTCGACTTCCCCCATCCGTCTCACAGGATGCAGGCCGGCGAGAAAGGCGTGCGTTTCGGGGGCGTGCATTGGCGTGCGGATCACGCCCGGCGCCACGGCGTTCACGCGAATGCCGCGATCGGCATACTCGATCGCCAGCGACCGTGTGACGGCGTCGAGGCCCCCCTTGGTGAGCGAGGCCAAGGCCGACGGAACGCCTTTCACCGGCTGATTGACAAGCGTCGTCGTCATGTTGACGATGTGCCCGCCCCCCTGCGGCAGCATCTGGCGAATCGCACACTGCGAAACGTAAAAGAAGCCGGCGAGGTTCAGCGAGATCTTGGCGGCGAAATCGGCGGGCGTGTAGTCGACGAACGGCTTCGAAATGAACATTCCGGCGTTGTTTACCAGCACGTCGACGCGGCCGAACTTTTCGACCGCCATGCGAATCACGCGCTCGGCAACGGCCGGATCGGCGATATCGCCCGCGACGGCGACGACCTCTGGGAAGGTTTCGGCTGTAATCGACCGCGAATTGGCGAGAACCTGATAGCCGCGGTCGAGAAACCCGCGGACGAGTCCCGCGCCGATTCCTTGCGAGGCGCCGGTGATGACGGCGACTTTGCGTTCGCTAGACACATCCATCTCCGCGATGCGTGGGCGTTGAGTTACGGCAGGCTTGTCGAAAGGACGAAGCGACGGGCGATGCGGCGCTCACAGCAGATTGATTTCGACGTCGATGTTGCCGCGGGTGGCTTTCGAGTAGGGGCAAATCTGGTGAGCATCTGCGACGATCGCTTGGGCAACCTCGCGGTCGATGCCGGGCAGGCTGACGTTCAACCTGGCGCGGAGGAGGTAACCGCCGTCGGTCATGCCGAGATCGACCTCGGCGTCGATGGCCGTTTCTGGCGGCAGGCGCAACTTCCGCTGCTGAGCCGCTACCGCCATGGCGCCGATGAAGCAAGCCGACCAACCGCAGGCGAAGAGTTGCTCCGGGTTGGTCCCCGTGCCGGGCCCGCCTGGCGACGACAACTTAATATCGAGCCGCCCGTCAGAAGTGCGCGAGGCGCCGTCGCGACCGCCGGTGGTGTGAGCCTTGGCTGTGTAGAGAACTTTTTCGATGTGCAGCATGCCAGCGTCCTCGCGAATGAATCGGCACGGAAACGTGAACTGATTCTATCGCAGTTAGAGCGCGGGATGTCAATCAGCGGAGGCGAACCCGCCTCATTGCGGCTGTGTCTGTTTGTGGCCGTGCTGCGGTTGGGCGGGATGGCCGTTTTGTTCATGCGCGGAGGCTTGCGTCGGACGATTCCGCTGAGCATACCCCGCTGTTCGCGGCGTGTGGAAATCGCGCAACATCGTCGCCACCAGCGCCGTCCAACCCGTTTGATGGCTGGCGCCGAGGCCGCGGCCATCGTCGCCGTGGAAGTATTCGTAGAACAGCGGCAAGTCGCGCCAGTGCGGATCATTGGCGTAGCGCTCCTCCAAACCGTGGCAGGGGCGGCGGCCGGCGGCGTCGGGCAAGAAGAGCGAACTGAGCCGCCGCCGCAGTTCTTGCGAAGCTTCGAACAAGTTCAACATCCGGCCCGAACCGGTTGGGCACGGAATGCTCACCGAATCGCCGTAGAAGTGATAGTAACGCTCGAGGGCTTCGATGATGAGAAAGTTAATCGGAAACCAGATCGGTCCGCGCCAGTTCGAGTTGCCGCCGAAGATGCCGGTGGTCGACTCGCCGGGCGTATAGTCGACGCGGTGCTCTTGCCCCTCGGCCCACAGGACGAAGGGATGTTCGCGATGGAATTGCGAGAGGGCGCGAATGCCATGGGGAGCCAGGAACTCTGTTTCGTCGAAGAGGTAGGTGAGCACCCGCTGGAGCCGCTCGCACGATGGGATCGCCAGCAGACGATGACCGGCGAAGTCGTCTCCGTGCTCATCGTCGTGTTCGACGCCGATGTGTGATTTCTCGCAATAGGCGATATGCCGTCCGAGGTCGGGTCGATGTTTGAGAAACCACTCCATTCGTTTGCGAAATCCGGGCAAGCGATCGATGTCGGCTTGCTCCAGCACCTCGACCGCGAAGAGCGGGATGATGCCGACGATCGACCGAATGCCGAGCGACGTGACGGAGTCGTCAACCTTCAGTTGGTCGTAGAAAAAACCGTCGACTTCGTGCCACAGTCCCATACCGCCGAGCGTGTTCATTGCGTCGGCGATGTGAACGAAGTGCTCGAAGAACTTCGAGGCGATGTCTTCGTACGTATTGTCGAATTGGGCGAGTTCCAGCGCCATTGCCAGCATCGTCGAGGCGTAAAACGCCATCCACGCGGTGCCGTCGGCTTGCTCCAAACGCCCGCCGCCAGGGAGCGGCTTCGAGCGATCGAACACCCCGATGTTGTCGAGCCCGAGGAAGCCTCCCGCGAACAGGTGATTGCCCGCAACGTCCTTGCGATTGACCCACCAGGTGAAGTTGAGCAGCAGCTTGGTGAACACCCGCTTGAGGAACGCCACGTCGCGCTCGCCGCGCGGGGCGGTCATCTTGTAGACGCGCCAGCAGGCCCACGCATGAACCGGCGGATTGACGTCGGAGAGGGCCCACTCGTACGCCGGCATTTGCCCGTTCGGGTGGAGGTACCACTCGCGGAGGAAGAGTTCGAGCTGGCTCTTCGCGAACTCGGGATCGACCGTGGCCATCGGAATCATGTGAAACGCCAAGTCCCACGCCGCGTACCACGGGTACTCCCAGGCGTCGGGCATCGAGATGACGTCACGGTTGAACAGATGAGGCCAATCGTGATTACGCCCGAACTGACGGACAGCGGGCGGCGCGGGTTGATCGGGATCGCCGGTAAGCCAATCCTTGACCACATAGTGGTAGAACTGCTTGCTCCACAGCAGCCCCGCGTAGGCTTGCCGAGCGACGTTGGCTTCTTCTGCGTTGCTAGAGTCGGGGATTCTCGAGGCGTAGAACTGATCGGCCTCGCGGATGCGAATTGCGAAGAGTTCGTCGAAGCCTGTGAACGGCTGCTCTTTCGCTTCGCTCGCGGCTGCAAGGCGCAGCCGCACGACGACTTGCTCGCCGGCAGGGATGTTCAAGCGGTAGATTGCCGCCGCCTTCGTGCCGTGCCGCTGCGGATTGATCGCCGCGGCCTCGCCTTGAATAAGATAGCGGTGGAACGCGTCTTTCACATAACGCTTGCTATCGTCGACGGCGAACGCCTGCTGTGCGTCAGTTTCGTTCTCGGTGAACACGAGCTCCACCGGCTCGGCGCCTGCCGGTTGCTCGACGTCGAGGCGGAACTCGCCCAGCGAAACATGCCGTGTCACGACGGCCGCGGGACCAGCCGCTTCGAGCCGCGGCTTCACTTCACACCCTTCGTGCGTGCAGCCCCAACTCCAGCTGTTGCGGAACCACAGCGTCGGCAGCAAGTGGATCGCCGCTGTCTCAGGACCGCGGTTGGCGATCGTCAATCTGATCAACAGGTCGTCTGGCGATGCCTTCGCGTACTCGGCGAACACGTCGAAGTAACGGCTCTCATCGAAAATGCCCGTATCCGCGAGTTCAAACTCTGGATCCGCCTTCGTGCGGCGGCGGTTCTCTTCGGTCAGCTGGGCGTACGGAAACGCGCCCTGCGGATACTTGTAGAGCGCCTTCATGTAGGAGTGCGTCGGCGTCGAATCGAGATAGTAGTAGCACTCCTTCACGTCCTCGCCATGGTTTCCCTCGGGACCCGTCAGGCCGAACAGCCGCTCCTTGAGAATCGGATCACGGCCGTTCCACAGCGCGAGCGCGAAGCAGAGCCGGCACTCGCGGTCGGTGACGCCAAGCAGGCCATCCTCGCCCCAGCGATACGCGCGGCTGCGAGATTGCTCGTGGGTGAAGTAGCCCCACGCTTCGCCGTCGGCGGAGTAGTCTTCGCGAACGGTGCCCCATTGCCGCTCGGCGAGATATGGCCCCCAACGCTGCCAGTTTTGCGCGCGGCTGCCCGACTCGCGCAGGCGGCGAGACTCGGCGTCGGTATGCGGTTCCGTCGACATCAACTTCATCTGGTGCAGATTGCCGGCGTTTTGCCGGCGAGTAGGCAGTGCAAGTATATGTCGCTCTACGGATCGCTGCATGCCCGCAGTTCACGCGGCGAAAACCGGTCGATTCTCGAACCGACGCGACTATGCGCGCAGCGGATCGAGCGCCTTCTTCAGACGCTGAATGTCGACCGGCTTCACCAGATGCTGATCGAATCCCGCGTCATGCGAACGCTTGCGATCCTCAGGCTGCCCGTAGCCGCTGATCGCGATGAGATGGATGTCGGCGAGGTCGGCCTCCGAACGGAGTTGGCGAGCGAGTTGGTAGCCGTCGTACTCGCCGGGCAACCCAATGTCCGACATGATCACGTCGGGTTTGCGCGACTTTGCCGCTTCGATGCCAGCCTTGCCGTCGGCGACGACGTTCACCTCGTAGCCCATCAGTCCCAGCAGCACCTGCAGGCTGCGGGCGGCGTCGGCGTTGTCCTCGACGATGAGGATCCGCAGCTTGCCCGTCGCTGCCGCAGGGGCGACAGGCTTCTGTTCTACTTCGGGGACGTATTCGCCGGCGAGCAGCGGCAGCTTCAGCGTAAAGGTGGCGCCGCGGCCGGGGCCTTCGCTCTCAGCGTCGAGCGCACCGCCATGGAGTTCGGCGATGTTCCGCGCCAGCGCCAGGCCGAGCCCCAGTCCACCGCTCGCGCGATCGGCCCCCTGCTCTGCTTGGCTGAACGGTTCGAACAGCCGCGACTTCACTTCCGGCGATAAGCCGATGCCGGTATCGCTGACGACGATCGTGGCGAAGTCGCCCGCTGCGTCGCTGCTCGCGCTCACGCGCACACGGCCACCGGGAGGCGTGAACTTCGCTGCATTGTGGAGCAAGTTGCCGATTACCTGCGCGACGCGGGTCCGATCGGCATGGATCGGCAGCGAAGACGCCACGTCGACCTCCAGCGTTGCCTTGGCCGCATCGATCGTTGCGCGGTAGTCTTCGGCCGTCTGCCGCAAGATCTCCGCGGCGTCGCAATGCTCGTTGCGAAGCTGGATCTTTCCGCGCGCGATTCGCGCGACGTCGAGCAGGTCGTCGATCAGGCGAGACATGTGGCTGACCTGCCGAGAAATGATCTCGCGTGCCTCGCGCATCACTTGATTGGCTTCGTCGGAGTGCCGCAGAATCTCGATCGCGTTACGAACGGGCCCCAACGGATTGCGGAGCTCATGGGCCAGCACCGCGAGAAAGTCATCCTTGCGGCGGTCGGCCTCCTCCAGCGCCGAGGCATGCCGCTGGCTCTCTGCCAGTAGTCGGGCGTTCTCCGCCGTCGCGGCTTGCAGATCGTCGCGCTGCTGGGCGACTTCCTGCCGCTGGCGGAAGAGTTCGACGAACACGTCGACTTTGCTGCGGATGATGTCCGACTCGATCGGCTTCTGCAGGAAGTCGACGGCGCCCGCCTCGTAGCCGCGGAACTTTCGTCGCAAGTCGGCGTTGCCCGCCGTCAGAAAAATGATCGGTACGCGGCGGGTCCGTTCGGTCCCGCGCATCAGCTCGGCGAGTTCGAAACCGTCCATGCCGGGCATCTGCACGTCGAGAATCGCGAGCGCCACCTCGAATTGTAGCAGCAACTCAAGCGCATCGGAGCCGCTTTGCGCCTTGAGGATGGTCACCCCCTCGCGCCGCAGGAGCGCCTCGAGCGCGAGCAGATTCTCGTGCAGATCGTCGACGAGCAGTACGTTAACCGGGGTTGATGATTTCGAACTCATGGGAGCCCTCCCGCTTCTTTCAGGAACTCGGCAATCTCAGGCAGGCTCATCGTCCGCGCGTCGTTGCACGTTTGGAGCGCCGCCAGCGGCATCGTGGAGGCGTATGCGTTATGGGGACGTTGAACGATGCAGCGGCCGCCTGCCTCGCGAATGGTTGCGAGGCCATGGGCGCCATCTTCGTTGGCGCCAGTGAGGATGACGCCCACTAAACCAGGGCCAAAGGCGTCGGCGGCCGACTCGAAGAGCACGTCGATCGACGGACGCGAATAGAGGACTGGCTCTTCGCTGGACAGCGAAAGCGTGCCATCTTTTTCGACCAGCATGTGGTAATCGGGCGGTGCAACGTAAACGACGCCCGCCGCGAGCGGCTCCTTGTCCTCGCCTTCTTTGACGGAGAGGCGGCATTTCATATCGAGCAGTTCGGCGAGGATGCTTTTCTTGTCCGCAGGAAGATGAACCACCGCCAGTAGCGGCAGCGGGTAGTCCGCCGGCAACGGCGTGAGTACTTGCGTGAGAGCGTCGAGCGCTCCTGCTGATGCTCCGATGACGATCGCTTCAATCGGGCGAGTGCTCATGAGGCGCCTCGCTTTTGATAGATGCGGTCTTCCTTCGAGAATTCAATGAAGCGGTCGGCGTGCCGAGAGAAGCGGAGGTTCTCCTTCGCTCCGAGTCCCAAAAAGCCTTGCCGGCTGAGTGAATCGGCGAAGAGACCGATCGCGCGGTCTTGCAACTCGCGGTCGAAGTAGATCAGCACGTTGCGGCAGGAAATTAGCTGGACCTCGGCGAAAACCGTGTCGGAAACCAGGCTATGATCGGAGAAGACAACTCGCTTCCGCAGGGTTTTGTCGAAGACGGCGCCACCGTAGGCCGCGGTGTAGTAGTCGGAGAGCGATGACTTTCCGCCGGAGAGCTGGTGGTTCTCGGTGAACGCGGCGAGCCGATCAAGCTCGTAGACGCCTGCTTCGGCGCGTCGCAGCGCTTTCGGGTTGATGTCGGTGGCGTAGAACATCGTGCGGCTCTCCAGTCCCTCTTCACGAAAGAGGATGGCAAGCGAATAGAGTTCTTCGCCGCCACTGCAGCCGGCGACCCAGACTTTGATGGACGGGTACGTCTTGAGGAACGGAGCCACATGCTGGCGAATGCCGCGAAAGTAGGCAGGATCGCGAAACAGCTCGCTCACCTGCACGGTGAGATAGGTGAGAAGTTCCGGCATCACGGTCGGATCGTGCAGCACCTTGTCTTGCAGCAGCGAGAAGGTGCCGCAGCCGAACTTCTCGCGAGCGTGCAGCAACCGCCGCTTGATCGACGCCATCGAGTAGCCGCGAAAATCGTAGTGGTACTTACGAAAAATCGCGTCTAGCAGCAGGCGGAGTTCGATATCGTCGGTGTTGTCTGACACGATGAGATCTTTCAGCGGGGCATCCACACGCGGACGAGCGAGAGCAAGCGTTCCACGTCGATCGGCTTGGCCATGTAATCGTTGGCACCGGCGGCGAGGCAGCGCTCCTGATCATCCTTCATCGCCTTTGCAGTGAGCATGATGATCGGCAGCTTCTTCCATTGCGAATTCTTGCGAATTTCCATCACGGCGGTGATGCCATCCATCTCGGGCATCATGACGTCCATCAGCACGAGGTCGATCGCCGCAGTCGAATCGCCGCCGCTGGCTTCGATGGCGCGGATCGCTTCGAGGCCGTTGCGAGCGATCTGCACGATGGCTCCGCGGGGCTCGAGGATGCTCGACAGGGCGAACACGTTGCGGACGTCGTCTTCGACCACCAGGATGTGACGACCTTCGAGGGCCGCATCGCGGCTGCGAGATTTCTCAAGCATCCGCTGTTGTTCGGGCGGGAGCTCCGAAACTACTTGGTGGAGAAAGAGCGTTACCTCGTCGAGCAGACGCTCGGGCGATTTGGCGCCTTTGATGATGATCGACTTTGAGAACCGCCGCAGCCGCTGCTCTTCGTCGGCGGAAAGCTCGCGGCCCGTGTAAATGATCACCGGCGGGAACGAGTAGTTGTCTTCGCGGCTGAGCTTTTCCAGCAGGGCGAAGCCGGTCGAATCGGGGAGCGAGAGGTCGAGCACCATGCAGTCGAAGGTCGAGTCGCTGAGCAGCGCGAGGCATTCAGAAGCACTCGCGACGCCGACGGTTTCCACATCGTGCGAGCCGAGCAGCTTTTGCATGCTGTCGAGCTGCACGGCATCGTCTTCCACCACGAGGACGCGGCGCATTCGCTGGGTAAGCCGCGATTCCAGTTGCCTCAAGGCTTCGACGAGCTGTTCGCGATTCACCGGCTTCAGCATGTAGCCGACGGCGCCGAGCGACAGAGCCGTTTGGGCATGGTCGCCGGCCGAGACGACGTGAACGGGGATGTGCCGCGTGCGGCGATCCTGCTTCAGCCGATCGAGCACCGAGAGGCCCGAGTGGTCCGGCAAGCCAACGTCGAGCACCACGGCGCTTGGCAGATACTGTGCCGCGAGTGCGATCGCCTGCTCGGCATGCGTCGCGATGACGCACTGGAAGTTCAACTCGTGCGCCATATCTCGGAGGATCTTGGCGAACGGCTCGTCATCTTCGACAACCAAAATGACTCGCTGATTGCCGGTGAGCGACTCGCGATCGTCTTCGATCCGCTTCGGGACAAAGAATGAATCTGGCGTTGCTCCAGAGTCGCGGCGCGGGGCGTCGAAGTTTGCGGCGTGTGGCGGCACGACGGGCGGAGTGTGCCGGCCAATACCATTGGCGTCGACACGGCGATCGTGCACCGGCACGGGGCGGTAGACCTGCGGCAGCGTGACGGTAAACGTGCTGCCCTTGCCTGGCTCGCTGGCGAGCTCGATACGTCCTCCCAGCAGCCGCGTGAGCTGGCGCGAGATCGACAGCCCCAGCCCGGTGCCGCCGTATTTGCGGTTGGTCGTGCCATCCGCCTGGCGGAACGCTTCAAAGATCATCGCCTGCTGATGCGAGGGGATGCCAATGCCGGTGTCGCTGACGGCGAACGCCGCCTCGCCCTGCCCTTGCGAGCTGATCGCGAGCGTCACTCTCCCCTTCTCGGTGAATTTCAGCGCGTTTGACAGGAGGTTTTTGAGCACCTGTTCTAGCCGCAGCGGATCGGTTTGAATCGTCTCGGGGGCGCCGGGCTGGATGGCGATGGTGAACTCCAGCTGCCGCTGATCGGCGATCGGCTTGAACATCCGCTGCAAGCCTTCGGCCAGCTGCGAAAGGCGAACTTCCTCGGGCTGCATCTCCATGTGGCCCGACTCGATCTTCGAGAGATCGAGAATGTCGTTGATCAGTGTGAGCAAGTCGTTGCCGGCGCCCTGGATGGTCCTGGCGTACTCGACTTGTTCACCGCTGAGGTTGCCGTTTGGATTGTCGGCGAGGAGCTTGGCCAAAATCAGCGAGGAATTAAGCGGCGTCCGCAATTCGTGCGACATGTTCGCGAGGAAGTCGGACTTATACTGGCTGGCGAGTTCCAGGTCGCGAGCTTGGCGTTCGACTTCGTCCTTCGCTCGACTCACCTCGTCGCGCTGCGACTCAAGCTGTTGCGACTGCTCTTCGAGTTGCGCGTTCGTTTGCTCAAGTTCGGTCTGCTGATGTTCAAGCCGCGTTTGCGATTCGCGGAGCGCGCGGCTTTGTTCTTCCAGCTCTTCGTTCGAGACGCGTAGCTCTTCACCTTGAGCTTGCAGCTCCTCGGATTGCCGCTGCGTTTCTTCGAGCAGATTTTGCAGGTGCGTGCGGTAGTTTACCGATCGGATCGCGACGGCGATCGATTCGGAAATCATTGCGAATAGCTCGGTGATCGAATCGTCGACGCCTTCATTGAAACCAAGCTCGATGACGCCTTTCACTCCGTCTTCGTCCTGGACGGGGAAGATCGCGAGGCCCTTCGGGGAGCTCTTGCCCATCGCGGAGCCGAATGCAAGGTAGCCGTCAGGTACGTCGCGGACGATGAACGAACGGCGATCGCGGATCGCTTGGCTCAGCAGTCCGTCGCCCGGCTCGATCCGCTTCGGAACGCCTCCTTCCGCTGGTACGCCGTACGTCGCGGCCAGGGCGAGCGCTCCCTCCTGAGTGAAGAGCGCCCCTGCAGTTGCGTCAACGTAATCGGCAAGGAACCCGAGGATATGGTCGCCCAACTCCTCCATTCGCTGGTCGCCGGTCATGATCTTACTGAGCGTGACTTGCGCATGCTGCAGCCATTCCTGACGGCGGCGTACGAGCGCCGCGCGGCGGAGCAAGCCGGCGACGAGAATCGAGATTAGAATCCCGCACACCGTCATTGCGAGTCCGCTGGTCACCGCGACGTTGTACGCGCGCTCCATTTCAGCGAGGCGTTCTTGTCGCAGCGCTCGTTCCGCCTCCTGCATGCCGTCGATTTGATCGCGGATCGAGTCCATCGCAATCTTGCCGGCGTCGGAGCGGACCCGTTCTTGAGCCGCTTCGAATCCTTCTTCGCGCCGCATCTCGATCGTCGCCGCCAACTCGTCGAGCTTCGTGGAGATTTGCCCCTTTAGTCGCGGGAGGCGTGCTTGCTGATTGGGATTGTCAGCGGTTAGTCGCGCCACGTCAGCCAACCGCAGGTCGACGCGATCAGTCGCGTTTGTGTAGGGGGCCAGGTAGGACTCGTCGCCAGTGATGACGTAGCCGCGCTGGCCGGTCTCGGCGTCTCGAAGTAACGAAAGGACGTCGTCGAGCGCGGTGAGCACCTCATGCGTATGCCGCACAAGAGTCGCGTCCTGGTCGAGAGTGCGCGTGTTGATGTACGAGATGAGCCCGATCACGAAGAACAGCAGAATCGCGCCGGCGAGTCCTGCGGCGATATTTAGGCGAGTTTCGCGCTTAAGATCGAGAGGGTTCGTGGGTTTCTTCATTAATCAATACAGACGATGGAGGGATTCGACGGTGCGATCGCGATTTGAGAAGAGTCGTGGGAGGCTGAAAATCTCTAATTATACGACGCAAACCGACGCCACAACCCAGCTGCGGCTAGACGGTGAGCGTGAACGTAACCCGCAAGCGTGAGGATGCGTTGCGATGAGCTGCTTGGAACGGCCGGCTCCCGGTTCTGCCTAGAGAGAGGCTTTGAGTTGGGGCCAAGCTGGGAAGAGCGGGCCGCGCCAGAGATTCTCAACATGCGTTAGCTCTGGAACTGGCCGTGGAGGATGGAACTCGAACTTGGTCGGGTGGGAACCAACGGTTGGTCGTTGAGGAGCCATAGTGCGCACTGCTAGACCACCATCGCCGTGTCTGCGGCGGGCGCTTTAGTAGCTTTGCTAACGCCGTGCCAGAGGCCCGCTGGGCCGGCCAAAGTCATGCGGCCAATAGGGCGCGGCTCAAAGATACTGCTCTAGGATCTCTTCGACCTGCTCGGCATCAAGCGTTTCGTGAGCGAGCAAATGGTCCGCGATCGCCGCCAGCGCCGGCCAGAGATCGTCGCCTTGCAGTTGGCGGTGCAAAGCGATTGAAACTTGCTCAATGTGAGCGACTCGCTTGCGCTCGTCGGGGATGAGCAGCTCGGCGGCCGCGAGGGCGCCCGCCCAATCCGCCGACCACTCCGCAATGAACGCGGGGTGATAAGGTTCGCCGGAGTAAATCATCTCGGCGACGGGCCCCGCCAAGTGCACTTGCACGCTCTTCACGGCGAACTCGCGGTCGCTCATCCGCGAACGCCGCCACAAGATCTGCGCATCGCCCGACCGGCGCGGGCCATCGTCGTCGTCGGGCTCGATCGTCACAAGTTGCACCTGGCCGCCGAGCAAGTGAGCCATGAGAGCATGGCCGGCTTCGTGGTAGGCGGTGAGTTCAGACATGGCGTTGAACGGGGTATCGCGAGAGTTCGAACAGACGGCGATCGGCGGAGATTGTCCCCTCGCCGTCAGGTGGTTGCAACCGCGTCGCCAGCTGCCGTCCCCCAGAATAGCAGAGCAGGTATACTGTTGGTTGCCGTTTGAACCACTCTCCCTGTCACGGACTCGCGGAGCTTGCATGGTCGCGTTACGCTGCCTCGTTGCCTGTTGTCTGCTCGGAGCAACCGCTAGTTGCTACGTCGAGGCGAAAGAGCAAATACCGCTCGTCGCGGGAGCGAAGTTCGCCGCGAAAGACACGCTCGATTGCGGCGAAGAGGCGAACGACGACGCCCGCGAATGCCTCGAAGCGCTCCGTTGGACGCCGGGCGAATTCTCCGTTGAACTGCAGCCAGCCGAACCGGGCTGCGGCGACTGGCTCGTGCGATTCCCCTCAGCGCGGCCGATCGGCAACGCCATCAACGATCGCGTAGCGATGGAGTGGTTTGCGGCACGGGACGAGCAGGGCGCGGTTCGGAAAGCTCGTGCGGTGGTCGTCGTGCACGAATCGGGCAAGCGAATGACGGTCGGCCGCATCATTGCTCGCGGCGTCAACGCCCAGGGCTTGCATGCATTTCTGTTGCAGTTGCCGGGGTACGGCGCGCGGCGCGATGAGAAACTGTCGGATGTGGAGCGCGGCCTCAACTCGATGCAGCAAGCGATCTCCGACGTGCGGCGGGCCCGCGACGCCGTCGCGGCGTTGCCGGTCGTCGATGATTCGACCGTCGCCGTGCAAGGTACCAGTTTGGGCGGCTTCGTGGTTTCGACCGTGGCGGGGCTCGACCATGGCTACGAGCGGGTATTCATCCTGCTCGCCGGCGGGGACTTGCAGGAGGTGATTTTCAACGGCGCGAAAGACGCCGCCAAAACACGACGGAAGTTGGCGGAGGCGGGCGTCACCGACGAGCAAATCAAGGAGCTAGCACGCCAGGTCGAGCCGCTACGGCTGGCTCACCGCATCGACCCCGCCGCGACGTGGCTCTACAGCGGCAAATATGACGACGTGGTTCCGCCCCGATGCTCTGCGGCGCTGGCCGCGGCCGCCAAGCTGCCCGCGGGGCACCACGTCGAGATGGACGCCGACCACTACTCTGGCTTTATTCACTTGCCGAAAGTCGTCCGGGCAATTTGCGAGCAGACGGCGTCTCCGGCGGGGGATGTTGGCGGGCAGCCCTCCGACTTGCCGTAAGAGGCTGCGGGCGACCACAAGGGGCCCTCGCGCACCGCCATCTCAGAGCAGTTGCCGCCGTTCGCCAAAGAAACTCATTGCATCCTGGGGCCTGATCTGCGTCAATTAAGAGGAGCCGCCTGACGTGCGGCGAGACTTCTCTCGGGAACAGAATCGGCGCCACGATGCACCAACGACGATACTTCACTTTGGCGTCTCTCTGCGCCACGCTCGGGGTAGTGGCCCTACCCATCGCTGGCGAGCAAGCGGCAGCCTACGAGATTGTGAACCGTTGGTCGGCGACTCAGGTCGACGGTGGCGGGCTGCAGCGCGGCGACCCGGTGACGCTGCGGTGGAGCATCGTTCCCGACGGCGAGTCGTACTCGCGTTCCAGCAATAGTCAATTAGTGCAGTATCTCGACGATGGCTGGAACATTCCCGCGGCGCAGCGGACGCCCGACTACACCAATCGTTCGTGGTGGACGGTGATGAACACCGCCTACGCGCAGTTCGCACGCGTGTCGGGCATCAGGATGGAATACGTCGCTGAGAAGTTCGCTAACGGCGTCGATACTGGGCTGGCAGGGGACATTCAAATTGGCGGCGAGAACATCGACAGCACGCCCGGAGGCGCACTTGCGGACAATACCTTCCCCGACAGCGGCGACATGCGGATCGACACGACCCGCGAAACAAACGGTCAGCCGACGTTCTGGCATTCAACGGAAGCCGCCCTACGGAATCTGATGATTCACGAAACAGGGCACGGCGTGGGGCTAGGGCATGCCCAGAACACTGGCGTCGCGGCGGTGATGGAAGGGGGCCTGCGAACTGATATCTGGGGCCTGCAGTTCGACGACGTCTACGCGCTCAATCGCCAGTACGGCGATCCGCTGGAGCGCAACGGCGGGAACGACATCGCCTCGAAGGCATCCCCGCTCGGCAGCTTTACGACAGGGCAATCGATTTCACGGGGACGTGACGCCGTAGACTCGACCGTCAATCAGTTCGACAGCGATTGGCTGGGGATCGACGGGACGAGCGACGCCGATTGGTTTCGTTTCACCACCGTGGGAACCGGGTTCGCGAACATCAAGCTGACGCCGATCGGTCCGAGCTACGTTTCGGTGCAGCAGGGGAATTTCAACGCCGCGGCGCAGAGCGATTTGACGCTGCAACTGTTGACTGCCAACCCGACGGTGAGCGAGATCAAGCGAGCGAACAACACCGGAATTGGCGGCGTGGAATCAATCGGCGCCATGTTTCTATCCACCCCGGGCGATTACTTAATTCGCATTCGCGGCAACCAGGACGCGAACCAGTTCTACCAGCTAGACGTCTCTTTCACCGAAGCTCCCGCGACTGGAACTTCCGTGGATCTCAATCTCGACGGGGTCACGTCGAGGGCGGACTGGGAATTGTTTTTGACTTATTCGTATACGAATTTTCCCGGCCTGGGGCAGCGCGATGCGTTCGGTCGCGGCGATCTTGACTTCGACGGCGACAACGACGTCGCTGACTTTCGACTGTTCAAGTCGATCTTCAACAGCGTGAACGGCGCGGGAGCGTTCGAGAATCTTTTGCGCGTGCCGGAACCAAGCTCGCTGCTGCTGGCGGGCGCGTTCATCGGCGTGGCTGCGTCACGCAAGCGCCGTTAGCCCCGGGCTCCGCCCGAGAGCAGTATATCGCGCGAGAATGCGCACCGGATTCGTGACCAACCCCCCGGGCAGAGCCCGGGGCTAATGTTGTCGCGGCGATCTTAGGCGATGCGATACCGCCGCGCGAGGCAACCAACCGTTGCAAACGAACACAAGAGCAGCGTCACCGTTGCCGGTTCTGGCACAGCGGTCGTGACTGGCGCGGGCCCGGTGAATTCGCGCTGCCAGACGAGCAGGTCGGCGCCATCGACGGCGAGATCGCCGTTGGCGTCGCCTTGCGCGTTGGTGGCGTCGCCGACGAGGCCCATGTTGGTGCTCCAAATCGCCAGGTCGGCGCTGTCGACGAACCCGTCCATATTGAAGTCGGCGGGGGAGGGGGGCGGCACGAGCGTGCTGACTTGCAGCAGGCCGGCGCCCGTGATGAGCGGCGACGTAAATTCAGCGGCCGAGCCGATTGCGCCCCACGTGCCGACGCTCATCGAAACGCCGTCGATGAACAGTGCTTCGATGACGTCGGTTCCCGCGAAGTTCAGGTCGAGGATGCCGCCGGTCGCGAGGCGAACATCGGCTCCGTTGGCCAAAAAGGCGCTGCCGATCCTGAGTGAACCTGCCTCGACGGACGTATCGCCGGCGTAAGTATTGACGCCGGTAAGAGCGAGGACGCCGGCGCCAGTCTTCGTGAGGCCGCCGTTCACGATCAGCGTCGAAATGGTCAGATCCGTGGCGGCGGCGCCATTCGCGACGTTGATTGCACGATTGGCTCCTCCCAAATCAATCCGCCCAGCGAGGCCGGCGCCGCTGCCGTTGGCGATCAACGCGGCGGCGTCGGCAAGCGGAGTGAAATTAACGTCTCCCGCGAGCAAAATCTTGGCTGGCGTCGATGCGTGCGGTATCAAGTTAATCTTGTTTGCCGTGAGATCCCCGCCATTGATCGTGAACGTCCGCGTCGCATCGACTTGCAGCGTATGAACGCTGAAATCGGCGCCGTTGGAAAGCGAGACGGCGCCGGAAAACTGAGCGCCGAACGGCGTGGAATCAGACGAAGGGACGTAATTAATGGTCAGCGAGCCGCCGGTGATGTTGAGCGTCTCGTTGACGTAAAGCTTGCGAATGTTGTGCGAGCCGCTGGACAAGGTGACGGTAATGTTGGCGTTCGGTCGATTGAGAACGACGGTGTCGTTCTGGCCGTCGACGCCGCGAACCGTATCGTCGACGCCCGGAAGCCGCTGGGCGGGACGGGCGGGAACGGTTCCGGTCGTCCACGTGCCGCCGACGCGGGCGACTTGCCCGGGGCCTTGCGTCGGCTCGACGGGCGCCATGCCGCTGTTCCAATTCGAGAGCGTCGTCCACTCGCCGCTCGAGTCATTCATCCAGATCGCCGGAACGAGGTAGTCTTTGACGAACTCGATGCCGCCATTGGCGGCGTTCTTGTCAAGGTTGCCGCTGTACCCAGGAATGCCGCCGCTTGTGCTGTACTGCCAAAACTTCCAGGGGGCCGGCGTTGGCGTGTTCGGGTAGCTCGGGTTCCACACTCCGTAAACGTTCGGCAATCCAGAGGCGGCGGGAGGTTCGGTGGTGAGCGGATCGCCCGTCGTGGGACGAGCAATCCAAAGGTTGGGCATCGAGGCGGCGACGGAGGAGTTGACCTCGCTGTTCGCGTAGCTGCTGTTCACGTAGACGATCGGGCGAATGCCCATTGCTTGGAAAATGCGGTCGGAGAATGCGATCGACCAACTCGACAACGAAGCGGTGCTGTGTTGCTGGGCGCCGGCTTCAAGATCCAGCACCGGCAGCAAATAGCCCGGCCGCATCCACGCGCCCGCCATTTGGAGGAAGTGGTCGGCTTCGTCGGCGCCGGTGTTGGCGATGCCGTTCGAATTCAAGGTCGTCGTGGTGATATCTGCCCGGTTGAAGTGGTAAGAGCCGGTGAGGATTCCGGCCTTGGTCGCCCGGGTAATATTTTGGATGAAGTAGGGGTCATCGTAACGCTGCGAAAGCGTGTTGAGCCCGTCGCTGTTGTCGGAATCATTCTGGTTGTAGTAGCCGGTGGTGCCGCCGCGACTGGCACGCAGGAAGGCGAACTTGCGATTGGCCGTGGAGTAGAAGGTGTCCCACGTTGCTTGGGAGATATTCCCTTGCCACGCCGAGATGTCGACGCCCAAGGCACGCGTCTGAGCGAATGCTGAGGCTTGGCTCAGCAACAGAACGAACACGCCGGTTGCTAGGCGGAGCGTCAAGGAACCATTTCTAACGGAGAATGCGCGTACCAATGTCCCTTGCCTCTCACCACCAGACCTGCCCCAAGAAGGCGCTCGTCGTTGCGAACGCTCATTGGAGTATAGGCAGCGCGGTTCCGAGCGACAACGAATCTGTGCGTCGTAAGTCCCTGTGGCGTCGATGTTTTCGCAAAAACGCGATCGACGTGCGCAGCTGTGTCGACCGGCTGCAGTCGCCGTCCGTTAGCGCTGCGATCGCGTCCGCACTCGGGTGAAAATCGCCGCGACGCTAAGCAGCGCCAAGCCGAGCGAGTGGGGCTCGGGGACGGCATTCGCCGTCGACGTGTGGAATGTTGTTCCGGCGCCGAACGAACGCTGCCAGGCGAGCAAGTCTTGGCCATCGGTGACGCCGTCGCCGTTCGCGTCGCTGCCGGCGTTGACGCCGAAATCGGCTCGCCACTTCACGAGGTCGGCGGCGTTGACCATGCCGTTGTGATCGAAGTCGCCCGGAAAGCCCACGGTGAGGTACTGATTGACGGAAACGTCGTGCAGCGTCTGGCTGGTTCCGTCAGGCCAAAGAATGCGGAGCGTATCAATGATCGAGGCGTCGCCGAGACCAAAGTGGACCGGCAGATCACTCTGATTGAAGGTGCCCGGATTGGTGTTCGCTTCGCGGCGTAGGGTCCGCTCTTCGGGGGTGCCCTCGTTGATCGTCGCAAAGACCGAGGCGCCGATGGCGGTGGTGTTGTCGACCGTGCCGTCGAGGCGTAAGTAGAGCCAGTTGTTGCCGTTCGTCGACGTATCGCTGAGGAAGATGCGTTCGAGGTAGCCGGATCCCGTGGGTGCAATCAAGTCGAGGTCGCCGTCGCGATCGAGGTCGCCCCAGACGCTGTCGTACGCACCGGAATTCTGATAGGCGATGCCGACCGACTGCGTGACGTCGACAAAGTTCCAATTGCCGTCGTTGCGGTAGAGCTTGCGGGCCTGATCCGAGTTGTTCACTTGCAAATCGTCGTGCATGAACAGGTCAAGGTCGCCGTCGTTGTCGTAGTCGATGGCCCGACCGCCGTTGAGGTCGCCGCCGGTATCGCTCAGGAGGGAGTGGCCCAAAAGTTCCGCAACGTCCTGGAACTTGTTCCCGCCGAGGTTGCGAAAAATGCGCGTCGGTTCTTGATCGGCGCCCACCATGAAGAGGTCAAGCATGCCGTCGTCGTCGAAATCAGTGAATTCCGCGTGGTAGCTGTTCGGCATGTTTTGCGTGCCGTTCGTGTCGGCGATGTCGACGAAGCTCAGGACGCCTGTTTGCGATAACTGGTTTTCGTAGAAGTTATTGCGGATATCGAAGGAGCTATTGCAGGTCGAGATGTAGATGTCGAGATCGCCGTCGTTATCAGTATCGCCGACGGCAGTGCCGTAGGCTTTGGTGCCCCAATTTGCTTGGATGCCGGCCGCAGCGCCCACGGGCGTAAAGTGGCCGGTGCTGTCCTGTAGGTAGATTTCGTGCTTCTCCGGCCCTTCCATGCCAATCACGAGATCGAGTCGGTTGTCGTTGTTGATGTCGATCCAGCCGACGTTCTGATGGAAACCGGGGTCAGCCAATCCCACGGCCGAACTAACGTTGGTAAAGCTCGTGCCGCCGTTGTTCTTCAAGGCGGTGCCGGTGACGCCGGCGTTCGTTTGGCCGACGAACACGTCGACGAAGCCGTCGCCGTCGTAGTCGGCCCACGCAGCGCTCCAGGAATTGGAGAGGGTGTTGGGAAGCGTGCTCGAAATGTTGGTGAACGAGAGCACGCCTGACCCGACGAAATTGTTCTGCATTAGCCGCCGGTCAGCGGTTCCGGAGCCTTGGAAGAAAACGTCCAGATCACCGTCGTTGTCGATGTCGGCAAGAGACGCGCTGCGGGCGGTCAAGGAGAGGCCCTTGAAAATAGCAGTGCTCGCGTCGGTGAAGTGAGTCTCAGCCGAGACGCTCGCGGCGAGCGTTGCGGAGACGAACGTGGCCAGCAAAAACGGCCGCTGAAGGCGATCCCGACGCATTGAGTTGTGCTCCAGAGAATAGAGGCGCCGCCAGCAAGACCATAACCAGCGGCGACGGGCCTTGGCAACTGGAAAGGGCATGCGTTGCGTTGTGCGCTGGAACACGTGCGCAATTGCGAGCGTGCGGCGAGAGCAGGAGGGGTTGTAGGGTTTGTGTGCAGCAGTTGCAGGCGGGCGCTCGGCGGCTGCCGGCGTGCGGGTTACCACTGCGTTGAATCGCCCGTCGCCCGTAATTAGTCTGCAGTGAGAGGGCGTCTCTTTTCAATTCTTCTGGTGAGGTGAACCGTGCAACAGCGTCGTACTCGTCAGTGGCGGATCGCGCTCGCCAGCCTCGGGGGCCTATTGATCTGCGGGATGACGTTTGTTCCGCAGGCGGCGTCGACGAGCGGTTCGCAACTTGCCGCTCGCTACCCGCAGCGTGGTCGCGTCGCACGATTCTATGGCCGCGCGTCTGGGCGGGCCGCTACAGCACCACTTCAAACCGCACTCCCGGTGCAATGGAGTCGGGGTACACGCCCCCTGGGTTCGTGATGTACTGCAGGTCGAACTGCAGTGCGGTGAAGTCTGTGAGGTACGCCTTGTAGAAGACTTCCGTGGCGGTTTCGTACGTTGTGCCGAAAATCCGGCGGCTTGGCGTGCCGTAGAGGACGTTCGTGACGCCGAGGCCGACGACGTCGAGGTCTCGGCCGTCAATTGGGCCGCGGTAGAGGATGCCCCCGGCGTAGTGTTGGTCAACCTGGTTGCGGTCCTGAGGCGCCCAACCGAATTGGGCGAAGGCGCCGAGGCCTTGCTCGTCGCCGTCTTCGCCTGTTTCGTTGATGAGCATTTTGTCGACGGTCGCCCAAGCGCCGTAGTTGTCGCCGAGGAGTCGCGGGTGCGGATCGGCGACGATTTCTTCCGGGTTGCCGGAGTGATACCAAAAACCGAGCCGAATGGTTCCTGGCAGGCCGTTGCCGAACTCTTCTGGTTGGCGGAGCTCAAGTTGAGTTATTGAGAAGCAGCCGTTATCGCCAAGTCCGCTGAATCCCCATTGTCCGCCGTCGGGGAGGCCATCGTAGATGCCGCCGCTGATGAGGGCGTGCTCGTGCAGATGGCAGAAGCAAGCCAGGCCGAGACCCGGGTTGGGGAACGTCGGCAGCGGCACCGTCGGAATCTGCCCGAATGACGAATTAATGAAGTCGCCGCCGAGATCGGCGAAGGCGAAGTCGGCGTTCGCGTCTTGCTTGCCGGCTTTGAAGCCGAGATTACCGTCGCCAAAATCTTGGCGGTACCAGTACTCCGAAACCTGGGCGATTTCCGTCTTCGGCCAGGGATCGAAATTGCTCAACAGCTGGTAGTCGCCCACGTAATCTTCCGAAATCGACTTGCCGTGCGTCGATTGCCCATAGATGAAGAAGCGGCCGCCGTCCCAGAACTGCTGCTTGGCCGTGTCAATCTGCACAACGAGGTCCAGGTTTCCTCGGTAATGGGGCGAGTGCGCCGTCGCGATGCCGCCGCGGGCGTTCATGAAGACTTCGCCGGTGTAGATGTACTCGCCGGTGACGCCGCCATACTCGCGCACAAGGAAAGGGCCGAGGAGGCCGTCGAGGGCCTCGTCTCCTGGCTCGTCATTAGCGACGGCCTCTTCCTCCTTTTCTTCCTCGCGCTCGGTTGCCGGCGGTTCGCTGAGAGCAGAGAGGTCGCGCGACTCGGGATGTGTGATGGAGTCGGCCGGCGATTGAGCCGACGGGTCGCGATGGACTACGTCGGCGGTACGCCGCATTGGTTCGGCGGCGCGGCTGTTCGTCTCGCGCGGCGCTACGCTAGCTTGTTCAGGAACCAATCGGCCGGCGACGCGCACGTGCCGCGATTGAGCGCACGCATTCGATGCGAAACTCCCCAGGCCGGCGATCGCCGCCGCGCAAGCTGCTAGCAAGAAGCCGCGTGCGCGCAGGGGAGCGATCTCCATTCGTCGAGACGCCGTTGGGCGGGGGGGAAGAAAGACGCTACGCGCCCTTTTGCAGTTGCAGTTCTGTCGACAGAAACGAAACATCCGCCAGCTGGAGCAGATTCAGCAACTCGGTGAACGTCCCGACGTTCAGTCGCTCAAAAATCTCCTTCTTCCGCTTTTCGACCGTCCGCAGTGAAATATCGACGCGGGTGGCGATTTGCTTGTGAGGGCGGCAGTCGACGAGTTCCCGCAGGACGGCGCGGTGCCCGTCGGGCAGGGCGCCAATCGCCTCGCGAGCCGCATCGCGGTGATAGAACGCTTTGAGCATCTCCAACCCGCGAATGCGTGCGAGCTCCACCTCGCTGCAGAGCTCTTCGATGCTGAATGGCTTCTCGACCACGGTGATTGCACCTTGCCGCATCGCCTTGACCGTGAGCGTCGGCGTCAGGTGGCCGGAGATCAGGACTGCTGGCGCCGGCCACGCGACTTCATGCACATGGCGGATCAGGTCCATGCCGCTAGCTTCGCCAATGTGAAGATCGGCGACGATGCAGCCGGGCGAAGAGGTTTCGAGCTGCTCCTTGAACGCACTGACGCTTCCAAACGCCAGCGTCGCCCAACCGGCTCGGATGAAAGCCGCATCCAGGGACTCGAGAATTGACGCGTCGTCGTCAACGACCCACACGTCCATCGTCGGAGGCAGCTGCATTTTTAATAACCCAAATTGCCATGGCTGTAGGGTGTTTATCCTATGCTAACCCAGAGATCGGAAATGGAACTTGCCGGGCTCCAGCTGTCTCGAATTTAAGCAAGGAGAATGCGGCAACGCGCAGGCGCGTTCGGTTCTCCGAACGGTGATTTGACTGCATAAACGCTCGAAATTCGGATGCGGGCGATGGAATTTTCGCCATCCGTTGTCGTTGCGCTGTGCAAGAAGGCTAGAGGAGGCGAATGTCATCTGGGTGGCGCGCCGCTCAGATCACGACTCGTGGATTGTCATCCTAGCCCTCTAGCGAGGGGGGAGCATGGGGCAGTCCACCAATTCCATGCGATGACGCGGAGATGCGCAAAAAGGCACGCTCCTAATTGATTGACTACCCGTGTGGTGAATGTATCGTTCGTTGCCTCCAGGTCCGGAAAGCTTCGGCAACCGTTCTATACCGACCGTGCGACTGCGGTCGGCGGAGCTAGCAAGACGCGTTGGATGCGACCAGATATCGGTCCAGAGTATGTGAAATTTGGACCGGGTGCGGCCGTAAAACGGGCCGTTTCCGAGCGTAACGCCCTCAATTTGAGTTTCCCTATGGCCCATCGAATTCTGATCGTCGACGACTCGCCGTCGATCCGTCGCATGATCGCGCAAGCCCTCTCTGCAGAGGGGTATGACGTTGCGGCATGCAGTTCCGGAGCCGAGGCGATCGGTGAAGCGAACCGGGAACGCGTCGACGTCGTCGTCACGGACCTTAACATGCCCGAAGTCGACGGGCTGGAGCTGACTCGCCAGTTGCGGAAGCTCCCCCACACCGCATCCTGCCCCATTTTAATTCTGACGACCGAAACGTCCCCTTCTCGCAAGGAAGACGCTAAACAGGCCGGGGCCAACGGTTGGATCCTGAAGCCGTTCCAAGAAGAGACGCTTGTCCGCGCCATTCGCAGCGTTTGCCAACGCTCGGGAGCAACCGCATGAACATCGACTTAGAAGAATTCCACGCAGCGTTTTTTGAAGAAGTCTCCGAGCATTTGACCGGCTTGGAAGACGGCTTGCTGCAGCTGGAATCGCGGCCGGAAGATGAAGAGCTGATTCACGGCATCTTCCGGGCGGCCCATTCTATCAAGGGGACAGGCGGCGCCCTCGGGTTTACCGAGGTTGCCGGGTTTACGCATCATGTTGAAACCGTCCTCGACCACATGCGTCAGCGCCAGCTGTCGACGACCAGCGAGCGGATTGAGTTGTTGCTGCAGGCGACGGATGCGTTGTCGTGCCTGATTGACTCCGCGAAGGATGGCTCCTCTGCGCCGGATAACTTGGACGAGCTGATCGATTCGCTGCGTCGCCAGATTGACCCCGACGCGGCGCCAGGAGCGGCGGCGAGTTGCCAACAAGAAGATGCCATCGACGGACTGATCTTGTTTGACGACGAGCCGGTCGCCTCCCCGCAGGCGGCCCGCGCGACTGCTAGCGGCGGCGAACCTCAGCGCAGCAAAGGCGCCAACAACGCCGAATCGATTCGCGTCTCGGTCGCCAAGGTCGAGGAACTAATCAACCTGGTCGGCGAGTTGGTGATCGCCAACTC
Organism: Lacipirellula parvula; assembly: GCF_009177095.1. NCBI lineage: Bacteria > Pseudomonadati > Planctomycetota > Planctomycetia > Pirellulales > Lacipirellulaceae > Lacipirellula > Lacipirellula parvula. Next base: position 1,420,385 of record NZ_AP021861.1, read on the forward strand.
GATGGTCCAGCAGGCCTATGCTAGCGAAGAGGCTGATGCTCAGAGCCTGCAAGAAGCGATCGCGGCGATGGACCTCACCACGCAGCAATTGCAAGAGCAGGTGATGGCGGTGCGGCTGATGCCGATCGCCAACGTGTTCCGCCGCTTCCCGCGGATCGTACGCGATCTCGCCGGCACGCTGGGCAAGAGCGTCGCCCTTGAAATGTCGGGCGAGGAAACGGAACTCGACAAGCAAGTGATCGAGGAAGTCAGCGATCCGCTCACGCACCTCATTCGCAACGCCGTCGACCATGGCTTGGAGTCGTCGGCCCAACGTATCGCGGTCGGCAAGCCTGCCGAAGGACGCATCGACCTGCGAGCGTTTCACGAAGGCGGCAACGTCGTCATCGAGATTGCCGACGATGGCGCCGGCATCAATGCGCAGCGCGTCCGGCAGAAGGCGATCGAACGCGGTTTGATCCCCGCCGATGCAGCGCTGACCGACGAAGAATCGTACAAATTGATCATGCTGCCGGGCTTCTCCACCGCGGAGAAGATCACCGATGTCTCCGGCCGTGGCGTCGGCATGGACGTCGTGAAGCGAAACGTCGAAGCCCTCAATGGCTCGATTAGCATCAGCAGTACGCCTGGCAAAGGTTCGTGCTTCCGCATTCGCCTGCCGCTGACGATGGCGATCCTCGATGGTTTGGCGATGCGGCTTGGCACGGACGTTTACGTGCTGCCGTTGCTCAGCGTCGTCGAATCTCTCCGTCCCGAACCGAAGCATATCGTTCGCGTCGCGGAGCGCGGCGAACTGTTGATGGTTCGCGGCGAGGCGTTGCCGCTGATCTACACGCATCGGCTGTTCAACGTGACCGGCCATGTCACCGATCCGTGCGATGGACTAGTCGTCATCGTCGAGCACCAAGGCCATAAGTACGGCATCGTCGTCGACGAGCTGATCGGCCAACTGCAAGTCGTGATGAAGAGCCTGGAAGCGAACTACGAACGCGTCGAAGGCGTCTCAGGCGCCACGATTCTGGGCGACGGTCGCATCGCGATGATCGTCGACATTGCCGGCCTGATTCGCTTGGCCCTGTAGTCGCTCGGTTGGCGCGAAGAATTTTTGAGTGAGTGCTTCAATACTTGAACTGAGCAACGCATGTCGGTCGGAATTCAAACAATCTCAGAAGACGACTTTCAGGCGTTTCAGCACCTGATCTATACCGAGACCGGGATTGCGCTCAACGATTCGAAGCGTTGCTTGCTCTCATCGCGACTCGCCAAGCGGCTGCGGGCGCTCCGGCTTAACGACTACATCGAGTACTACGATTACATCCTGCAGCGCGACCCGAGCGGGACCGAGATGCAGGAGATGATCAACTGCATCACGACGAACAAGACCGACTTCCTGCGCGAACCGCACCACTTCGATTTTCTAACGTCGAACATTTTTCCGGCTGTTGCGCGGAAGGCCGCGACTGGCGGGCCGCGCAAATTGCGAATCTGGTGCGCTGCCTCGTCGAATGGGCATGAGCCTTACTCGCTGGCGATGACGGTGCGAGAATTCTCGGCGTTCGATGCGTCGTGGGACGTGAAGTTGCTCGCTTCCGACATTGACACCAACGTCCTCGCTCATGCCGAGCAGGGTGTATTCGACGCCGAGGATTTGGCGCCTGTCGGCGATCTACGCACTCGGCGTTATTTCGATCGCGGTACTGGTTCGTTCGCCGGCAAAGTGCGTGCGAAGCGAACCTTGCGCGATCTGCTGACATTCCGACAGATCAACCTGATCGAGGATTCCTGGCAAATCAACGCCAAGTTCGACGTCATTTTCTGCCGCAACGTGATGATCTATTTCGACCTGCCGACCCAGCGCAAAGTCGTCGAACACCTCACGCGTTACCTGAAGCCGGGCGGGCACCTGATGTTGGGCCACTCGGAAAGCATTCAGTGGACGCCAAACCCGCTGCGCTCGCTGGGCCACACCATGTTTCAACTTCCTGAGTAGCTAGCGAAGGGTTCGGCTCCGTGGATACATCGCCTTCCGCTTCGCTCCCGCAGCGCTCGATCATCGTCGGCGATGTTTTCGCCAGCGACCAACCGGCGCTCGTCGCGACGGTGCTCGGATCGTGCATCGCAGCCTGCATGTACGATCCGGTGAGCCAGATCGGCGGCATGAATCATTTCATGCTCCCCGAGGCGAATCGCGAGACGACGAGCGCGGCGTTCGGCATCCACGCGATGGAACTACTGATCAACAAGATCATGCGGCTTGGCGGCGATCGTCGCCGACTTCAGGCGAAGGTCTTCGGCGGCGCCAACGTGCTGGCTCTGCAGGGCGCCGAACTGCAGATCGGACAGCGGAACGTCGCCTTCGTTCGCCAGTTCTTGGCCGACGAAGGCATCACGCTCGCTGCGCAGCGCGTCGGCGGCAACCAGGGGGTGAAGGTTTGCTTCTACACGGCGACCGGTCGGGCGCTCGTGAAGCCGCTCCCGAATCGTTTGCTCGACGAAACACTGCAACAAGAAGTGCAATACTTGCGGCAGACCAAGACAAAAACCGCCGCCGCACCGGCCGCCGACGCCGTTACCTTGTTCTAGCAGGAAAGCACGCACTCCCATGGCGAAGATCAAGGTACTGGTTGTCGACGATTCGGCGCTGATGCGCCAGTTGTTGACGAAGATTCTGACGCACGACCCAGAAATCGAAGTCGTCGGCGCCGCCGCCGATCCGCTGATCGCGTATCGCAAGATTCAAGAGCTGTCGCCTGACGTGCTGACGCTCGACGTCGAAATGCCGAAGATGGACGGCCTCACCTTCCTCTCGAAGCTGATGGCCGTACGGCCGATGCCGGTCGTGATGGTTTCGTCGCTGACGGCCCGCGGGGCGGAGACCACGCTTAAGGCACTCGAACTCGGAGCCTTCGACTTCGTAACGAAGCCGTCGATCGACGTGACGAACGGCACCGCTCAGATCAGCGAAGACATCATCACGAAAGTTCGCGCAGCCGCGACGTCGCGCATCCGCCGCCGTGCGACGGGACCTGTCCTGGCTGGTCCGCCGCTGACGATCAAAGCGCCGAAGGGACTCGCCGAAGCGACCGACAAAGTGATCGCGATCGGTGCGTCGACGGGCGGCACCGAAGCGCTTGCCCGCGTGCTACCGGCTTTACCTGGCGATACGCCAGGGACTGTCGTCGTTCAGCACATGCCGAAAGCGTTTACCAGCGCGTTCGCACAGCGTCTGAACGGACTCTGCCGCATGCGGGTGAAAGAAGCTGAGAACGGCGACCGCATCATCCGCGGTACCGTACTCGTGGCGCCCGGCGACTATCACATGGAAGTCGTCCGCCAAGGCGCCGCGTATTACGTCAAACTCAATCAGCAGCCGCAGGTGAACGGCTTTCGGCCTTCGGTCGACGTGCTGTTCCATTCGTGTGCGAACCAACTTGGCCCGCATGCGACGGCGGCGATTCTGACCGGCATGGGCCGCGACGGGGCCGCCGGCATGCTCGCCATGCGGGCCGTCGGCTCGTATACCGTCGCTCAGGACGAAGAATCGTGCGTCGTCTTCGGCATGCCGAAGGAAGCGATTGCCTGCGGCGGTGCGGTGCGGGTTGTATCGCTTGAGCGGATTGCCGGTGAATTGATAGCTGGGGTTTCGGGAATGCGTAGCGGCGACGTACGAGAATCCACAAATTCATCGCGCCGGTGAAATCTTTGACCTACGTTTGACTACTGTTTTGTCTCCTTCTGGATTGCGAGATTCGTGCCATGAAAGTGCTTGTTGCCGACGACTCGGGCGTCATGCGTAAGATTATCATCCGCGCTCTCAACGCTTGCGGCGTGACGGAAATCGTCGAAGCCGGCGACGGGGCCGAGGCGATCGCCAAGTTTGCCGAAACGAGCGTCGATCTGGTCATGACCGACTGGAACATGCCGAACAAGACCGGCCTCGATGTCGTGAAGGAAATTCGCGCTACCGGTTCGACCGTGCCGATTTTCATGATCACCACCGAAGCCGAAATGAGCCGCGTCAAGGAAGCGATCGCCGCCGGCGTCAACGACTACCTGGCGAAGCCGTTCGAAAACGACTTGCTGCGTCAGAAGATCGACAAGTTCGTTTGCGTCTAAGCTCTGCATCGCATCGATTGCCGATGCGCCGCCAGCATTGTTCAACCTCGAGAAACTTATTTCCCACTGCCGACTGTTCGTCGTCTGCGGCTGCTTAAGAGGATAGACCGTTGAAAGCCGAGTATATCAACCCGTTCGTCTCCGCGGCGGCAGAAGTCTTTAGCACGATGCTTCAATGCGAACTGACGCGCGGCAAGCTGACCATCGGCAACGGCGCTCAGCCGACGATGGATATTAGCGGCATCATCGGTTTGTCGGGTCGCGCTACAGGCACGGTGGTGTTGAGCCTCGACCGCGCCGTCGCGCTTTCGGCGACGGAGATCTTGCTCAGCCAGAAGTGCACGACGATCGACGGCGACGTCATTGACGCCGTTGGCGAGTTGACCAACATGGTGGCTGGCCGCGCGAAAGCTGGGCTGGAACACCTGGCCATGTCGCTTGCCTTGCCGACCGTGATCACTGGCAAGAATCACGTCATCAGCTTCGGTTCGGCGACCCAAACGCTGGCGATCCCCTTCACGTGCGAGTGGGGCGGGCTGGTCTTGGAAGTTGGGCTCGTGGAAGAAGCAGAGGTCGCTCCCGCGGAACTCGCTGCCGCATCGATGGCGTAATTGCGACGCGAATCTTTGCGTTGCATCTCGATCTTCTGACGGGCTGCAGGCCCGATGCAGAGTCGTTAAGCTAGGGGGACGCTCTTTCCTCGCTTTTCGCTCTCGTCAGGAGTCGGCTCCTCATGTGTGTCTTGCGCTCTATCGCGGCTCAGTGCTTGAGGTATTGTGCGCTCAGTTCAATTTTCTTGATAACACTGAGAGCAGAACATGCCCGCGCCGCCGAGGCGCCTGCTGCTGATAAGACGCAGCCAGTCGTCGCATCGCTCTCGGCCGACCGTGCGACGATCACCGTCGCGGGCGAACCGTTCGCCGTCTATCAATTTCATAGCGGTCATCAGCCGGTCGTCTGGCCGATTGTTGGTCCCGCCGGTGAGGCGATGACGCGGCAGTATCCGTTCGACGCGAAGTTGCCGACGGAGCAGGACGACCACCCGCATCATCGCTCGCTTTGGTTCAACCATGGATCGGTGAACGGGCTCGATTTCTGGATGGAGCCCGAAGCCGGCGACAAGGGGCCGCAAATTGTTCAGCGCACGATTGTGGTTCAGGACGATGCAGCCGACGATGCGAGCGCCTGCCTAGTCACGACCAACGACTGGATGAACTCCGGCAAGAAGGTATGCGAGGACCTACGCCGGATTTGCTTCAGCACGGATGCAGAGGGACGCTGGATCGATTTCACCGTTACCGTGAAGGCGAGCGACGGCGAGCTGCTGTTCGGCGATACGAAAGAAGGCTCGTTCGGCATTCGCGTTCCCGGCGAGTTCGACGTCGACGCCAAACGAGGCGGCCAGATTCGCAACTCGCACGGGCAAGTCGACGGCGATGCGTGGGGCCGCTCGGCCGAGTGGGTTGACTATCACGGGACGATCGACGGCAAGCCCGCCGGCATCGTCGTGTTTGACATGCCCGATAGCTTCCGCCATCCGACCCGCTGGCATGTGCGAACCTACGGCCTGTTCGCGGCGAATCCGTTCGGCAACAGCGACTTCCCCGCGGGCGACTCACCGCAGGGCGAGGTGCGACTCGCCCCGGGAGATGAGCTGACGCTTCACTACCGCGTGCTTTTCTACAGCGGCAAGCGAACAGCCGAGCAGATCGGCGCAATCTACCGCGAGATTACCGCCAAGCCAACGGCCCCTTAACTGCACATGCGGTCGAGTTCCCTCAGGTACTCAATCGCCTCTTCCAACTCGGAAGCAATGACGCCCGGCTTCCTGCCGCCGCGATCGCACTTGCCCAGCAGGATCAAATCGTCGTAGTGCTCGCTCTCTCGCAGACGCTTGTGGGCCCGATGGCCAATCGTCTGATCGGCAATGCCGTGCGCGAGCATGTGATGCTCGATCAGCCATCGCGTCCGTTCCGGGATGAAATCTTCGAGCGCTTCGAGTCCCGCTGCCACGTGGTCGTGCGGGTCGATCGCCTTACCAATGTCGTGTAGCAGCGCCGCCAGCAGAAACTCCTCATCGTAGGGCAATTCGTTGCGGGCACGATCGAAGACCTGCAGGCTATGGTAGAGGGCATCGCCTTCTGGATGATACTTGAGATTCTGCTTGACGTTTTCGAGCGGCAAGAGCAACGCCTGATAAACCTGAAAGCGATCAACCTGTTCGCGAGCCGCGTCGAGCGCTTCGTCGAGGTCGACGTCGGGATACTCCGCCGCCAGGAACTCGCGCAGTTCCGCGATGCTCGCCTTCTCGATCGGCTTGCCGGTGATCGAGCTCTTGAACACAAAGTGAGCTTCCTTCGTCGAGTAGATCGTCAGTTCGAACGTAAACTCCGCGTCGACGTGAATGTGCGTGTAGGTGCGCGACTCATCATGCTTGCGGACGAGCTTGCGCTCGACCTCGTAGGGGAGGCCATGCTGTTCGAGGATATGCCCCACGCCCTCGACTGAATCGGCGAACAGATGAATATCAACGTCCGACCCTTGGCGCACGTGCCCTGTAAGGACGCTGCCGATTAGCCGCGGCCGGAATCGTTCGAGCCGCTCCATCATCGCGAGCGCCGAGAGTCGCATGTCACGCAGCCGATCGGTGCGCGACGCCCCTTCATGAACCCGGGCGAGCATTTGCACCTGGTCACGGATCTCGGCGTTCGACGGCAAGTCGGCCGGCTTCGTCCAGCCGTGGCCGAGTCGCTCTGCCGCTTTGCGTTTGGCACGAAAGTACTCAGATTCTTGCCGCTCGTACATGAGGCGCGCGGCTTCCCAAGCGATCTGCTGTCGCAGCTTGGAGTTTGGCATGAGAGGTGCGCCGAATAGCCCGATGGATTGGCGCGGCGGGCGGGAACGAGGGAATGGAGACGGACGGAGAAGCATCCGTCTGACCTCGCTATTGTAGGCAGTCATTGGCTCAAGGGCCAATCCCGCTGTGAGATGCTACTCGGCGGGGCGCAGGTTCGTTAGAATCAGCCTTCGCGGATAGCCTTTTCTCCAAGATCCAGCAGGTATGCGGAGCTTCTGATGTTGCAACGTCGATTTTTTTCTTCGGCAGTTCTCGCCTTAACGTGCGTCGTGATTGGAGTTGCAAACCACGCGATCGCCGCCGATGCCGAGAAACTAAAAGTGCTGATCATCGACGGCCAAAACAATCACGAATGGCAGAAGACGACGCCGCTGCTCGATCAGATGCTGCAGAAGTCGGGCCGCTTCGTCGCCGATGTGACCACGGCGCCTAAGTCAGGCGAGGACATGAGGTCGTTCCACCCGAAATTCGCCGACTACGACGTCGTGGTGAGCAATTACAACGGCGACCGTTGGCCCAAGGAAACCGAAGCCGATTTCGTCGAGTACCTGAGGAACGGCGGCGGCTTCGTCAGCGTCCATGCCGCCGACAACGCATTCGCCACTTGGCCCGAGTACAACGAGGCGATCGGCCTCGGCGGCTGGTTCGGCCGCGATGAAAAGTCTGGTCCGTACGTCTACTACAAGGACGACAAGCTCGTCCGCGACGACGGCCCCGGCCGCTGCGGCGGGCACGGCAAACAACACGAGTTCGTCGTCCGTACCCGCGAGGCGGAGCATCCGATCATGAAGGGAATCCCCGAGCGTTGGCTTCATGCTCAGGACGAACTTTACGACACCCTCCGCGGCCCCGCCAAGAACATGACGGTCCTCGCCACCGCTTACTCCGATCCCGAAACCGGCGGCACCGGCCGCGATGAGCCGAGCCTGATGGTGCTCGACTTCGGCAAAGGCCGCGTCTTTCATACGACGATGGGGCACGCGGACTACTCGATGGATTGCGTCGGCTTTGTCACGACGCTTCTCCGCGGAACTGAGTGGGCCGCGACAGGCGAAGTAACGATTGATGTGCCGGAGGATTTCCCGACGGCCGAGAAGTCGAGCAAGCGGGAGTAAGCTTGCGGTTTTTTAACGCGTTAGTTCGTGCCTAAACCGGCAGTCTGCTTAACTGGCGTCTCTCTCGAAACGTAGAATAAAATAGAGACAGAACGCTAGCCAAGTAGGAGGCAAACTCATGGCACACGAGATCTCACGCGAGACGTTAGAGCGTCTGAAAGCCGACCACAGCGACGAGGCCGCCACGCTGCTCAACGACTACAAGCGAGCGGTGAAGTGCAGCGAAATGGTCGTCGTCGACGAGCCCGACGGCACGAAGTCGCTGGTCGAGTTCAACGAGCAGGGCGAGTGTTGTACTCGTCCACTGAAGCCACGGTAGGTTGGGCTTTCAGCCCGACAAGCACCGCCGTTGGGGATGGAATAGCCACAAGTCGCTGCTGCTCAGCCGTTTTAGAGTAGTTAACTAACTTGTAACGCCCGTCGGGCTGAAAGCCCAACCTACGGAGACGCCGTTTGAAGTCCTTGACCCGCGAACTTTGGATGAACGTCTCTCAACGGCGGGCGATCGCGTCGATCCACGACGACGTCGAACGCCTCGTCCGCGAAAGTGGCGTGCAGGAAGGGCTCGTGCTCGTTAATGCGATGCACATCACCGCGTCGGTGTTCATCAACGACAACGAGTCGGGGCTTCACAGCGACTACGACAAATGGCTCGAAGGGCTCGCCCCGTTCGATCCATCGCCGGAGCGCTACCGCCACAATCGCACGGGCGAGGACAATGCCGACGCGCACCTCAAACGCCAGGTGATGGGCCGCGAGGTGGTCGTGGCGATCACCGAAGGGAAGCTCCACCTTGGGCCGTGGGAGCATCTCTTCTACTACGAGTTCGACGGGCGTCGCAAGAAGCGGATCTTAGTGAAGATCATCGGCGAGTAGTGATCGCTCCCCTGCCCTGCCCCGCTAGCGCCGAATCGCTTGGGAAAAATCGTCCCGGTTCGCGGCCACAAGTGCCTTCGCATTGACGTACGCCTGCTGCTTCGTCTGTTCGAAGGTTCCCGCGCGGGCGATTAGCCCTTCGTCGAACGCCAGTTGGTCGGAGTAGCCCGGCAGCAGCACGCGGTAGTCGTACTTCACCCGTTGCGGCTGAATGCGGTTGATGTGATCGACGAGGTTCGTCGTGCAGTTATTCGTGAGCGTGTCGTAAAACTCGGGCCGGCTGGCGAGTTGGTTCGTGCGAGCGAGCACGTCGACCAGCAGCAGTCGCGTCTGTTCCGGCGTCGCCGTCGTGGGGTAGCGGTAAACGTTCTCGTTGCGAATGTTCGTGCGGACCTGCACGACGTCGCGCTCGTCGGCCAGCACGTACATTAGCTCGTACTGCCGGGCGCTCCCCTTCCAAGCGGCGTAGGTTTCGCCCTGCTCTTTGCGGATCTCGATGCTCACGGCTAGGTATTGCGGCGGCCCGTCGGGCGGCGCGAACTCGAAGCTCAGCATCGTGTGCGCCAACCGCGGCATGTTGTCGAACGGCACCATGAAGAAGTCGACGCTCCGCAGATGGCTCAGGTCGTACGTGCGGTCCTCGTGCTCGACGACGTAAGAGTCGTCGTCGAGGTAGCGGCAGTAGCGGACGTTGTGAGCGACGAACTGGTTGCCGCGGAACTCGACGTACGGCAACGTCGCTTGGTCAGGTTCCCAATTGCGATAGTTCGACGGCGCGAGCATCTTCGTCGCGGTCGAACAGCCCAGCGAAGCGAGCAGCGCGCAAGCCAGCAGTAGTCGAGCGTATGACATGCGCGTGCAGGGACTAGTGGGGCCGCAATAAGGGACGAGAGAAGCGGCGGAGTCTAGCGAGCGCCGGCAGATGGCGGCAAGAGACGCGCGGGGCATGCTAGCACCGCAGCCTGAGGCAAGCTTGCCTCAGATGAGCACCAAGCAGGAGTTCCAATGCTTGCAACTCGGTTACAGCCGGCAGTTGCTGATCGCAGTCTCAAGAATCGCCGCGGCGCCGAGCTGCTCCAGCCGCTCCATGATGTCGATCACCTCGCCCCGCTTCACCATCGCCCGCACGGCGAACCAGCCCGGTTGTTCCAGGCGGTTGATCGTGGGGGAACTGAACCCAGGGGTGATCTGCTCAGCCTCGGCGAGCTTCGCTTCGGGGATGTTGTACTCCAGCAGCGACCAGGCGCGGGCGATTACCACGCCCTCGAGGCGGCGGGCGACGCGGTCGGCGATGTGGCCGTGCGGCGTGGCGGGATTTTGCACGAGCACCGTCTCGTAGCTGCCTAGCTCGGCGAGCACATGCAGGCGATTCGCCGCGAGCGTGCTGCCCGTCTCGACGAGGTCGACGATCGCATCCGCGACGCCGAGCGCGATCATCACTTCCACCGAACCGGAGAGGTTGACGATGTGCGGCGTCGCCTTATGGCCGGCGAGGAAGCCGGTGGTGATGTGCGGGAAGCTGGTGGCGACGCGCTTGCCGTCGAGATCGGCCGGGCGTTTGACGCCGCTGTCGTCCGGCACGCAGAGGGCGAGCCGACACTTGCCGACGCCGAGCTTGAGCCGCGTTGTCACGACGGCGCCGCTCTCGTTCACCAAGTCGCTGCCGGTGATGCCGAGATCGATGGCGCCTTCGGCGCATAATACCGGAATGTCGTCGGTTCGCAGGAAGGTGATATCGATCGGCATGTCGCGCACGCGAGCGAACAAGCTCCGCTCTTGCCGGCGGAAGCTGAGGCCGGCGTCGGCGAGCAGCTCCGTCGAGATCTCAGAGAGGCGGCCCTTGCTGGGAATGCCGATGCGAAGGTTTTCAGCCATGGCGTTGTAAGCTTTTTGAATTGAACCACTACGGCACGACGAGCACGACGAAATACTAATGAATCGGGAGCTTACTCGCGATTGAAGTAGATTGAGTGAACTCTTCGTCGTGTTCGTTGTGCCGTCGTGGTGAGTCTACTTGGATTGTTATTGGTTGACGGGCCCGCGGGAGGCTTTCTCTTCCAAGCCGGACATGCCGAACCTGCGGGCAAGTTCGCACTCGACTTCGGCGAGTTCGACGCCACGGGCCGCCATCAGGACCATGAGGTGGTAGACCACATCGGCCGCTTCGCGAATCGTGTGCTCGCGGCCCGCTTCATCGGGTTCGGCGGCGGCTTCGACGACCTCGGCCGCCTCTTCCGTCACCTTGGGGCCGATCTTGGCCACGCCGCCGGCTAGCAGCTTGGCGGTGTACGACTTGTCGGCCTCGCCGGCTTGTTGCCGTTGGCGGATCGTCGCTTCGAGTTGATCGAGGGGTCGCATGGCGGAGACGCGTTGCGGGGCGGCGTCTTCCCAGTGAGGCCCGCAGACCCCACAATGGAGGGCCACGAATGTTCAGTAATCCCGTAGTTTAAGCCGCCTCCCAGGGCGAAGCAACCGCCGTGCCTAGCGAGCTCCCCGCCCTCGATTGTTGGTTCCTCACCGGTGTGACCGCGACGGGCAAAACCCGCATCGCGCTGGCCCTGGCCGAGCGCCTGAACGCCGAGATCATCTCGCTCGATTCGATGGCGATTTATCGGGGAATGGACGTCGGCACGGCGAAGCCGACGCCCGAGCAGCAGGCGGCCGTGCCGCACCACCTGATCGACGTGGTCGACGCCGACGAGGACTACAGCGTCGCCCAGTACGTCGACGCCGCACACGCCAAGATTGCGGAGATCCGCGGCCGGGGGCGCGAAGTGCTGTTTGTCGGCGGGACGCCTCTCTATCTCAAGGCGTTATTACGGGGGCTGTTCGAAGGGCCGCCAGCGAACTGGGAGTTGCGGCAAGAGATCGAGCGTGAAGTGGCCGAGGTCGGCAACGAAGCGCTCCACGCTCGGCTCGAGCAGATCGACCCCATCGCGGCGTCCGCGATTCACCCGCGCGATACTCGCCGGCTGATTCGGGCGCTCGAAGTCTTTCGCGCCACGGGGCAGCCGATCAGCCATCAGCAGATGGAGTTCGACGATAGCCGTCGCGCCGAGGATTGCCGGGTGTTCGTCCTCCGCCGGCCGAAGGAAGAGCAGAACGCGCGGATCAACGAACGCGTGGAGGAAATGGTCGAGCGGGGGCTAATCGAGGAAGTCGAGCGGCTCACCGCCGACGGCCGGCAGCTGGGCCGCACCGCGAGCCAAGCGGTTGGCTATCGCGAAGTGATCGAGTTCCTTGCCGGCGAGCGCGACCGGGCTTCAATGCTTGAGCGGATTAAAACGAGGACGCGGCAGTTCGCGAAGCGGCAGGGCGTCTGGTTCCGCAGCCTGCCGGAGTGCCGGTTCGTTGATATCGAGGGCGACGTCGACGCGGATACGCTTGTCGAGCAGATCGTTGCCTTAGCCCCCGGTCAGTGATGCCAACTCTGTAGCTTTTGGCTCCCTCCCCCTGGAGGGGAGGGCTGGGGAGGGGGGAAGAACGCTGGTACCCGCTGCCGTCACCCCTCCCTAACCCTCCCCCTCAAGGGGAGGGGACCTCAAGGTCGTGATTACGCATTCCGAGCAATCACGAAACGGGCGATCTCCGCTAGCATCTGCTTCGCTTCCGAATCTCGCAGCGTTGAAAGTTCCGCTGCCGCTTCTTCAGCAAACTCGACCGCCGTGCGGCGGGCTTGCTCCAAAGCGCCCGAAGATTCGAGCCAATCGACTAGCATGCTGTTGTGCGTTGCGTCCGATTCCTCGTACAGCGACTGCAGCCGTTCGGCGTCGGCGGCGGCAGCCTGATCGCGGAGAATGATCAGCGGCAGGGTCATCTTGCGATGGGCCAAGTCGGTGCCGAGCGATTTGCCGGTCGACTGCTCTTCGCCTTCGAGGTCGAGCAAGTCGTCGACGATTTGGAACGCCATCCCCAGCTTGCGGCCGTAGCTCGTGAGGCGATCGACGGTCGCTTCGTCGGCGCCGGCGTAGTGGGCGCCGAGCCGGCAGCAACAGGCAGTCAGCTCGGCGGTCTTCGCGTCGATGATGCCGAGGTACTCGTCGCGGCTAAGCCAGAAATTGCCGCTGCTGTTCGTTTGGCGGAGCTCGCCTTCGCAAACGGTATTCGTCGACTCGCCAATCGCGCGGCAGCCGAAGGTCGTCTCCAGCGTGCTCGCCATGTAGAACGCGTGCGAGAACAGGTAATCGCCCAGTAAGACGCTTGTATTGTTGTCCCAGCGGGCGTTGACCGTATCGAGATGGCGGCGGACGTCGGCCTCGTCGAGGACGTCGTCGTGGACGAGGGTCGCCGTGTGGACCATCTCGACCACTGCGGCGAGCGTGTGGTGCTCGGGCGTCACTTCGCGGACGGCCTGGGCGGTGAGCAGCAGCAGGGCAGGGCGAAGCCGCTTGCCGCCGATGCGGAACGAATGCTGGGCCAACTCGTCGATGAACGGGTCGGAGTGCCGCAGTTCCTGCTGCAGCCGGCGATCCACCAGCGCAAGGTCAGCCGCTATCGGCGCAAACAGCCGGCTAAGTGCCTGTCGTGCATCGGCGTCGGTATGGCGAACCTGGCTCATCGATCCCTATTCCTGTTGCTGTATCCTAAGCCAAACACGTCTGCGGGCACGAGGGGGGAGTTACTCAGACTTCTGCAGGGCCTCGGCGGAGCGGGCGAAATCGCCGCTGGCGCCTCCCGACTTGCTCTCGAGCTGAATCCGCTCGATCGTCATGCCGCGATCCATCGATTTGCACATATCGTACACAGTGAGCGCTGCGACGCTCACCGCGGTGAGGGCTTCCATCTCGACGCCGGTTTTCGCGGTGATTTCGACGGTCGCCTCGATCTGTAAACCGTCATCCCCGCGGGGAGTTAACTCAAGCCGTACGGAATCGAGCGCCAGCGGGTGGCACAGCGGAATGAGGTCGCCGGTGCGCTTGGCCGCCATGATTCCGGCCAGCCGGGCGACTTCGCGGACGTCTCCCTTGGCGGTTTCCCGATCGCAGATTGCTCGCAACGTTGCCGGGGCCATCCGCACCAACCCGCTGGCTCGCGCTTGGCGGCGGGTGACCGGCTTGGCGCCGACGTCGACCATGCGACTGGCGCCTGCGTCGTCGAAATGAGTGAACTGGCTCAATGCGGGGGCGTCCTGGCGGTTCGAGGACGCTCGATCCAGAGGGCGGGGGCGTAACCCTCATCATTCTAAGGAATGAGCCGCGATCGTCGAGACGGCAGAAAAAGCCACCCGCGCCGCGGCTTCCGGCCTGTTAAGGCGCGATATGGAAGCCACCGGCTCCGCCGGTGGCTTTTACGCCGGCAGTTTGCTGGCAGCGTCCCCGAATAGCGCTACCGGATTTCCAGCGTCGAAGCGGGCCGAGCCGCGGTACGGGGCTCGGCGTCGGCCTCGTGGCGTTTGACGATCGACCGCACCGGCCATTCATGGTTAAGGGCCGGACGTGGCTTGACGACCTCAGACTCCGGCGGGGCGACCACCAGCGATGGCTTCTCGTCCGGCGCCGGTAGGATCGCGGGCTCACTGGTTGGAGCAGCCGGCGGCGCGGGGTCGACCGACGGCATGTCTACGTCGCCGAATTCACCCAGTTCATTCAGGCGCGGCCCGCGGGCCATCTGCGGTTCGGCGGCGGGCACGGCTTCCGGCCGCTTGAGTTGGTCCAGCATCCAGACCTTCCAGTTGGCCTGCACCCGCGGGGCATGCCACTGGACGGCCGACCAAATGAGGCCGGGAGTCGTCGCTTCGGTCAGTTCACGCGGGTCGAACAACGCGAGCGTGCTCTCGAGGAGCGACTGGTTGGAAACTTGCTGAGCCGTTTCGAGTTGCACCTTCGCCAGCGTCTCTGCTTGGGCGGCGAGTTGGGCGATGTCGAGGTTCCAAAGGCGAGCGGTCCAGTCGTCACCAGCGGCGGCGAGCCAGCGGCCGTCGGCGGTGAAAGCCAACGCATTGATTGCCTTATCACTGGCGGCGAGGACGACCGGCTGCGGTTCGACGCCGGCGAAGTTCACCCGCCACAAGAAAACCTTGCCTGACGCATCGCTCGCAGCGAGCCAATCGCCCGCCTTGCTGACGGCGACGGCCGTGATCTTCGCGGCGCCGAGCGGGAGGAGCGTCGGCTCCGTCTCGGTAGAGACGCCTTGCAGGTTCCAAACGCGAAGCCGCTGATCGTCGCCGGCGGCTACAAGGTAGCGGCTGTCGGCGCTGATGGCGGCGGCGCGAACAGGGCCGTCGAGACCCTTGAGCAGCAGCGATTCGCTGGCGTCGCGACTGTTGAGATTCCACAGGCGGACAGCCGGTTCGCGGCCGGCGCCGCAGGTGACGAGCCATTTGCTGTCATTCGAGAACAGGATCGCCGTGACGTGACCGTGGCGGCATTGCCGTTCGACTGAGGCGGCGGCCGGGTCGCGAGCGGTGAGGTCCCATAGCTTCACGACGTCGTCGACGCCCAGGGCGAGCCAATGGTTGTCGGGGCTGATCGCCATCGCTTGGATTTGGCCAGCGTGGCCAGTGAGAGCCATCGACGTGGCTTTGCCGGCGCTACCGGCGAGATTCCAAAGTTGGCCGAGGCCGATGTCGGCGCCCGCTTCGGTTGAAACGGCGGCGAGCCAGTCGCCGTTCTCGCTCAGCGCCATCCGCGAGATCGGTTGGCTCCGCCCGGGCAGGATGACGGGGATGGCGGCAGGAGCGTCGGCGCCGAGCGACCAGACGCAGGCGGTCGCGTCGCGGCTGCCGGTGATCAATGAATCGCCTTCGCCGCTGAACAGCACGCTGGTGACCGGCTTCTGATGGATGTTGAGCGTGCTTGCCGTGCGCTGCGGATGGTCGGCGCGAAGGTCCCAAACGCGTGCGGTGCGATCGACGCTGCCGGTGGCAAGCCAGCGGCCGTCGGGGCTCACGGCGAGCGTCGTGATGGGGCCGGCGTGGCCGCGGAGTTCAATGGCGTCGATGTCGTGGCTGCCCGAGCAGCGGAGGAGCGAATCGCGGAGGCTTTGGTGAGCTTCGGGGAGTACGATGCCGTCCACATCGAGCGTTGAGCGGATCGCGTTGGTCGAAACCGACACGCTGCGCCAAGGCTCGGCGGCGGCCAGCTCTTGCGACTGGGCGGCGAGGTACTTGGCGGTCACAGCGCGAACATCGCGCTGGGCGGCGAGCCGCTTGGCTTCGGCGTCGGTTCGCTGGAGTTCCAGCCGCTGCTGCTGTTCGAGCAGCCGCTGCGTCTCGGCTTGTTGGCGGGATTCGACGGTTTGCTGCTGGAGGGCGAGCTTATCGCTGGCCGTGTGGTAACCGAAGTAACCCGAGAGCATTGCAATGGCGAGGGCCGCGGTACCGGCCACTCCGCCCGCGAGGGCCAGCTGGCGGCGGCGAGCCGAAGCTTGCTTGGCGGCAAAGTCGGGCGCGGGCAAGATTGGGCCGGGCGACTTCTGCAGCCAGTGGATGGCGTCGTCGTTGTCGCTCGCGGCAGGCGGGGCGATGGCGAAGTCTTCGATGTCTAGCTTGGGACGTTGCGGCGACGCGTCGATCGTGCAGGCTAAGCCGCAAGCATCGCAGACGACGACCTGTGGGCTCGACTGCGGGTCGAACTCCATCAGCTCGTTGCAGAGCGGACAGCAGCGAACGATATGCAGCTCCGGCGCGTCCGGGCGGCGACTGCTATCAGAGGAAGCGTTGTTCGAGCGGCCTGCCATATCTCGGCTACTACCCATGCTGTCGCGCGATCCCGCAAGAACCGAGCCTCCGTCAAATACGGAGCGTTCGTCTCAACGATCATCGGCTGCATGGCGCCGGCGCCCGCCGAAAAATGCATGAGGCCGGTAGATTCGCTAAAACCGGACCACGTTTAGGGGGATTGTCGCATCTTGGGCGTCGCGCAGCGCGACGCGCGTGCGGTTACCCACTGACACGCGGTTACCCACCGCCGCGAACGCATCGATCGATCGTCGAACCGCTTAGGCGGCGCGACGAATTGGAATGATCCGCTCTTCCTTGCCGCGGAGGCGATCGACCGCTTCAGGCCGCTTGGTCGCGGTCGGCGCCTTCGGGGCGCTGAGCGAATCGATCAGTTCGTTCATCGAGAGCGAACGGTTGTCGATTTCGAGCGGGGCCTCGCCCTGCGGATCGCAGAAGAGGTCGACCGTCGTTTCGTCGAGGCGAAGGACGTCGAGTTCGCGGAGCAGGCCGTCCATCACCGCCTGGCGAACCAGGTGGCCGCGCGTGGCTTGGGCGTCGGCTCCGCCTTCGCCGAGGGAATCGAGGGCGCGCTTGGCGAGTGCGGGAAGATACTCGGTCGGAATTTCAATCGTCCGGGGGACGTAGATTTTCAGTTGCATCGTTCCCTCACGAAATCGAGGCGGCCCTGGCTGAACGGTCCGCACGCAATGAGATGTATGGAGCAGGCGAGCGGCCTTGGGCCGATCCCGACGCGCCTCCAAAAGTGGGCCGTCGGAAATGAGTATCGGCTGAGCAGGTTGTAGGGATTGCATCGAAATCGATGAAATCGTTGAACTGCCAGCGAGCGGCTCGCTGTGCGTCGATCATCATGCGGCGGGTGTTTTGTCGTTTTCTGTAGTTCCGCGGGGCGAGTGTAATTTTTGGCGACAGAATTAAAACGCTGTTAAGTCCTTTCTGTGTAATTGGTTGCGCGTTTTGTTGTCGCGAATTTTGTCGTTTCTGTCGCGATAAAATGGTGTTTTCACCTCAGTTCGCTGGGCGGCCTTCTAGGAAAGGCCTCCACCGTTCCATGCGGTGAGCGGAATCGGCGTCGGAGACGCCTCCCACAAGGAGGTGTTTCGCAGGCTGGGCCCTTCACCGCGCAGTTAGAACGCGCCGGATTGTATACGGACGTTCAGTGTAGCGGGCTGGGTGGCCAATTGCAAGTCGATTGGCGCCTAATCGAGCGGATTCTCGCGAGAAGCTTGCTGCCCGAGTTGTTCGGCGAGGCCGATGAGGATGCCTTCGGGGCCGCGGATGTAGCAGAGGCGGTAGACGTTCGCGTATTGGACGACTTCGCCGATGACTGTGGCGCCGTGCTTCGCGAGGCGGGTTAGCGTGTCGTCTAAGTTTTCCACGGCGAACATCACCCGCAGGTAGCCGAGCGAGTTCACGGGGGCTGTGCGGTGATCGGCGACGACCGGCGGGGCGTCGAAGCAGGAGAGTTCGAGCCGGCTGTGGCCGTCGGGCGTTCGCAGCATGGCGATTTCGACCCGCATGTCTGGCAAGCCGGTGATGCGATCGGCCCACTCGCCGGCGATCGGGGCGCGGCCTTCGAGTTCCAGGCCGAGCTCGACGAAGAACTCGATGGCGGCGTCGAGGTCAGCGACGACGATGCCGAAGTTGTCCATGCGTTTAATGGTCATGTGTGCCTTCTTTGGAACATAAGGAATTAACCGCCAAGGACGCCAAGGACGCCAAGGACACCAAGAGCGCCAAGGGAATACAAGGAGATGTAAGGAACCGCGGATGAACGCAGATAGACGCGGATGAAGAAGAATGATCTGCGTTCATCTCCGTCCATCGGCGGTTTCATATCCCCCGTACTTCCTTGGCGCTCTTGGCGTCCTTGGCGGTTCAATTCTTTTCGCCTGCTTTCTCTCGAACGGTTTGTTCTCGGCCTAGCCACGCGCCTAGCGCCATCCACACGCCGACGAGCGGGAGGATCGCCATGGCGGCGGCGCTTGCGGAGAAGCGGCCGAGGGCGTCGACGACGTTGGCCGCGGCGACGTCGCTGCCGCGGAAGACGGCCGTGTCGATGAACGCTTTTGATTCGTACTTTTCGGTGCGGCTCACCACGGTGAACAGCACTTGCTGCGCGGGGACGAGCAGGCCGTAGCCGACGATTTCTTGGACGACTTTGGCGACCATGAGCGGCCAGAGCGTGGCGTCGATCGACAGCCAGACGAACAGGCCGACGATGACGCCGCAGGCCGCGGCGAGCGTCGCGCCGACGCCGACGAGTCGCATCAGCGCGGCGGCGAGAAGGGCTTGGAACGCGAGCGTGCCGGTTTGGGAGTAGAAGTTCATCGCGGAGAACAATTCGGTGCGTTCGGCGACGGCGAGTCCTTCCTCGCGGAGCGTGTGTTGAAAATTGTTGTAGACGAAAGTCGCGGAGAATTTGCCGATGGCGGTGAACGCGCAGATCATCAGCAAGTAACGCGACGAGAGCACGGTGCGGAGGCCGGCGAGGAGCGAGCCGCTGGAAGGGGGCTTGCTGGCGGTGTTGTTTGACTTGTGAGCTTGTTGTGATTTGTGGGAGGCGTCTCCGACGCCGATTTCGCGCTCCACTTCAGTTCTCTGCGGCCCGCTAACCGGCTTCGGGGTCGGAGACCCCTCCCACAAAGAGCATCTTGCAAACTCTTCGCGCGAGGCGAACCGCAACAAGAGCCAGGCCGTGGCGATCGCGAGTTCGAGGGCGACGATCGCGACGACCATCAGCCACTCGAGCCCCAGCCGCTGCGCGGCAACGTGGCCGACGAGCGACGCGACGATCGAGCCGACGGTGCCGGCCGCGGCCATGGCGCCGAACCAGCTCTTCCCCTCCTCGGCGGAAAAGAGGTCGGCCATCACGCTCCAGAAGACGGCGACGACGTAGAGGTTGAAGACGCTCACCCACACGAAGAAGGCGTTGCGGAGCCATTCGGTTTCACCCTCGCCGCGGGCGAGCAGCAGGGCGAACGCGACGAGGCAGGCGACGAAGAACTGGTAGACGCCGAAGACGAGTTGCCGCCGCGTGGTGCGGGCGACGATTCGCCAGTAGAGAGGGAGGGCGGCAGAGGCGGCGAGGAACGTGGCGAGGTAGAGGGGGCCGAAGAGGCGGGTTTCGGTGGCGAGGGCGTCGCGGACTGGTTTTAGGACGTAGTAGGAGAAGAGAACGAGGAAGAACCAGAGGGCGGAGAGTAGGAGGCGGGTGGGCATGAGGGCCCATGATAGCGGGGGAGAGTTGAGGGGGGATACCGGTGTCGTCGCGATGGTTACACCAGGGAGGCGGACATAAGAATGTCAATCACCCGCGATGGCCCATGCGTCCGACGCTGTTCCCCGCAACCGTGTTAATTTGTGCGAGAGTCGATGGAATATCGACTCCGTTTTACATTCGCCGCAGACGACAGTACTACACCCGAAGTCATCCACGAGGAAGTCATCCACGAGCATGTCGGAAGGCTCCGATAGTGGGTTGAAGGCCTCCTCAGCGGCGGAAATTCCGAACGCCGCGCCGCAGGCCGGACATACTAGGTCTGCCAGCAGGCGTTGAGATTCGCGCATTCGCCGTTGATGCCGCATGTCCGAGAGGACCGCCGCAATGAAGATCGCAGCGAACAGCGCGAAGCACGGATAGGCGACGTAGGGAAAGCTACGCGCGAAGCGGAGCGCGCCGTAAAGAGTCAGCAATGCAAGCGGCGTCCAAATTGCTCCGGCGATTAGGTGTGGTGCAAATCGCTTTAAAGTTGCCGAGGGATGCATAACAACGAAGCTCTTGGCTAGCCTGAAGTTGGTTTTCTGCGTAAGCAAGTGTAATTGATGTGAGCTAATGAAGCTAAGTGGTGAGCCGTTGAAGGCGTGTACCCGCTTCGTCCCCCCTCCCTAGCCCTCCCCTCCAGGGGGAGGGGACCAGATGATTTAGGGTCGGGTGGTGCTCTGCGGCATGCTCCCTGTCGTTTTCTGCTGCTCGCACTCTAACTCTACTCAGTCCCATCCGGCTCCCTCCCCCTGGAGGGGAGGGTTGGGGAGGGGGGCGGCAGCGGCGTTGGCGTGGCCACTTCAAGCGCCTGCCGAATCGCATCGACCACGCGGTGCACGTCCTCGTCGATCTCGTGATTGCGGAAGCGAATCACACGGTAGCCGCGTTCGGCAAGCCAGGCGGTGCGGCGGGCGTCGTGCTCGGCGACTGCTGCTTCGAGATGTTGCGGGCCGTCGAGTTCGACGATGAGTCGTTGCGCGAGGCAGATGAAGTCGACGATGTAGGGGCCGAGCGCGGCTTGGCGGCGGAACTTGTGGCCGTTGAGTTGGCCAGCGCGTAACAGGAACCACAGACGTTTTTCAGCGCCGCTTGGCTCATTGCGGAGCCGGCGGGCGAAATCTCGCTGGTCTTCGTCGCGGTACATGAGGGGGATTGTAACCTCATGGGGCGACTTCATGCTTGCTTGTCGCGAACACTCCGGAAAATAGACCCCTGAGGTCCCCTCATCTTGAGGGGAAGAGTTAGGGAGATGTACTTGGATCTGGCGCCAAGGTTCAGCACCCCCTCCCCAGCCCTCCCCTCAAGGGGGAGGGAGCCAGAGGTCATCCATGCCTCCTGCGGCTGCGCCGCCCAGGTAGGCGAGTACGCCAACCTGGGCCACCCGTGATTGCGATCAACGCGGTCGCCATTAAAAGCAGGGCGGCTGGCTCGGGGACGGGCGTCGCTGCGGATGCGGTTGATGCTCCGGCGCCAAAGTTGGCCTTCCAATCGTCGAGGCTGCCGACGCTAGGATTGCGTTGCCACGCGAGGAAGTCGGCGCCGTCGACGAGGCCGTTGAGATTGAAATCGCCAGCAAGTGGATCGGGCGCGGGGGCGGCAAGCGTGCCGGTGACGCTCCATTCGTAGCGGATGTTGCCATTGCCGGCGTACGTTTGATACAGCGGGCTGAAGGCGGTATCGTCGACGGCTAACGTGAAGGCGTTGTTCACGACGTTGAAGACGCCCGTGTAAACGAGTGCGTCGTCGACGTCGGATTCGATGGTGAACTTGATCTCGCTCGTGAGATTGATCGTGGGCGCGGCGGCGCCGTTGAGCGTGACGCTCCCGGAAAAGGCGCCGAACGACGTGGCGTATGGGGAGGCCGACGCGATCGCCTGGTAAAAGGTGAAGCGGCCGGGCGCGACGTGGGGGGAGAAGTTGAACGTGAGCTCCGTGACGGCGCCGGTGCTGGAGTCGTACTCGATGGCGCCGAGGTCTTGGAAGTTCTGCTTGTTGGGGAACGCGGTTCCGCCGCCGCCTTGCGGCACGTAGTTTGGCAGGGAGGCGTAGTTGAACGCGCCGTCTGGGAACGGGACGCGCGAGCTTGCGCGCGTTTGGCCGAGTTCCCAGAAGGCGTCTTGGACGTGCTCGATGAAGCGGCTGCCGTTGTTCGCGGTGGCGTTGATTTCCAGCGTGGCGCCGATGGCGGAGCTCGCGACTACGATGGCGAGCGTGGCGCCGGCGAAGGCTCGAAGTTGCATGCGTTTTCCCTTCATTGATGAAGGTTTAAGCCTAGGCGACGCTTGGCGCCAGAAAAAGGGTCAACCTTGCAGTGGACGGCATCTGCGCGAGTTTTGTCGGCGCGTAATGGCAGCGGCGTCGGTCTCGCAATCTCTATCGCGTGAGTGCGTGTCGGATTCATCGACGGACGTGTCGGTAGGAGCGACGCCAGGCAGTCGGCAGCGGTGGGGCAGCAGAAGAAGTCTTCGCATACAATGGGCGAGCCGTCGTGACGCGGCTTCGATGTTGGCCCAACGCTGCGCCTGATCCCAAGTATGTTCGAGCTGCAATCTACAACTTACGGAGCTCGCACGCCGGCGCCAACGAACTCTCAGCGCGGCTTTACGCTGATCGAGTTGCTGGTCGTGATTGCGGTGATCGGTCTGCTCACGGCGCTACTGCTGCCTGCCGTGCAGGCGGCCCGCGAGTCGTCGCGCAAGGCGACCTGCGCGAACAACATGCGGCAGATGGGACTTGCGGCCTCTCAGTTCGCCACGGCTCGCGGGACGTATCCGTGCAGCTGGCCCAATGGGGATGCGTCGATCACTTGGGCGCGGGAGTTGTTGCCGTACCTTGAGCTGCGCTCGCTCTGCGATGCGTGGGACGACCGCCTGGGATTCTTCGAGGGCGCGAACGGCGACTTGGCGGCGACGATCGTGCCGACGTACAAGTGCCCCACGGCGCCCAGCGACGATGTGTACGAGTATGAGAAGATTGGGCCGCAACCGACGCGGATGGCGACCATCGACTACAAAGGATGCCAGGGGGCGAACTCCAACGACCCGATCGTGAAGCATTGGGGGAGGACCGGCTGGGCGGCCGGAATCATCAGCCGCGAGTACACGAGTCCCGGCAAGATTACCGACGGGCTATCGCAAACAGTTTTGCTGGTGGAATCGGCGGGGGGCTCGGAGCTCTATGGTCCTGAGCGAAGCGCGTGGACGCCGGCGCGCATCTGGTACCCCGAGGATGGGTCGTGGGTGGGCCGCGCACTGAGCAGCGTTTCGCCAACCGCCTACGCAGCTATCAAACGCGTGAGCCGCTGCACGGTGAACTGTTCGAACTCGTACGACTACGGGCCCTACGCGTTTCACGACGGGGGCGCCTACGCGGTGTTGGCGGATGGGAGCGTTCGGTTTCTTTCCGAAGAGATTGAGCCGGTGATTTTGCTGGGGCTCTATTGTTATGACGATGGGGACGCGCTGTCGGGGTTTTGACGGCGTCGCCGTTTGATCGCGCGTTTGCCAAGAATGCGGCGCGAAGCGGCCGCATGCTTACGATGGTGCGGCGATGTCTTGCGGAATGGTAAGCGACCCCCGGGCGGAGCCCGGGGCTAGGGAAGACGCGACGCGCTGGAATGGGGGGCTAGAAGTCCAAGTGCGAGCCGGCGAGGTTGGCGAAGGCGTGGTCGAGCGAGTTCAACGCGTCGGGGTTCGCTGCTGCTGCTTCTTCGTCGTCGTTGTAACTTAGTCCGAAGTCCTCGGCGTCGCTGTGTGCTGAGCGCTTGAGCCCGGTCGGCGAGAAGCTCGACCAGAACGCGTGCCGCGATGGCGTGGAGTAGTTATCGGCGTCTTGTTGCGTTGCGGCTGCTCTTGGCGAGGCGGCTCGCGTTACGAGGCCTTCGCCGGCTAGCCAGAACCAGTGTTGAGTTACCGGAGTCGCAGCTGAGCTTTCGCTGGCGGGCGGCGACGGTTGATCTTCGCTGTTCGTGATTGCGAGCGTTGTGGGCGCTATCGCAGGCATAGCGAACGTGGCGCTGGCTGGGGCCATCGCGGGCGCGGCGGCGGGGGCCGCAGCGGTGACGGCTCCGCTTGTGCCGAATTGCGTTTTCCAAACGGCTAAGTCGGCGGCGTTGACGGCGCCGTTGTTATCGGCGTCGCCGTTGGCTTTCGTCGCGTTTGACGCGATGCCGAAGCCGCGTTGCCAGGCGAGGAAGTCGCGGCCGTCGACTCGGCTGTCGGCGTTGAAGTCGGCGGAGGCCGCGACGCTGGCGACGCCTTCGTAGGCGCCGACGTCGATGCGGCCGTTGAGCACTCGCGCGAACGCGCCGCCGCGTTGGTCGACGCTGGGCGGAGATGCGTAGCCGGGGTTGCCGGCGTCGATGGCGGGGCTGCCGGTAAGGAGGGCCATTGTCGGCGTGGGGCCGCCGTTGTTTTGCAGCGGGCCGAGCTTGGGATCGGCGCTGCTCACGACGGCGCCGGCGAAGCCGCTGAAGGTGCGGATGAGGTTGTAGCTGCCGGAGGTGGCGTTGACGCCGTTGCCGATGGTCGCGCCGGTGAAGTCTTCGCCGGCGGGGGCGCTGGCTTGGCCGATGATCGTGTTGTTAATGACGGCGTCGGCGGTGATTGAATCTGTGGTGGCGTATCCGTCGTCGCCGAGATTGTAGACGCCGCGGCCGGCTTGGGCGGCGATGTTGGCGAAGATCGTGCTGCTGGAGATGGTGATCGTGCCGTTGTGATTGTAGAGGGCGCCGCCGATTCCGGAGCCGCCGACGTCCCCTACCCCGCCGACAGCCGTGTTGGCGGCGAGCGTGCTATTGCTGATGATGACGATGCCGGCTTCGTTGAAGATGGCGCCTCCCATGCCCGAGCCGCCATTGCCGCCGATGCCGCTATTGCCGCCCGCGCCGCCGCCAAAGCCGCCGGCTCCGCCGATGCCGGGGAATGACGAGGCGTACCCGCCGCCGCCGCCCCCGCCGCCGTAGCCGCCGATGCCGCCGGGTTGACCGCCGGAACTGCTGCCATCGCTCGCTCCGCCCGCGCCGCCGCCGCCGAAGCCGCCATCTTCGCCGTAGCCGCTACTGCCCGCGCCGCCGTTGGGCCCACCGCCCGAGCTGCCGTTGTTGTTGGCGACGTTGGCGCCTTTGACGTTCAGGCCGCCGCCGCCTGAGCCGCCGTTACCTTCGAGCGTTTCGTTGAACATGCCGCCGGCGCCCCCTTGGGCGATGTTGGCGGTGAGCGTGCTATTGAGGATTTGTAGCGTGCCTTGGTTAAAGACAGCGCCGCCCAGGCCGGCGCTGCCGCCGCCGCCGCCGCCGAGGAAGAAATCGCCGCCGGCGAAGCCGCGAGCCGTTCCCCCAGTGAGCGTCAGGTTTTGTAGCGTGAGATTTCCGCTGTTCGTGACGTCGAAGAGTCGCATCGTAGTTCCGGCCGCGGTAACGGTGACGCCGCTGTTGCCGGCGGGGCCCGTGACGACGATGTTGCTCGTGATCGGCAGCGCCGTGGGACCGACGCGGCCGGAGCCGACGGTCGTCAGCGTGATCGTTTTGCCGTTCAGATTGCTGGCGAAGGTGATCGTGTTCGAGATGCCGCCGACGAGCGTGACCTGGGCCTTTTCGCTCGCGGAGAGGGCGTCGTAAGAGCGCGTGCCGTTGGCGAGTTCGATCGCTTCGCGGAGCGAAAGCGTGGCGGCGACGTTGGTTTCGTCGATTTCAGCGTTGACGATCATGCTGGCGACGAGGCGGTACTCGAAGGCGCCGACGTCGATGTTCGTCGGATCGCGCGGCAGGCCGCGCTGATCGGTCGCGGGGACGCCGTTGCCGGGGAGCAGGTCGATGCCTTGATTGATGGCCGGACTGCCGGCGAGCAGCGCCATCGTGCGGGTGAGGCCGCCGTTCTCTTGGAGCGGACCGAGTTGCGGATCGGCGTTGCTGGCTCCGCCAAGAAACCCAAACTGTACGCCCATCAAGTTACCATTGCCGGTGCTGGTATGACCGGCGCCGACGGCGAAGGAGGTGTAGTCGTCTACCGTCGGCGCGCCAACATGACTGATGATCGTGTTGTTGATGTGCGCGGCGGCCAAGGTCGTGTCGGAGATGCTGAAGACGCCGCTGCCGGCCCGCGCCAGCGTCGAGCCGTCGCCCTGCGTGACGGTGTTCGAGGCGATGGTGCTGTTGGTGATCGTGATCGTGCCGCTGCGATTGAAGATCGCGCCGCCGAGGCCTTGGCCGGCGCCGCCGTTCCGGGCGGGATCAATCGCCGTACCGCCGGCGCCGCCGACGGCTGCGTTGGCGGTGAAGGTGGAGTTGACGATGGTGACGGCGCCCGCTTCGTTGAAGATGGCGCCTCCCATGCCGGCCCCGCCGCCGCCAGCGCCGCTTTGCGATTCGAAGGTCGCGCCGCCCCCCGCGTGCCCCGCGCCGCCGCCATACCCGGCCGCGCCGCCGACGCCCGCGTGATCGGCTCCGCCGCCGCCGCCGCCGCCAAAGCCGCCGGCGCCGCCAGCGCCCTTGTACGATCCGCCGCCGCCGCCCCCGCCGCCCAGGGTTCCTTTGCCGCCCGTTCCGCCGATGATGGAGGGATCGAGGCCCGCGCCGCCGCCCCCGCCGCCGCTGCCGATCAAGCCGGCGTTCATGCCGTTGTTCCCGCCCGATGCGCCGCCGTTGCCGCCGCCATTGCCGCCGCCGAAGCCGCCTGTGTTCGAGTTCGCCGATTGTCCGACGTTGGTCATCCCGCCGCCGCCCCCGCCGCCGCGGCCGGTGAGACTCGCGAGGTACGAACCGCCGGCGCCCCCGACGGCATCGTTGTCGTCGAGCGTGCAGCCCTCGATGGTGAGGTTGCCGCGATTGAAGATGGCGCCCCCCATGCCGGCGCTGCCGCCCCCGGCGCCGCTAAGCGCCGCGTTGCCGCCGGCCAGGCCTTGCGCGAGACCATTGGTGAGCGTGAGCCCCTTCAGCGTGAGGTTGCTGCCGACGTCGACGTAGAAGAACCGAAAGGCCGCGCCGCTACGGGCGATGTTGACGCCCTGCGACATGCCCGTCACGCCATCGATGGTCAGCGTAGTGTTGTTGCGAACTTGAAACGCGGTGGCGCCGACGTTCGTTGCAAACGGATTGACGAAGTCGCCGGCGAGCGAGATTGTGCCGCCGTCGAGTGCCGGTGCGAACTGAATGACATCGTCGCCCGTGCCGCCGTTGATGCGGTTGACGCTGGAGTTGATGACGTAGGCCAAGGAACCGACGCCAATTTCGTCGGCGGTGGTGACGGTCAGCACGGCGAGCAGGCGGCGATCCTCGAGTAAGAACACTTGCGGCACGTAGCCGCGCTGTGAAGAACGCCGCGGCTGGCGGCGGCGAGCGCGAGACGACTGCATGCGGGGGAGGATGGAATCATGCAGCCACTTTTTGAAGTTCATCGGGGGCTCGGCGCGTTGCGTTTGAAGAGAGATTTACGCGGGATTTCAGCCGTGTGTCAGCGGTGCGGCTGGCACATTCTGGGTGCGCGCGGGGAGAGAAGTCAACGAGAATCGTGAAAAGTCGCGCGGAGATGACGGGCGCGTCAGCAATTCTCTGCGGGGAGAGGCTTCGTGGCCTGCAGAGTGCCTCTTGCGGCTGCGCCGCCCAGGTAGGCGAGTACGCCAACCTGGGCTACCCGTTAGGGACTGCGTGCGGTGCTAGCGCCGGCGGCGGAGGGCGAGGCTGGCGAGGGCAAACGCTAGGAGCGTTGCGGCGGCTGGTTCCGGGACGCTGCTTGCGGCGGCGAGCGCTGGCGGCGTACCGAGGCCGAACTCGCGTTGCCAGGTGAGAAAGTCGGCGCCATCGACGGCGCCGTCGTCGTTGGCGTCGCCTTGGTTCTTGGTCGCTCCCGACGCGATGCCCATGCCGAGCTTCCATTGGGAGAGGTCGGCGCCGTCGATGTAGCCGTTGCCGTCGAAGTCGGCGGCGTAGACGGGAGGCGGAGTCGTCGTGACGCTAGAGATCACGCCGCTCCAATCCCACTCCATCGCCGGGTCGTAGTTGCCGAAGAACGCGTTGTCGGCCGTCGCCGATACCTGAAACGCGTTGCCCGCAATTGAAAATGTTCCGCTCCCATTTGCCGGGACGGAACCAAAGTAGCCGACCGAGTTGTAGTTGGCCGTGAGGTTGATTCCGGTCACTGCGCCGTTCGCAACGGTCACCGAGCCTGAGTAGCTTTGCAACTCGGTGGTGAAGCTGAGCCAGCTGCCGTTCACGTAGTTGGCGTTGAGCGGATCACGTTCGATGCCGAGGGTGAGGCCGGTGATCGTCGCTGAGCCGCTGCCGCCGACGAGGCTGGCGTCGTCGTACGTGAAATTGCCGAACTTCATGACGCTGTCGTTCGGAAAGAAATCAAAATTGTTGTTGTAGGTTTGCGAGAGGTTTTGCGTGTTCCAGAACGGTTGCCGCGTCGTGCCGGGGTAGGTCATGTTGAGTTGGCAGATGCCTTCGGACCAATAGGCAATGAAGTTGGACGTGGGGTCGGCGACGGCGTCGAGCGACACGGCGACGGTTGCTGCGTGAATATCAGCGCGACTTGCTGCAGCGAATATTGCAGTGCTCGCGAAGACGATTCGAAAGCAGTGGATGAATGCGGCGCAGCGTGGCATGAGGATCAGTAGTCTTAGTGACTCGTCGTGCATGAGAACTTCGCAGCCACTCCATTGAGCGGCTGCGAACGAAATTGAGTCTACCTAAACATGCTGCGGAACGCGCTCGAATCGATGCGCGGTTTGTCGCGAGAGCGATTCGAGCCGACTCGTCGACATGCCATCGTTCAGCTGGGGATCAGCTAGGTACAAAGTGCGTGTCGCAGTGTGCGACATGTGTTGTCGTGGTTTTCGACGCTGCGCCGCCGGTACGTAAGCGCATCGTATTCGTACGGCGTGATGAGATCGTGCAAGCGACGAAATAGCCTGCTTTTACCGGCAAATCAGCTAGCGACGCTTTTTGCAGCCAAGTACTCTGTTCATGTCGCGGTGCGGCATACGCCGCTAGAGTTATCGTCTTCTGAAGTTTCACCCCCACCCAGGTCAGCCTCGTGAAAATCACAACTCGTTGTACGGCGCTTCTTGCCGCCGTATGCCTTCTGGGCAACGCTGCCTCTGCAGCGCCCATCACGTTCAACGTCATCGATAGCTTGAGCTCGCTCAGCATCACTCCCGCCGCCGGCTTCTCTCCCGGGTCGGCTCCGACGCAGCCCCAAGGGCTCGGCGCTTGGTCGACCAAGTATTCGGGCATTGTCGTCGCCGACGTCACGTCCTCGACCATTCAGTTGCTGCCGACGACGCAACTCGTTGCCGGCATCAGCGGCAATTGGAGCCCGGGTCTTAACTACCCGTTACCAGCCGATTCGACCCGTGCGGAAACAGTGCCCGCGTATGTCAATTCAAGCGTCTTCGCAAACTACGGCACCACGACGAATCTCAGTTCGATCGGCGGCCCCGCCGCTTCGAATTCGGCGATTCGCAATCTGCAGATTTCGCTCGCCGACAGCGCTCCGAAGCCGCTTACCGCGGGCCTCTTCGATGAAGCAGGCAGCACGCCGTCGTTCAAATCGGGGATTATTTACCTCAGCTACGGATCGACGTCGCCGAACGGGCCGCTCACGAATCTGGCGGGCGCCGGGATCGTGATCAACCCGACCACCGATTACACCGGCACTGGCTCGCTCGTGCGAACCGGCAACTTGCTGACGTTGACAGTTCCTGTGCAGTTCAGTGAGTCGCACTTCTTCGGCATGACGACATTCTACGGTACGATTGTCGCCACGGCGAACGTGCCTGTGCCGGAACCGGCGACGTTCGGCCTGCTGGGCGCCGCCGCTCCGCTGGGGCTGATGGTTCGTCGTTCGCTGAAGAAGTAACGCTGGCGATCGCCGTCAAAGTTATCAGATACAGAAGCGAGGGCTGAGCGTTACTCGGCCCTCGCTTTTTTGATGCGCTGGCGTTTTAGCCCCGGGCTCCGCCCGGGGGTAGCATCACGCGCGGCGATGCCTACCGGAATGGCGACCTACCCCCGGGCGGAGCCCGGGGCTAAAAGCGGCGCCGAGTCGGCTTCGTATTCCAGAATATCGCCAGGCTGGCACTCGAGCGCTTTGCAAATGGCTTCGAGCGTCGAGAAGCGGATGGCTTTCGCTTTGTCGTTTTTGAGGACCGAAATGTTGGCCATCGTGATGCCGACCCGCTCGGCAAGCTCGGTGACGCTCATCTTGCGGCGCGCCAGCATGACGTCGATGTTGATGATGATGGCCATGCCCGCTTTCATTACACCGTGAAGTCGTTTTCGGATTTGATGTCGACGGCGTTTTGCAGAACTCGTTCTAACATCGCTGCCGCGGCGGCGGCGACGATTGTGGGGAAGATCACCAGCAGCCGCAACATGACGCCTGGCGGGCCGTCGTCTCCCTCAGCGAAGGGGACGAAGGCGAAGCTGAACAGGGTGAACCCGATCATCGCGATCGCGCAGTACTTGATTGTGCGCAAGGCGTGAACGGCTGCGGGTGAGAAGACTTGGTTCTGCCCTGCATACCCAAGCACCTTGAAGGCTTGGTACAGCGCGACAAAGAACGGAACCGACGCGAGGTAGACGTACGCCAACAGCGGATCGTTGAAGTAGACCTCGAAGGGCGTGGCGTGCGCGTTGCGACCTTCGAGGTGGGGCTCGCCGAGCAAGAAGGCGAGGACGGCGAGGCCGAACATGACGACGGCAGCTTGCAGAATGAAGATGGAGCTGCGTTTCATGGCAATGCACCTTCAGAAACGTTTGAAGGGAGTAAAACCGTACGCCCGGATCTAGAAGGGGCCACGGCGAGGCGTTGCCGAGTGGCCTTCATGTGATTGATTTTACTCGCTAATTTATCGTTTGTCAATAAATAATTATTGCTTTGCGTGGGGCGTGGCTCCCCTTAAAAGGGGAGGACGGTGAAGGGGGCGGGAGCCTTTTGCCACCCGGCAATCGTCAATTCAGCAGAAAGCCACCAGCGGCAGAGGGCTCTCAACCCATTGGCGCAGCGCAACAAAAAAAGGCCCCGTCGACCGAAGTCGACGGGGCCTTTTGAGCGGGGACGCTACGGCGAAGACGGGAGATCCGCGCCGCAGCAGCTTGTTGAATCTTTCAACAAGCCCCTTTAATTATCTGAATCCGCGAGCATTCACGAGCGCCACGGGTTATTCGCTCGGGCCGGACGTTTGGGGCGTCACGGCGCCTCCATCGTTCGAACGCAAGTCTAGCGGAGTTCAGGCTTAGACCAACTCTTTCTTGGCGCCAACCAGCGTCCGAAGGCGTTCGGCCAGCAGGGCGGCGTCGAACGGCTTCTTGAACGTTTCGTTGATGCTTGAGCGATCGAAGCTCGCCGTCGCGCCATCGTCTGGCAGCAGGGCGATCAGGATCGTCTCAGCGAAGTCGCTGGAGCGACGCAGATTTTGGCAAATCTGCAGGGCTTCAACTTGGCCGATCGAGAAATCGACCACGATGCAGTCGGGGTGGAAGCTTTCGGCTTGGATGCCGGCTTCGAATCCGCTGGCGGCGGTGCTGGTGCGGAAGGAACGTTCGAGAGGCAGCTCGCGCTTGAGGTTCTCGATCAGCACTTGGTCCTGCGCGACGATGAGCACTTTGGCCATCGCCTCGTCCTCTAGGTCGCCCAGCGGCATGCCGTGCTCCTTGAGGAACCGGATCAGGTACTCGCGGGGGATCCGACGGTCTTGCGAACCGGGGATGCGGTAGCCCTTGAGTCGACCCGAATCAAACCACTTGCTGACCGTGCGCGGGGCCACCTTACAGATCTTAGCGACCTGACCAGTAGTAAAGACCTTCATCACGGGTACTCCAAAATTGACTTGCGTGAACGCTCACTCGCGGCCCACGCTCCCAACGAGCGTGCGACCTGGTCGGCCCCTGGCAATTTGCAACGCGTTACAGCGTTAACTCTCCCTAAACGCCGCTCTTCTGGGTCGAGAGGCGCGTTGCTCTTCGCCTGGGTCGGGGCACGGAATCAAAAAATTGCATGCGGCTTCGGTTCAGGTCCTTCTGATCCTCTGCTGTCATGTACGCTATTCGGCAGTGCAAGCACTCGGAGATTGGCGAAAGTCGTTAAATTGGAGAACTTCGCAGTCAGTCCATCCAATCGTTACAATCGCTTTTTCCCACGAGCAAATGCGCGGCCGGTAGGCTCGCGGTTTGCAACGGGTTCGTTGCGCAGGGGAAGCTCCAGACGGCGCGCAGCGGCCCTTCCAATCAAGGGCGCAACGCGGCACCAAAGCGGCGTGCAGTGTCAGGCAGGCTCCCCCCTTCAATGGAATCCCTGGGCCAGCGTTGCCGCCCCCTCGATGAAGGGGAAGCGCTGGTGGAGGGAACTCCATCCGCTACTTATTTCGAGTCGAGAGGGGGGTCGACTTTAGAAACTTTCAACCGTTGCACCGTTCTCGACGGTTGATCCGCCCGTTCCGGAGGCGAAAAGTGGTCCGACAGTGCCGCCGGCGACGGTTGGAACGGTTGCGACGGCCCGATTGTCAGTCGTCAGTTGCTGAAACGCGGGGAGAGTTGATTGGCTGAGCAGCTCCTGCTGTGGCTGCAAGCAATCAATCCCCCAGCAACTGACGACTGACGACGGACCACTGACGCCGTGATCCCGTCGAGGCCGCTAGGCAGCCTTGAGCGCCGACGGCGCGATGTGGCCGTCTTCGCTGACGTCTTCGAATCTTACCGACACCCGCTTCGACACGCCCGACTCTTGCATTGTTACCCCGTACAAGGTGTCGGAACAGGTCATCGTCCGCTTGGAATGCGTGATGACGATGAACTGCGTCGTTTGCATGAACTGCTTGAGGACTTCGACGAAGCGATCGATGTTCGCTTCGTCGAGCGCAGCATCGACTTCGTCGAGGACGCAGAACGGGCTGGGACGGCTGCGGAAGATCGCTAGCAAGAGCGCGACGCAGGTGAGCGTCCGTTCGCCGCCTGACAGCAGCGAGATGTTGCGCGGTTGTTTGCCTGGCGGGCGGGCGATGATCGAGATGCCGGCTTCGAGCACGTCGCCGCTGGCGTCGTCCTCCAAAATGATGTCGGCCTCGCCGCCGGCGAACAGGCCGCGGAAGATCTCTTGGAAGTGGCGGCGGATGTTGTCGACCGACTCGGTGAAAAGCTGCCGGCTCTCGCCGTTGATCTGCTGGACAATCTGTTCGAGCCGCGCCTTGGCCGACTGCAAGTCTTCGTACTGCGATGCCAGCGTGCCGTAGCGGCTTTCAAGGCCTTCGAGCTCGGCGAGGGCTTCGACGTTCACCGGGCCGACGGCTTGGAGGCGGTTCTTCAGGTCGCGAATTTCGACTTCGATGGCGGCGCGGTCGCCGGGGATGCCTTCGACTGGTTCCTCGACGGCGTGTTGTTCGGCCGCTAGCGTAGCCAAATCGAGTTGGTAGTCCTCTCGCAAGCGTTCAGCGGTCGCCGAGCGCTGCTGGACGAGTTGCTGGAGTTCAAGCTGGGCGGTTTGCAGGCGACGTTGCCGCGAGAGGAGTTGTTCGCGGATGGCGTCGGCGGCGGCGACGGCGGCGGTGCGGATGCCTTGGCGACCTTGGCGAGCGGCGTCGAGTTCGGCGAGTTTGGCGCTGAACTCGTCCTTGCGAGTGACAAGCTCGGTGCTTTCAGCCGCAAGGTCGAGCACGAGTTGCTGCAAGCGGGCACGTTGCGTTTGGCACTCAGCGGCTCGCGTACGCGTTTCCTCGAGCAGCGTGTCGCGTTCGGCGTGATCGCGGCGGAGTTGCTCCATTTGCCGCTGCAAGCCTTCCAGACGTTGCTCGCTGCGGGCAAGCTGAACGCGTTGTTCGGTGACGGCGTGGCGGAGTTGTTCAACGGCGGCTTCGAGTTCGGCCTGACGTTCGACTGCACCGGTGCTGGCAGCGTGGGCCGCTTCGATGCGCAGGCGTAGTTCTTCCGCGCGGTTGAGCGAGCCGTTGCGATGTTGCGCGAGTTCTTGCAACTGAGCCGCGGCGGCTTCACGGGCGGCGGCGATCGCGGCCATACGGCCGTCGAGTTGGTCGAGTTTGTCGGTCACCGAGGCCGCTTGCAGTCGCGCCTCGTTGTGGGCGTCGCTAGCAGCGGTTTGGCGCGAGGCGAGACGCTGCAGGCCAGCTTCAGTGGTTGAGATGCGTCGTTCGAGCTCTTCGCGATCGCGTTGCGAGTCGGCGGCGGCCCGTTCCATTTCCTCAATCTGCTCACGGAGAGCGCGCAGCTCGCTGCGACGGGAAAGGAGGCCGGCGATGTTTTGGCGCGGGCCGACGGTGAGCGTGCCGTCGGCGAGCACGGCTTCGCCCGAAGCGGTGATAAAGTTCAGTCCCCTGCCCTGCCCGTTTGCCAGACGAATCGCCGTCGCGAGCGTGTCGACGAGCCAGTGGCGGCCCAGCAGGCGGCGGACCATCGGCTGCAACTCTTCGTCGGCGTCGACGAACATGTCGGCGCGGCCCATGACGCCCGGTTCGTCGGCGAGATCAATCCGATCGACGGCGCTGGCGGGCGACGGCACGTCGAGCCGCAGAAAGCTCGTGCGGCCGGGCCAGCTGCCAGGTTCGCCGGCGAGGGCCGAGGCGAGCGACTTGGTTTCGGTGACGACGAGATAGTTAGCCCGTTCGCCGAGGGCGATTTCGATGAGTGGCGCCGAATCGGCGTCGACGTGCAGCAAATCGGCGACAACGCCGCGGACGCTGCGGAACGGCCCGTCGGGATCGGCTTGCGCCTGGCGGAGAACTTCCTTGGCGCCGGAGGTGAGGCCTTCGAGGCGGCGCTCGAGTTCTTCGAGGACGACGGTCCGCTCGCGGGCGCCGGTGAGACGGCCTTCGAGATCGGCGACCAGCTTGTGGAGCGCGGCGATCTTGGTGCGATCGGCGGCGAGTTCCGACTGGGCGCGTTGGTGAAGCTGAGTCGCCTGTTCGAGTTCGGCTGCGAGCGTCGCTAGGCCGGCGGCGGCGCGTTTCTGCTCGCCCAGGAGCCGCTCGCGCGACGCAGCGAGGGGCGCCAGTTCGTCGTCAAAGCGGCCGAGCGAGCCTTCGGCCGTTTGCAGCTTCGCTTCTAGCAGCTGTTCGTCGTTCTGCACTTGGGCAAGTTCGCGCTCGGCCTGTTGCAGTTGCGACTGCGTCTGAGTCGCTTGCGCGGCGATGTTAGCGAGTTCCGCTTCGGCGGCCGCGAGTTCTTGCTGGCGCCCAGAGATAACGCCGGCGCCGGCGTCGAACTGCGTTTGCGAGGCGGCCAGCTCCGCGGCCGTTTCAGCGACCAACTGCTGGGCGTCGCCGGCCCGGGTGGTCAGCACGAGCAGCTGCTGGCCGAGGCGTTGGGTTTCGAGTTCGAGCTCGTCGACGCGGGCGAGATGGCTGCTGCGAGTCGATTCGCATTGGGCGAGGCGTTCGCGGACGGCCGACTCGGCGATGGCGGTTTGGCGATAGCCTTGTTGGAGTTCGTCGTTCTGGCGGTCGACCTCGGCGACGCGAGCATCGCATTCAGCGAGTTCGCGTTCCATGCCGCTGACGTCGGTTTCTTCGGCACCAGCGGTGGTGCGTAAGGCGTCGATGCGGGTGGTGAGCTTGCGCCAATCCTCCAGCCCGACGTGCGTGCGGAGTAGTTGCAGTCGCTTGGAGACTTCGGAGTACTTCTGCGCCCGCCCGGCTTGCGAGCGGACGGTTTTCAAGCGCGCTTCAAGTTCCTCGACGATATCGGCAAGGCGGAGGAGGTTTTGCTGGACCTTTTCGAGGCGGCGGGCCGCTTCTTCGCGTTTTATGCGGAAACGACTCACTCCGGCGGCTTCTTCGAAGATGAGACGGCGTTCTTTGGGCGACGATTGCAGAACGGCGTCGACCTTGCCCTGCTCGATGATGCTATAAGCGCCGTTCGACATGCCGACGTCGGCCAGCAGGTCGCGGATGTCGCGAAGTCGACAAGGCTGCCGGTTGATGAGGTACTCGCCCTCGCCGCTGCGGTAGACGCGGCGGGTGATTTGGATCTCGGCGGCGTCGTGGTCGAAGATGCCGGCGCGATTGTCGAAGATAAGCGACGCTTCGGCGGCGTTGGCCGCGCGGCGGGAACGCGAGCCGCTGAAGATGACGTCGGTCATCTCCTTGCCGCGGAGGGCTTTCACGCTTTGGGCGCCGAGGACCCACTTGATCGAGTCGACGACGTTCGACTTGCCCGAGCCGTTCGGCCCAACGACGACGGTGATGCCGGCCGGGAACTCGAACCTGGTTCGCTCCGCGAAGCTCTTGAAACCGTTGAGTTCGAGGGCGGAAAGCATGGCGTGAAATCGAAGAAGTTTTAACCGCGAATCACGCGACTAGACGCAAATGAAGATTTGGGTGGCGAGGCCGCTGCATGGATGCTTGACTGTTATGCCGGAGAAATCTGGATGGCGTTGCAGTGTTTCATACTTTGCTGTTGATTCGCGTCATTCGCGGTTCCTTCCCGTCGCATCGAAGAAGCTGAATTCCTAGCCGCCGCTCGCGACCAGATGGGCTCCCTCTTTGGAGTCCGACTTCGAATCGCTGCGATCGGGCGTGCGTCCCACTTCCGGCAAGGCGTTTTCGCAGTAGCGGCTGGGCAGGGCGCCGGTTTCTTTGGCCTTGCGCAACATCTGGACCACGTCGGGGTAGTCGCCGCCGAGGTCGATGATAGCGCGAATCACCTCGTCGACGTTCGCCGAGACGATCCGCTGCTCGGTCGGATTGTTCGGCCCGAAGCGGCTGACCGTAATCTTGTCGCCCTTGAGGCCGTTGACCAGGATTCGCGGACCGGCGTCGAGGACGAGCGGCAGTTTGAACTGGTGATCGGGGCCGAACAGTACGATTTCGGGGCGATGGCTGCTGGTGACGTGAATCATCGGCGGGCCGCCGACGTCGAGGCGATGGTATCTGAACTTGCCGTTCAGGCTTTCGCCGCGAACGAGGGGGTCGACGACCGCCATGGTCGAGAGCGCGCGGAAGGCGCCGTATCGGGTTTCGGCGCTCTTCACGCCGAGGAGTTTGGTCAACGCCTCGGACGACGCTCCGTCTTCCATGGCGCCGAGGGCCGAGAAGGCGGCGACGCGGTAGGCGGGCTCGTCGGTGGCGGCCTTGGCAAGCGGCTCGACGGCTTCGGTCACGTCGAGGTAAGCAAGCGCTTCGGCGGCGTAAAAACGGACTTCCGAGTCGCTAGCTAGCGAGCCCTTTTTGAGAATTTCAATCGCTTCGGCGCCGCCGATCGCTTCCAAGCGAAGAGCGGCCGTTTCCGAGGTGACCGGGTCAAGCAGCTGGCCTTCGAGCAGTTTGAGACGATCGAGCCGCTGCTGAGCCGATTCGCGGATGGCAATGCTGCGAACAACGCGCATGTAGCGGCCGATGTTGTCCTTGTAGCGGGGATGAATGATCAGCTCGATGTATTCATCAGTTTGCGGCGTGGCGACGCCCGTGCGACGGCCGTCGACGTACGTGTGGAAGCGATCGCTGACCGCTTTGGCCGTCATTTGGCTGAGCCGGATCGACTGGTGCGAGTGATCGAGGATCAGGCCGAGCTGCCGTGACTTGGTGGCGACGCCGCCGTTCAGCACGCGTCCCTGGACCATCAGGGCGGGGTTGTTCTCGATGTCGGCCGACGGGTCGACCAAGATGGCGCCCTGGCAGACGGCAATGTCGTGGCCGTTGCGGAGCGCGCCGCCGAGAACGGCGACTTCGCTCAGCTGCGTTTCCATCAACCAGCCGCCGCGGAGGCTGGTGGTATCGGTGCGCGACGGCGTGCGGACTTCGATGTCGAAGCGATCGCCTGCTTGAATGCCGGGGCGCAAGTACCCGCGAACGAGCACCAACGCCGTGTTGGGGGAGCTGAGGATCTCGTTGGGATTGGCGATTTCTCGGCGGTTGAGTTCGGCGAGCAATGCGGCGCGTTGCGGCGAGGGGGCGGGGTCTTCGCCAGTGCCGGCGAGGCCGGTAACGAGGGCGACGTTTTCGACTTTCACGAAATTCATGCCGTACGGATGGGCGACGGCGCTGACGAGCTGAGAGCCGTCGAGGGCGCCGTCCTCAATCGTCGAAAGGGCGGCGTCGGGGCTCTGCGGGCGGAAAATCGGGCCCATGCAGCCTGTTGCCAGCGGCGAAACGACGCAGAGGGCCGCTGCCTTCAGCACCGCTCGTCGGGAGATGGACTGGCTGCGGCGATTTTGATTCGACATGGACGTAGCTCCGACAGGTCGCTGCGCGCAGCCTTGCGCGCAGCCCGGTTCCGAGACCGAGAGGCCGCGGAGGGTAGGGACGCTGGCGGATTGGGTCAAGAGCTAGAGGGTCGTAGACCGACAGTGCGCGAGCTAGCGTCTAGCCCCGGGCTCTGCCCGGGGGTCGGCGTGAAGTAGAGGCGACGCACCACCGTATGGTGCGCGACCCCCGGGCGGAGCCCGGGGCTAGGGGAACGTCGCCGCGCTTCTAAGGCGGGTCGTAGCCGCTGCCGCCCCAAGGATGGCACCGACCTATTCGCCGTAGTCCCCGCCAAGCGCCGCGGATGGCGCCATACTTTCGAACGGCTTCGATGAAGTACTGGCTGCAGGTCGGTTCATACCGACAGAGGGGGCCAAGAAAAGGACTGATGCAAAGCTGGTAGCCGCGGACGGCGGCAATCATGAGATAGCTCGGAGCGGCGACGAGATGTTTCCAGAGACGGTGCATGCGGCAGTGCTAGCGAAGCTGGCGGGCCAGTCGCTGGGCAAGCGTGCGGAGCGATTGTTGAATGCGCGGCATTGTCGGTTCGGCGCCGGCGCGCGGCAGCGCGACCAGATCGACTCCGGTAGGTAGTTCGTGCTGAGACAGGCGGAAGGCTTCGCGAAGACAGCGCTTCCAACGATTGCGGACGACGGCGTTGCCAACCTTCCGCGAGACAACCAGCCCGATGCGCGGATGGTCGAGTTCGTTTTCGCAGGCGTAAAGGATGAGCATGCCGTCGCCTTGCGAGCGGCGGCGGGCGAAGACGCGGTCGAACTCCGCTTTCTTCAGAATTCGTCGCGAACGGTGGAAGGAAAAGTCGCTCACTTAGCTGATCGTTTCGTCGCGATTGATCGGCGGCGCCTTGACGGTGTCGACGCCTGCTTGCGAGCCCGAGATCTTAGCGTCCGACGCCGTTGGTTCCGCATCGGTGCTGCGGCGCAGGGGAAGTCGATCAGGGGGAACGGACGGACCGCGGCGGAACTTCCCTTGCTTGCGGACCCAATTCCCGCCTAGGAGGATGACCACCACGAGCAACATTCCGAGCAGGGCGATGCCAAGCAGAGCCATTAGCACGGCTGCGCTCGCGGGGGGCGAGAGTTTCTGCGGCGGCGCCGTCTCAGCAAGAGCTAGGCAACAGCGCGTGGTCACGTTGATTGCTGCGCCGATCACCAGCGAAGCTCCGTGCGCGGGTTGTCGTTGTGGCGCTGGGCGATCTCGACCAGTTGCTGACGTTCTTCGTCGCTGAGATCTTTCGGCATCACAATCTGCAGTTCCGCGAACAGATCGCCGGGCTCGCCGGAACCCGCCTTCACCCCCTGCCCTTTCACA
Source organism: Lacipirellula parvula (assembly GCF_009177095.1). Lineage (NCBI taxonomy): Bacteria > Pseudomonadati > Planctomycetota > Planctomycetia > Pirellulales > Lacipirellulaceae > Lacipirellula > Lacipirellula parvula. The sequence continues at coordinate 1,459,810 of NZ_AP021861.1, forward strand.
CGCAGCTTTTTGCCGCTCGACGTGCCGGGCGGGACGGTGAGCGTGATTGTGCCGTGGGGCGTGGGGACGTCGATCTTGCCGCCGCCGATGGCTTCAGCGAGCGTGATCGGCACGGTGATCTCTAGCCGCTTGCCGTGGCGACGAAACTGCGGATGGGGTGCAATGGCGACGCGGATGAGGATGTCGCCCGGTTCGCCGCCGTTGGCGCCTGGTTCGCCCTGGCCGCGCAGGCGGATTTTTTTGCCGTCTTCGATGCCAGCGGGAATTTTGACGTGGATGGTTTCTTGGCGTCCGTCGCCGCGCTGGACGGCGATCTGCGCTTCGCCGCCGAGGATGGCGCTGGCGAACGGGATCGCGAGTTCGTGTTCGAGGTCGGCGCCTGATTCAGGCACGGGCCGCCGCCGGCCGCCCCCGCCGCCGCCGCGATTGCCGAATTGTTTGAAGAAGTCGCCGAAGCCGCCTCCCCCTGCCCCGCCTCCGCCGCCGAACAGATCCTCGAAGTTGACTTCGTACGAATCTTGCCCGCCGCGACCGCCCCCGCCTGCACCGCCCGGCCAAGGACGCGGATTCGGGCCGCCGGCGCCCATCGACTCATAGGCGCTCCCGTAGCGGTCATACATTTCCCGCTTCTTCGGGTCGTTCAGCACGTCGAACGCGTTTTGAACCTGTTGAAACTTTTCCTTCGCCTTCGGATCATCGGGATGAAGGTCTGGGTGGTTTTCGCGCGCGAGCTTGCGGTACGCCTTCTTGATCTCCTCGGCCGACGCGGCGCGAGCGACTCCAAGCGTTGCGTAGTGATCTTCTGCCATGAATGCGGAGCGTTTGATTTAGAGGCGCGCGGGGGAAGTATTCAGCGGGAGAGCCCCATTTTAGCGGTCGCGCGCGAGCTGGGTAGTGACAGTAGCCAGAGGGCAAATTTGAATCACGACGAAGATTTCGCTTGGATTTAATCTTCAGAGTCGGTTGAACCGGTATTTGCCGAACTGCTAGACGCGCCTCCTAAATGTTGTGGCTCACTCACCTTGAGAGGGAGGGCTGGGGAGGGGGGGATCCTGGTACACGCTGCCGTCACCCCTCCCTAACCCTCCCCCTCAAGGGGAGGGGACCACAGCAATTCAAAAATTAACTCCGTGCTACTTTTTCGTCGGGGTTGGGGCCAACTTGCTGAGTAAGGAAAGGTTGCACGACCACTTACGCCCCTTGTTTCGACTTCTGGCCGGCATTCTTCGCCTTGCCGGCGACGTCGGGCTCCGTGACGCTGGCTGGCGGCGTCGCCAATTTGGGAATCGGCACGCCGCTGCTGGCTGCAAGCAGTTCGCGTTGAGCGCGATGCTCTGGCTCGTCGTGCCAGGCCGCTGCACGAACGTAGGCCCCGTCGGGCATCAGGACGCGTGCCCGGGAATTGTCGCGGAGGTACGTCGGAATGATTTCTTCGCAAACGCGGCGTTTCAATTCAGGCGCTTCGATCGGGAACATCACCTCGACGCGGCGTTCGAAGTTGCGCGGCATCCAGTCGGCGCTGCTGAAGTAGACGTGCTCCTTGCCCGCATCGCCGAAGACCATAATGCGGCTGTGCTCCAAGAAGCGATCGACGATGCTGCGAACGCGAATGTTGTCGGAAATGCCGGCCAGCCCTGGCCGCAGGCAGCAGATGCCGCGGATCACGAGGTCGATCGGCACGCCGGCCTGGCTCGCCTGGTAAAGCGCTTCGATCGTTTCGCCGTCGACCAACGAGTTAAGCTTCGCGAAGATGCGTGCGTTCTTGCCTTCGCGGGCGCGGGCGGCTTGCTCGTCGATCAGTTCGATCGTGCGGCGGTGCAGATCGGTGGGGGCGATCACCAGCTTCTTCCACTCGTGCCCTTGCGAGTAACCAGTGAGGAAGTTGAAAAGCGCCGTGCAATCGTCGGCGACGAGCTTGTTCGACGTGAACAACGCCGTGTCGGTGTAGAGGCGAGCTGTCGACGGGTTGTAGTTGCCCGTGCCAAGGTGACAGTACCGACGGACCTTCGCGCCTTCCTGCCGCACGACCATCGCGAGCTTGCAGTGAGTCTTCAGATCCATGAAGCCGTACACGACGTGGACGCCGGCCCGTTCCATTTGCCGCGACCAGCTGATGTTATTCGCTTCGTCGAAGCGGGCCTTCAATTCGACGAGGGCGGTGACGTGCTTGCCGTTCTCGGCCGCTTGGATGAGCGATTTGACGATCGGGCTGTCGCCGCTGGTGCGGTAGAGCGTTTGCTTGATCGCGAGAACGTGCGGATCTTCAGCGGCGCTCTGGATGAAATCGACCACCGGATCGAAGGAGTCGAACGGGTGGTGAAGCAGCACGTCGCGATCGGCGATTTCGGCGAACAGGTTGTCGCCGCGGCGCATCCCCAGCGGCTGACGCGGGGTGAACGGGGCGTCGCGGAGAGCGTCTTTGCCAGGTAGGCGGGCGAGTTCGTTGAGGGCCGTCATGTCGAGCATGCCATCGACGCGGTAGACCTCGGAGTACTTCTCGCCTTCGACGAAGAAGTTTTCTTGCAACTGCTCTTCGCCGATGAGCGTTTCGAGCAGATCGCGACTCATTTCCTTGTGGACTTCGAGGCGAACGGCTTCGGAATGCTGGCGATCGCGGAGCCGCGACTCAATCGTCCGCAGCATGTCGTCTGACTCTTGCTCGAGCATGTCGACGTCCATGTCGCGCGTGAGCCGGAACGTCGCGTGGTGGGCGCTTTCGTAGCCGCCGAAGAGTTCCGACAGCTTGCAGGCGATGATGTCTTCGAGCAGCACGAGCTTGTTCTCGTGCGGTCCGCCAACGTCGATGAATCGCGGCAGCACCTGCGGCAGTTGGACCACGGCGAAGAGTTCCGCGGGGCCCAGGCCGCTCGTCCGCTGCAAGAGCGCGGCGAGGTAGAGGCCGCGATTGTGGAACCGGGGGCTCGGATGGCTGGGGTCGATCGCCATCGGCGTGAGGATCGGGAACGCCCGCTGGCGGAAGAATTCGTCGACGATCTTCCTCTGGGCTTTGTCGAAGTCGGCTTCTTTGAGCAGCAGAATTTGCTGTTCGGCGAGGGCTGGAAGGATCGCCTTGTTCCAGCAGCGGTATTGTTGCTCGACCAACTCGCGCGTCCGCTGCCAGATGCGCTGGAGTTGCAGCAGCGCGTCGAAGCCGTCGGCCGCGACGTCTTGCGGGGCCACGCCGCCGAACGCTTGTTCGCGCAGGCCGGCGACGCGGACCATGAAGAACTCGTCGAGGTTCGAGCTGAAGATCGAGAGGAACTTCACGCGCTCGAGAAGCGGGTTCGACGGATCCTGAGCCTCTTCCAACACACGAGCGTTGAACTCCAGCCAGCTCAACTCGCGGTTGATGAAGTGCTCGGGCTGGTAGACGACGGGCTCGGACATGGAATGCGACGGTACGGCTGGGGATGCGCGGGGAGAACGCCAGCGCAATTATAGCGTACCGAGGCCCCGCTGCCGGGGCGGGGAAAAAGACTCAAGTTTTGCCGGCGGCAGGTTCAGGACCCCCGGCTTAAAGCCGGGGGCTCGCTTTGGGTTTGCGTGCGTCGTTTTAGGCGAGGGCGTCGAAGACGCGGACTTTCGACCAGTTGGGCGACTGCTCGGCGATGAATTCTTTGTGCCGCGGAGCGACCTGGTATTGGTCGTGGGATTCCTTGCTGTCGAACACGGCGACCAGGGCGACGTCGAAGTCTTGATCGTTCACGGGGCGTTGGTAGGAAGGTTCGCGGGCGCCTGCGCTGTAGTGGACCGTGCCGGGGTGATCGGTGAGGTATTTGTCGCAGGCGGCGATAAACGATTTAACCGACGCTGGCGATTGGTCTTTGAGCGTGAAGAAGACGACGTGGGCGAGGCCGGGGGCGGACATATTTCGATCCTAGTTCGATTGGATGGGAGTCAAGCGACTTACAGCGACTTGAGAGGCCGCGCGGCGGCTACTTAGGAGCTTCGCCTGGGGCGATGCGCTGATTGTCTTTGAAGAACTGCTCGCTGACCGTGCCGTCGGCGGCCCAGCGGCTGAGCTTGCCGTTGAGCTTGCCTTTGGAGAAGGTCGCTTCGCCGACCTTCCGGCCCGATTGGTCGTATTCGGTCATCAGGCCGTCGAGAGCGCCGTCAACGAAGATCGACTCTTGGCGAGGCTTGCCGCTCTCGTAGAAGGTCTTGCGAGCGCCGGCCAGCTGATTCTCGGCAAAGCTTTGTTCGATCTTGGGCGTCTTGCCGTCAGCGAAGTAGCTGGTCCAAGCGCCGTCGCGTTTGCCGGCTTTGTAACCTTTCTTCGACTGCAGCGTACCGTCGGCGCGGAAGACTTCCCACTGGCCGTCGGGAGCGCCCTTCTTGAAGATGACCGTCTTGGCAAGTTGGCCGTTGTCGTGCCAGTAGCTCCAGGGGCCTTCGTGAACGCCGTTGTCGAAATTCCCCTCGGCGAACTTCTGGCCGTTGCGGTAGTACTCGGTGTATTGGCCGTGGTTGACGACTTGATTGTCAGAGAGGATTCGCACCTGGCGGCTGACGCGCGGTTTGCCGTCGTCGTACTTTTCGCTGACGGGGCCTTCTTGCGCGACCGTCGGCTCTGGCGCCGGGGTCGGTTCGTCGAGGTAGATCGGCGCGGCCTGCGGCGCCGCCGCGTCTTGTGCGACCGCGACGTTATCGGCGAGGAGGCGCCCGCCGACGCAGGCGGCCAAGGCGAAGTAGCGAAGCGAACGCAGAAAAGTCATCGAAACTACTCTCCGGAGATCCTGCCCGCCGGGGCAGGTTGGCTTGTGGGGCGAACCTTCAGTATGCCGGTCGACTGCGTCCCAGCCTAGCAATCGTCGCGGACTTGCCGCCGGGGGCAAGTCGCTTTCTGTAGCCGGCGGGTGCGGCTTTGCGGTTTAGGCCGATTCGGGGGCCTTTTTGCCGCTTTCGAAGTACCAGTCGGGGGGCAAAATTGTGTCCTTGCCGACGACGATGATCCCGTCGCGGATGGCGACGCAGTCGCCCGACACGTCGTCGAGCTGGGCGTCGTTAATAATACGGACCCGCTGGCCGATACGGCAATTCTTGTCGACGATGGCGCCTTCGATGACGGCGCCGGCTCCGATGCCCATCGGTGGTTCCTCGGCGAAATCGCTGGCTGCCACGGCTTCCGGCGATTCGTAAAAGTCGGCGCCCATCAAGATCGAGTTGCGAATCGTGACGTCGCGGCCGATGCGGCAGCGTAGGCCGATGACGCTGTTTTCGATGCGGGCGCCCGGCTCGATGATGCAGCCGTCGGAAATCAGGCTGCCGGTGACCATCGCGCCGTCGATCCGCGACGGCGGCAGGAAGCGGGGGCGGGTGTAGATCGGTGCGCTCGCGTCGTTCATGTCGAACGGCGGGTTCGGCTGAGCGAGCTGTAGGTTCGCTTCGTAGAACGAACCGATCGTGCCGATGTCTTCCCAGTAACCGTCGAATAGGTGGACCTGCACGCGGCGGGTGCCGATCGCGTGGGGGAAGACTTCGCGGCCGAAGTCTTGGTGGTTGTCCTGGGCGAGCATCTCGGCCAGCACCTTCGCGCTGAAAACGTAGATACCCATGCTGGCGAGGCAATCGCGGCCGCCGCTGGCGACGCCGCGGCTGTCGATCCAGCCCGGGTCCATGCGGACGGGGGCGATTTGCTCTTCGGTTTTCGGCTTCTCGACGAAGCCTTCGACTTGCCCCGAAGCGTCGACGCGCATGATGCCCATCGCCGCGGCTTCGCTGGCGTGGACAGGCTTTGCGGCGATGGTGATGTCGGCCTTCGAGTCGATGTGCGTTTGGATCATCGCGGCGAGATCCATCCGGTAGAGCTGGTCGCCTGACAGGATTACGACGTAATCGACGCCGAGTTGGGTGAAGTAGCGGAGATGCTTGCGCACCGCGTCGGCGGTCCCTTGGTACCAGCCGGTGCCCTCGGACATCGTCTGTTGGGCGGCCAGGATTTCTACGAAGCCGCCGCTGAAGTTGTCGAAGCGGTAGGTGCCGCGGATGTGGCGGTGGAGACTCACTGAGAGGAATTGGGTGAGAACGTAGATGCGGTTGATGCCGCTGTTGAGGCAGTTGGAAATCGGAATGTCGATAAGGCGGTACTTGCCGGCGAGCGGCACGGCCGGCTTCGACCGGTAGTTCGTTAGCGGCTGCAACCGCGTTCCCTGTCCGCCGCCTAATACGACTGCTACCGCATTCTTCATGATGGATCTTCCAGCTGAGTGGATAAGTATTGTGGAAGCGAGCGTGTGCTATCTCAGTTTTGTGGGAGGCGTCTCCGACGCCGATTACGGCCACCATTCGCGATCGAGCATGTGGCGACAGTTCTGACTGGCTGAGGAGTAGGGCCATTCCTCGGCTGCTTGCACCAACCCGGCCCTTACCGGATTGTGCTCAATGTACAGCGATAGGTCATGTAGTTCAGCCTCGCTCCTGCAGCGGTGGTCTAGGAAACCTTCCTGCCAAAACGTTCCCTCACGCTGACAAAGCTTATTGAGTTCTCGAGCTGTGAACTTGTTGCTGTCGAGCATCAGTTGAGAGAGGTTCTCTCCCGGCATCAAACATAGCGTCATGTGATAGTGATCTGGCATAACGCAGAAGGCGAATAATTTGATTCGATCGCGCGAGCGAAGGTAATTCCAGCTGTCTAGAAGTATTGCGGCGGCCCGCTCGTTCGCGAGTACCGAGCGGCGCTGATCGACGACTTTGGTGATGAAGTAACAAGCGAACGCCTCGGAGATTCTTCCTTGGCGAAGCGATTGAGAATTGCCTTTGATTGGGGCTCGATCGTTCACTTGCGGCCTGAATCGGCGTCGGAGACGCCTCCCACAAAGAAATCGTTGCTCCGCTACTTAACAGCCAGGATAACCAACCGTCCCGGAACGACCTTTTCCTGGGCGATGGTCTTGCCGACAAGTTGCTCGGCGACTTTCGGCTCCGCCTTAGCGGCCGCAAGAATTGTTCCGTTGTCGGCGTCGGCCGCGACGGTGATCTTGCCGCGGACTTTGCCGTTCACCTGCACGGCCAATTCGACGGTCGATTCGGCGATCAGCGACTCATCGAACTTCGGCCATGGTTCGTAGGCGAGCGTCTTGGCGTGGCCGAGCGCGTGCCACAGTTCCTCGGCCATGTGCGGCGCAAACGGCGCCAACAGCAGGATGAAGGGTTCCATGCAAGCCCGCGGGCGGCGTTCTTGCTTCGTGAAGAAGTTGGTGAACTCCATCATCCGGGCAATCGCCGTGTTGAACGAGAGCTTGGCAACGTCTTCGGTGACGGCTTTGATCGTCTTGTGGAGAACGCGGAGTTCGTCGGCGTTCGGGGCGTTGTCGGAGAGGGCAGGGCTGAGCGCCATTTCCTCGGCGCGATCGTCGATGATCATCCGCCACGCGCGGCCGAGGAAGTTGTAGACGCCGTTGACGCCCTCCATGCTCCAAGGCTTCGTCGCTTCGAGCGGGCCCATGAACATCTCGTAGAGCCGTAGCGCGTCGGCGCCATATTCCTTCACGACTTCGTCGGGGTTGATGACGTTGCCGCGGCTCTTGGACATCTTCTCGTTGTTTTCACCGAGAATCATGCCCTGATTCACCAGCTTCTGGAACGGCTCGACCGTGCTGACGACGCCACGATCGTACAGGACTTTATGCCAGAAGCGTGCGTAGAGGAGATGAAGAACCGCATGCTCGGCGCCGCCGATGTAGAGGTCGATCGGCATCCACGCCTTTTCGATCGCGGGATCGATCGGCGCTGCGGCATTCTTCGGGTCGAGGAACCGCAGGTAGTACCAGCAACTGCCGGCCCATTGCGGCATCGTGTTCGTTTCGCGTTTGTATTTCACGCCGTCGATGACGGGGTAGAGCCATTCGTCGGGCGCCTTGTCGAGCGGCGGCTCGGGGCGGCCGTGCGGCTTGAAGTCGTCGAGGTGGGGGAGGTCGACCGGTAGTTGGTCTTCCGGCACGGCGCGAACGCGGCCGGTCTTGTTCCCGGCGGCGTCGAGTTCGTGCAAGATCGGGAACGGTTCGCCCCAGAACCGTTGCCGGCTGAAGAGCCAGTCGCGGAGCTTGTAGTTGACCGCTTCGCGGCCGACTTCGCGCTCGGTGAGATCGGCAATGATCTTGCGTTTGAATTCGGCAGTGGGAAGGCCGTTGTACTTGCCGGAGTTGATCGCGACGCCCGCGCCGCCGAAGCAGCGTTTGCCGGCGAGGACTTCTTCGCGCTCTTCCGGCGTGACAGCTTCGCCTGGGTCGACCACCGGGATGATCTTCAGGTTGAATTGCTGGGCGAATTCAAAGTCGCGCTCGTCGTGGGCCGCGACGGCCATGATGGCGCCGGTGCCGTAGGAGGCGAGCACATAGTCGGCGACCCAGATCGGGATGTGCTCCTCGTTCACCGGGTTCACGGCGTAGCTGCCGGTGAAGACGCCGGTCTTTTCCTTCGAGAGCTCGGTTCGCTCCAGGTCGCTCTTGCGGGTGGCTTGCTCGCGATAGGCGAGCACCTTGGCGGCTTCTTCCTTCTTGGTGAGGCGGTCGATGAGCGGGTGTTCCGGCGCGATCACCATGTAGGTGGCCCCGAAGAGGGTGTCGGGCCGCGTCGTGTAGACGTCGAGGCTCTCCTCGACGCGGATCTCCGTGGTGACGAAGAGCGATTCGGTCGTCCCTTCCTCGTCGGGGACGAGAACGTCCTGCACGCCGGGGAGGGGGAAGTAGACCTCGGCGCCGGTGCTTTTGCCGATCCAGTTGCGCTGGAGGGCTTTGATCCCATCGTGCCAGTCGAGCCCGTCGAGGTCCTTTTCTAAGCGGTCGGCGTAGGCGGTGATGCGGAGCATCCACTGCCGCAGCGGCATACGGACCACGGGGTGGCCGCCGCGCTCGCTCTTGCCGTCGATCACTTCTTCGTTGGCGAGCACCGTGCCCAGGGCAGGGCACCAGTTCACCGGGGCTTCGCTCTGGAAAGCGAGGCGGCGTTCGTCTTGGTAATCACGCACCGCCTCCGTGCCGAGGGCCGCGACTTCGGGCGGGATCGGCAACTCGGCGATCGGCCGGCCCTTTTGCAAGTCGGCGTCGAACCAAGTGTCGTAAATCTGCAGGAAGATCCACTGCGTCCAGCGGAAGTACTCCACGTCGGTCGTGGCGATTTCGCGGCCCCAGTCGTAGCTGAAGCCGAGGCTCTTCAGCTGCCGCCGGAAGGTCGAGATGTTTTTCTCGGTTTGGATCCGCGGGTGGACGCCCGTTTTGATGGCGTGTTCTTCCGCGGGGAGGCCGAAGCTATCGAACCCCATTGGGTGGACGACGCTCTTCCCCTGCATGCGGGCAGCCCGGCAGACGATGTCGGTCGCCGTATACCCTTCGGGATGGCCGACGTGGAGGCCGTCGCCGCTGGGGTAGGGGAACATGTCGAGGGCGTAGAGCTTCTCGCCCGCCGGCATCTTCGGGGCGGCGAACGTCGCGTGCTGCTCCCAGTAGGCTTGCCACTTCGGTTCGATTGCAGCGGGGTTGTAGCGTGGCATATCGGGAGTTTTGGTCGCGGGCGGTAAGTGGGGAATGAGTGGCGCCGGGGCCGGGACGGCCCGGCTCGCTGGTGGGGAGCAGGGCTAGAATCGCTGATTCTACTCGCCCTGCCAAGCGGCGCAAACCTGTCGCCCGTTGACGTTTGCGCACCTCGCGATTTACCATGGCGTGCTTGTTTCGGCCCGAACTTCCCGCACAGGGAGGCCCCTCCTCCACGGTAGGCCTGCCCTTTCATCGAGATGACGCCACGCCCCATGGAAAAAACCAAAGTCGCCATTATTGGTCTCGGCACCGTCGGTAGCGGCGTGGCGCGTTTGCTGCTCGACCATGGCGATCGCACGGCCCGGCATGCGGGACGGGTGTTGTGGCTGGAGAAGGGAGTGGTTCGCGACCTGAAGAAGGGCCGCGATTGCGATCTGCCAGCCGGCGTGCTGACCGACAACGTCGACGACGTGATCAACGATCCGACGATCAAGGTCGTTGCCCACTTGGTCGGCGGTTTGGAGCCGGCCCGTACGATCATGCTGAAGCTGCTGGAAAGCGGCAAAGACGTCGTCACGGCGAACAAAGCGCTGCTGGCCGAGCACGGGCCCGAGTTGTTCGACCGTGCCCGGGAGTTGGGCCGCTCAATCGCGTTTGAGGCGTCGGTGGCCGGCGGCATTCCGATCATCGCCAATATCAGCACCTGCCTGTCGGCGAACCAGATCGTTTCGCTGCACGGCATTCTCAACGGGACGAGCAACTTCATCCTCTCGAAGATGAGCGACGAAGGCGCCCCCTACGCCACGGTGCTCGCCGAGGCCCAGCGGCTCGGGTACGCCGAGGCCGATCCGACCATGGACGTCGACGGCAGCGACGCGGCCCAGAAGTTGGCGATCCTCGCGCAACTTGCCTTCGGCGCCCGCGTCGATTGGAAGGATATTCCCCGAGTCGGCATCGATAAGCTCGATGTGGCCGACGTGCGCTATGCGAAGCAGCTCGGCTACCAGATCAAGCTGCTCGCCACCGCCGACTTGGTGGACGACTACCTGGAACTCGACGTTTCACCGGCGTTGGTCCGTTCAGGCAGCCCGTTGGCGGAAGTGAGCGGCCCCTTCAATGCGATTCGCTTGAAGGGCGACGCGGTCGGCCCGCTGTTTTACTTCGGCCAAGGCGCCGGGCAGATGCCGACCGCCTCGGCGGTGGTGGCCGACATGATCGACACGGCCGTCGGTCGCACGGCGATCACGTTCAATACGCTGGAACTCTGGTCGAACCGTCAGGCGCGCGTGACCACGGCGCCGAACGACGCCGCGAAGGCGAAGTTCTACCTGCGGGTGATGGTGAAAGACACGCCGGGCGTGCTGGCCCAAGTGGCGACGGTGCTCGGCAAGCATGACATTTCGATCGCTTCGGTGCTGCAACATGAACCGTCGCTGATGGAAGGCATCGTGCCGCTGATCATCATGACGCACGAAGCGAGCGAAGGCGACGCCGCCCGCGCTTGCGAAGAGATCGACAAGCTGGCAAGCGTCCGCGGCGAGACGGTTCGCATGTGGGTGCGTGGATAAGCGAATAGATGAGTTGAACCACGACGACACGACGGACACGACGAAAGTACGAAGGATCGAATTTATTGGGAGAGATCGTACATGATTCAACCAATTCCGGCGTCGACGGAAGAGGCGGTTTCTCGATTTCTGGATGCGGCCTTCGCTGTCCATCGTGAGTTGGGGCTAGGGTTGCTGGAGTCTGTGTACGAAGCATGTATTTGCCATGAGCTCCAACTTTCGGGAGTTCGGGTTCAGCGGCAAGCAGCGTTACCGGTTGTTTACCGCGGGATGCAAATTGAATCTGGCCTGCGGATTGATTTGATTGTGGAAGACGAGGTCATCGTCGAACTGAAAGCAATTGAAGCCCTACTGCCAATTCACGAAGCTCAGTTACTCACTTACTTGAAAATATCTAAGAGGCGCGTCGGACTGTTGGTTAATTTCAACGTGTCGTTGCTGAAGCAGGGCATCAAACGCATTGCCCTCTAGCTTTTGCATTTCGTCGTGTCCGTCGTGCCGTCGTGGTGAGATTTAAAGAACTATGAAATACGCAATCATTATCCCCGACGGCGCCGCCGATGAACCGCAGGAATCGCTTGGCGGGAAGACTCCGCTGGAAGCGGCCCACACTCCGGCGATGGATGCGCTCGTCGCCGCCGGCGTGATCGCTCGAGCCTGCCACACGCCGAAGGTGCTGCCGGCCGGGTCGGAAGTCGGCAACATGAGCCTCTTGGGCTACGACCCGCTGAAGAACTTCACGGGCCGGGCGCCAATCGAAGCGGCTGCGCAGGGGATCGAACTCGGCGCCGAGGATTGGGCGGTTCGCTGCAATCTGGTCACGGTGGAAGACCAGACGATGCGCGACTTCACGGCCGACCATATCGGCACCGACGAAGCGACGAAGCTGCTGGCGACGATGCAGGAATACGTCACAGCCGACACTGAGTTGAGCCAAGTGCTGCATTTCGTCCCTGGCGTCAGCTATCGCAACCTGATGATCTGGCGCGGCGTCAGCAAACCGGCGCCGTTCAGCATGGAGACGCGGGCGACGCCGCCGCACGATCTCACCGACAAGTCGATCACCGAGGACTTTCCGCGCGGCCCCGGCAGCGACGTGCTCGTCTCGCTGATGGAAAAGTCGGTCGAGCTATTCAAGGATCATCCGGTGAACGTCGTTCGCCAGGGCTATGGAAAGCTGCCGGCGACGAACGTTTGGCTGTGGGGCCTTGGCCGGGCGCCGTCGCTGCAGCGGTTCGACCTCGCTCATGGCGTCCATGGGGCGATGATCACTGCCGTCGACCTGCTCCGTGGCTTGGCGACGCTCGTTGGCTGGAAGCGAATCGAGGTCGAAGGCGCCACCGGCTACACCGACACCGACTATGCGGCGAAGGGCAGAGCGGCGATCGAGGCGCTCAACGACGTCGACCTCATTTGCGTGCACATTGAAGCTCCTGACGAGGCTTCCCACGAAGGCGACGTACAAGGAAAGATCAAGGCGATCGAAGAGATCGACCGCCATGTGGTCGCTCCGCTGGTTGAGGCGCTGAAGGCTCGCGGCGACTGGCGGATGATGATCTCGCCCGATCACCCGACGTTCGTGCGGACGAAGACCCACACGCACGGCAACGTCCCCGTCGCGATGGCTGGTACGGGCATCAAGCCGGACGAGTTCACCAGCTACGGCGATACGAACGCCGCGAAGTCATCGCTCGCCTTCGACGAAGGCTGGCGGACGATGGAATGGTTTATCAAGAAAAACGTTTGAGCGGCCAAGGCCTGTGAGAATGTCCAAATGACGAAATCCGAATGACGAATGGGTAAGCAGCAGAGTTCATTCGTCATTCGTCATTTGGGAATTCGTCATTGCCCTCGCTCTAGGCGTTCAATCTCATAGGGTTTAAATAACACATGTCGCTCATCGTGCAGAAGTTCGGCGGCACCTCGGTCGCCAATAGCGAAAAGATCATGGCTGCCGCCCGCAAGGCGATTCGCGCGCAGCAGCAGGGGCATCAGGTCGTCATGGTGGTGAGCGCCATGGGCAAGCAGACCGACGTGCTCGTCGACCTCGCTCGCCAGATTACTGAGCAGCCGCCGGCGCGTGAGATGGACATGCTCCTCTCCACCGGCGAGCAAGTGAGCGTCGCGCTGATGGCGATGGCGATTCACGCCCTCGGCGGGCAAGCGGTCAGCCTCACCGGCGGCCAGATCGGCATCAAGACCGACAGCTCGCACACGAAGGCCCGTATTCAGTCGATTTCCGCCGACCGGATGAAGAAGCATCTCGATGACGGCCACATCGTCATCGCGGCCGGCTTCCAAGGGGTCGACGAAGACTACAACATCACGACGCTCGGCCGCGGCGGCAGCGATACGACCGCCGTCGCCCTCGCCGCCGTGTTGCGGGCTGATTCGTGTGAAATCTACACCGACGTCGACGGCGTCTTCACCACCGACCCGCGGATCGTCCCCTCGGCCCGCAAGATGGAGCGGGTAAGTCACGACGAGATGCTGGAACTCGCCAGCCTCGGCGCCGGCGTCATGCACAGCCGCTCGATCGAGTTCGGCAAGAAGTTCGACGTGCCCATCCATGTGCGTAACAGTGCGAGCTTCAGCGACGAGCCGGGGTCGATCATCGGCAGCCTGCCGGAGAGCAGCGATCGCGCGGTGAGCGGTTGTGCGCTCACGAAGAACGAAGCCCGTATTTCGCTCACTGGCGTCCCCGATAAGCCGGGCACGATGCACCGCATTTTCTCGCGGCTGGCGACGGTGAACATCGCCGTCGACATGATCGTGCAGAACATTGGCGCCGGCGGCGTCGCGGATATCGCGTTCACCGTTCTCGAGTCCGACCTGCCTGTGGCGTTGAAGACCGTCGGCGAAGCGGCCCGCGAACTTGGCGGCGAGGTGTCGCACGACGCCAACCTGTCGAAGGTGTCGGTCGTCGGACTCGGCATGGCGACGCAAACCGGCGTCGCCGACCGGATGTTCCGCGCCTTGGCCGACGCTCGCGTGAACATTCAGGCGATCAGCACCAGCCAGATCAAGATCTCGGCGCTCGTCGAACGCTCGCAGGGAATGGAAGCGCTCCGTGCGGTGCACGACGAGTTCGAACTTGAAAAGCCGCCGCAATCGCGGGCCAGCTTCGGCGAAGGCGCGACCAAGGTCGAGCGTCCCAGCCCTGTCGACGTCGTCTCGCGGTTGCAGCGGATGGAAGATCTTACCATCGACGACATTCGGCTCGATCAGACGCAGGGCCGGATTACCATTTCGCAGCTGCCTGACTCGCCCGGCATTGCGGCCGAGATCTTCGAAGCGGTCGCCGCCGAGAGCCTGCTGGTTGACATGATCGTCCAAGGCGCCGGCCGCGACGGGCAGGCGAATCTTAGCTTCACCGTGCCGCGCGACGCGGTGCTGCAAGCCGTCGGCATCGCGATGGAAGCGGCCGACCGCCTCGGTTGCGGTCCGGTGAGCAGCGACGCGACGATCGCCATCTTGAGCGTCTTCGGCGTTGGCATTCGGACGCACGTCGGCGTCGGGGCGCGGATGTTCAAGGCGCTGAGCGAGGCGGGGATCAACGTCGAGATGATCAACACCAGCGAAGTGCGGGTGAACGTCGTCGTCGGCGCCGACAAGGGCGAAGCGGGGTTGAAGGCCCTGCGGACGGCGTTCGCGGACGTGATGGGGTAAGCGTCGCCATTAGCGATGTTGTTTAATTCGCGTTCGGTCGCCCTTGCGCCGCGATGAGCTTTGCCAAGTCGCCGAAAGTCTGCACTTCCTTTGGGAGCGGATCGTGAACTCGCTCCGCAATGCGGCTGATGGCAAGCATCACCAGGCCGGCTGCCGTTACGCCAAGAGCCGGGCCAAGCCAAAAAGAGGATGTATTAGGCTCCGCGTCAAAGGCTGCAAACGCTGCGAAAACGCTGACGATGAAAGTTGCAAATCCTCCGAGGCCGAATGCAACCATTCGAACGTGTTGGATGAGATTTTGAGGCCGGCACAAGCGCAGCTGTTTCACTGCTGGTAAGCGAGCGCCGGAAATCCACTCGGCCCGCGCCCACAGTTTGCAGATGCGGGTAGAACCGCCAAGAGCTCGAAGCGGCGTTGATGGGGCGTAACGGCCGTTCCTAGATTCTGGGAGCCCGCACAGCCCCAGAAAGATCCCGGCTGGTTCGCAGTGGCTTCCGAGAATGGTCACGGGTTCGAATGAAGGGACGCTTGCCTTTCTCGCCATCAGTTCGGCGAGGCACCGCACGGTGAATTGCGGGGCGACGTCACTCTTCCAGCTGCTCCAAGTTGCTTCTCGCTGTGCTTTGGTCATCGCCTTAAGCGATTTGTTTCGTAATTTCAGCCAAATGGCCCAACGATTTTCACTCCATTCGAACTGGAAGTAGCTCGCGAGATCCGCCAGGAACTCAAGAGGGCATTCATGACTGCCGATGGCTGGCAGCATGTAGGTGATTAGCGGCTCGTCGAGCGAGAGGACGACCTCATCGCCGCAGTTCTCGGTGACGAAGGCCTGAATGCCGCGAAACGCCTGCTCGATCGTGTACTTGGTCTTGCGGCGATCGTTGGCGAGAGGCTCGAACATGCGCGGACCCTCCGACTGGTACATGCCTAACACAGGGATGCGTTCAGCGCCTTCTATTAGCCCGGAGCGTCACCCGCCGTTTACGTCGTGCAGGACGTCTTCGTTCACGAAGATCGGCAACTGCGGATCGCAGGTGACGGCCACGGCGATGGCGTCACTCGGGCGGGCGTCGATCTCGATCAGCTCGCCTTCGTGGCGCACTCGCAGGACCGCGTAATAGATGTGGTCCTTTAGTTCGTTGATGACGACGTCTTGGAACTGGCCGCCGAGCTGTTCGACGGCGCTTACCAGCAGATCGTGCGTCAGCGGCCGCGGGGACTCCTGGCGTTTGACGTGTCGATCGATGCTGTTGGCTTCGAAGAGCCCGATGAGGATCGGGAAGGTTCGCGCGCCGTCGATTTCCTTAAGGTAGATGACTTGCTCGTTGTTGATCTCGCTGATGATGATGCGAGAGAGCTCCATCGCGACGGGCATGGGGAGAACGTCCTAATGTGCGGAGGTCGTCGATCGCGGCCGAGGCATGGGGCCGCTCGATGTGGGCATTATAGGAAGTTTGAAACGGCGGTGGGAAGAGTTTGTCGGGAGTCTCGGCAAGCAATTCGAACTGAGAAGCCCGAAGATTCGCCGAATCGCAGTTGTGGGACTCGCGGGATGAGGTTTGAGGCGCCTCCGGCGAGCAGCGTGAATAGGGCCGCGCGGCAGGCTGACAGGAGGCTGCCGAAAGGCGACTAATTTGATTGCAATCGAGGAGCGGCGAGTGGTATAGTAGCGATGGCTCGTTTCTGGAACACAGGGGCAAACGGGCCGTTGGAAGAGGCATGTTTGAAATCTTGTCGCGTCGCGCCGACGGCTTCTGGCCGTGGGCGGCGGCGATTCTGTTGACGCGATCTGCGTTCCTCGGGGAATTTATTTCCACTTGCGAGGAACTGCTAGGCATTGGTCCTCCGGCAAGCCTAGGCGTCTTCGTTGATCGCGGTGGATCGGCTGACGATCTCTCTGCGCGGTCACTTTGCTCGATTTCTTTCGCGGCCAATTCGGCTGCTAGTCATTTTGAACGTTATTCAGTTCATTTAATTGCGGCGGAGGCGAGGCGATGGGACGTAAAGCATGGAGAACGAATGAGTCGGCACGACTCTCGACGACGCGGAGTCAGTGGGCTCCTTGCCAACTGCAACTTGAGCGGCTCGAAGATCGGTTGGCACTAGCTGGCATGCCGGAAGTCATCGGCGACTTCCACGCTAACCTGCCGATGAGCGGGTTGAATCCGACTGCCATGGTCGAAGCCAACGGTCTGGCTTACTTCGCAGCCAAATCCGGGACGACGACGAACGCGCTGTGGAAGAGCGATGGCACTGTCGCCGGGACGATGCTGGTGCGAGACCTCTACTCGGGGAACTCGATCGAGAGTTTGACGAACGTCGGCGGAAGACTTTTTTTCGTTAGCGATCAGACGCTGTGGACGAGTGATGGGACGGCGGAAGGAACGCAGTCGCTCGGCGTCAATTTGCGGACGCTGACTTCAGGCACCTCCGATGCCTACTTGATGACGAATGTTGGCGGGACGCTGTATTTCAACGGTTACGATGCCCTGCATGGGAGTGAACTTTGGAGAAGCGACGGCACCGTCGCAGGAACTTCCATGGTGGCGGATCTCAACCCCAACCAAGCGAGCGGAAACCCGACGGAGATCGTCGACGTCGGCGGCATTGCCTATTTTGCGGCTAGCGATGCAGCTGGGAGAGGTTTGTGGAAGACTAACGGCTCGCTTGCTGGCACGAGTTTGGTCGTCGGAAAGACGGCGGGCGTAAATAACGTTCTCAACCTGACAAGTTCCGGCCAGCACGTCTACTTCGCGGCTCACAGCGGGGCTATGTACCGACTATGGCGAAGCGGCGCCGAAATCAACGGGGCGGAGCTCGTCGTTCCAGCTAGCGGCATGGGAGCGTTTACTTACACCGGTGGCTTGACCAACGTTAACGGGTCAATCTACTTCGTCGGGAATGAAACCGCGACGCTCGATGAAATCTGGCGCATCGACGGCTCGTCGAACGAGGCAAGCCTGCTGAAAGATATCCATGCCAATTCGCCGTTCGCGCTCCCCCTGCGTCGACCGGGAATCCTCACGAACGTGGGAGGAACGCTCTATTTTACTGCCGGTGACGCCGCTCAGCAGCTTTGGAAGTCAGACGGCACTGAGGCCGGAACCGTGCCGATTGCTCAGTCGGGCATCATCGAGGACAGGCGAATCATTGGCGTTGGCGATCGTCTATTCTACCGAAGCGGTACGGCGCTCTGGACGAGCGATGGTACGGCCGCGGGAACGATCTCGTTAGGGCACCGCAACCCAAAGCTTTTGACGGCGGTAGGTTCCAGCGTGATGTTTAGCAGCGTCGGAAGCTCCGGCGCTGCTGAACTATGGCAATCCGATGGGACGCTCACTGGCACCGCGGAAATCGGTTACAGAACGCTCGCTCTACCTTACTACGGGCCGTCGCTAGTGACTTTTCACGAGCTTGGCTACTTCAGCAAGGGAAACTCGCTATGGCGAACCGACGGTACAGCTGCGGGTACCTATTCTGCGTTCGAGATCAATCCAGGCTCGACGACCCAAATCCGGAGCCTTGTCGAAGTTGGCGATGCGCTCTACATCGGAGCTGCCAACGGTAATGACGAGTACCAACTTTGGAAGAGCGATGGCACGCCCGCGGGGACAGAGCTAGTCCACTCGATTCATGAGGTCGGCGCAGGGTTGAATGCCTCCGAATTCTATAATGTCGACGGGACGCTCGTATTCGTTCATGCCATCGCAGGGCCGATCGTCGCGCTGCCGAACTATCGGCTATGGAGCAGTGACGGAACCGAGGCAGGGACGTTCGTCATGCGAGGGCTACCGAACTACCGAAATTACGGAGGTTCGCAAGTTCTGCTTCAGGGTAAGAAGTTGTACTTATTGTTGCCGAGCGAAGCCGAACAGCTGTGGCAGACCGACGGAACCCAAGCGGGGACGATGCCGGTCAGACAGGCGTTGGGAGTGCCTGCAGGGGTGCAGCTAGGCATTCCAGTGCAAACTGGCGATTCGCTGGTGTTTCCCGCGAATGACGGCGTGCATGGCTGGGAGCCCTGGAGAAAAGTCGGCGCGAACTTGCCGTACCTGTTGGCGGATATCAATCCTGGTCCCTCTAACGGCCTTTCGTACTCCGTCTCTTCTTTTAGCGTCAAGTTTTATGTCGCCGGTGAAACATTTTATTTCGGCGCCAACGACGGCGCTCACGGAAGTGAGCCATGGCGAAGTGATGGGACGCACGCAGGAACCTACATGCTGCGAGACGTTTATCCTGGAAGCACTAGTTCGTCTCCGACGCAGTTTGTGCCTGGGGAAGAAGTGGTCTACTTCCGCACATTTGAAAGTGATCAACGGAAGGGAATGTGGACTTCCGACGGTACGCTCTTGGGCACGAGACGTGTCGAGCCATATGGTTTTTCTCGGCTCACTGGTGCCGAGCGAAGCTTCGTTTTCGACGGAATGCTCTATTTCACTGCGACCGACGTTGCACACGGTCTCGAGTTGTGGCGCAGCGATGGCGTCTCGTCGATGGAGTTCCTCGGCGACTTGGCCGTAGGCGACTCATTTGCCCGTGGATTCACAGAAATTGACGGCAAGCTGCTGTTTTTCGCAACTAACGATCAAACGGGCATTCAGTTGTACGCTATTCGCACGGAAGCCGACGGCGGCGACTACGACGGCAATGGCATCGTCGACGGCGGCGATTTTCTGAGTTGGCAACGGCAGTTTGGTTCGACAGCGACGCCCGCTGGGAGCGGCGCCGACGGCGATGAAGACGGCGTCGTCGGCGCGGGAGATCTCGACCTGTGGCGTGCGAACTTCGGACTGAAAGCGCCGTTGCCTGCAACGAATCAGTCTGACGAAAAATTCGCCGCAGCGGCGTCACCCGCGCTGCCTAGCGTTAACGTCGAAACTGCTGCGATTATTTTCGCAGATCTTGAAGAAGTCCGGCCGACGGAGTCCTCGGCAGCGAACGCTACGATTGGCGAGCGAGCTGAATCAATTCGCGGAGCAAGTTCGTGGGCTGATCGCAACATGCGTCCGCTCGATGTGGCGCCGCACATCCATCAAAAGGATGAGGACGATCGGCGGTCACTGTGGTTGAAACGGAACCAAATCGCCACGACGGCGGCGAAGCGCGTCGCGCTGCTAAACCTCGCCTTTGCAGACCCTGCGCGAGACGTGGCTCCTATAAGACCGCCCGTTAAGATTGTGGCAGCGGCGAGCTTCGATGATCTCGACGATCGTTCGTCTAGCGCGATTGCGCTGGAAGAGACGGAGTTTTGGCGAGAGTAAGAGTAGAAGACTGGGGCGAGTTTGCGGTGATTCGCTACCAACTGGCGCCTTGTTTGCATCCAGAGAAGAGACTTCGCGCTGGGGCGAATGCTCCTGATGACTGCAAAGTTGCCGGAATCTTGCCGGCTCTGGTTCATGACTTTGCAAATTGCGGCAAATAGGATGGCCGGTTTGAATGCGGGTGCCCGCACGTCGGCGTGCAGATCAGGGAGAGATTTCGCTTGTGAGTGTCGGCGCGAGTTCTTGCGCTGACGCGCTGTTTTTGTTCGCGGCTATACAGCAGTGTTGCGCGCTCGCGCTACAGTGTGGTGCAGCGCGAGCATTGTGTTTGGGAGGCGGCTTGAATCCTCCCCTGGCCCCTCCCCGCAAGGGAGGGGAGTTTAGGAGGCGGCGGCATCTGGAACGTGTCGGCGACCTTGGTTTGGCAACAGAGAAGAATGTACGAGGCAACGAGATGGATCGCATCGACGTGGAGATTGAATTGGCCCTGGAGACGCTGCGCACCGAACTCGCGGACGCGGCGTCCCGGCATACTGGTGGGGACTTCCTGGCGAGGATGTTGTCGCTGCGCGTCGCGATGTCGCGAGCCATGCGGCGGCGATATCGGGCGTTGGCGACGCAGTTCGACTTGGCGGGGCAGGGGGGCGTTTGCCGTTTGCTGGAGCAGTGGGGCGATAGTGCGGAACTGCACGAGCGAGAAGCGGAGTGCGAATTGTGGGCCGCCGACGCGGAGCCGTTGCCGGCGCCGCTCGATGCTCGCTTATGGAACGCCTATTTCGACGAAATTTCGGTCGCGCGGTCGTGCGAGGCGCTCGGCGCCGCGGCGGCTTGGGAATCACTGAGCGGCGCCGCCGTTGCGCTAGGGCGGCAGCAACTGGCGGCGTCGCGTTTTGCTACGAGTCCGCGGCGTGCGGAGGACGCCCGCGGCGCCGAGTTGCTGACGGCGATTCGGAGCGAGGCTTGGGACGCCGAGCAATTGGCAGAACTCGCGGAAGGCGCCGTTGCGGGGCGCGTCATGGCGTTGCGAATGACGCGGTGGGCGCTGGGGCGTTGCGAGAGCGAAGCGGCGGAACGTCGGGCGCCGCGACGGGGAGCGCGATTGGCGTAAGCTGTTGGTGAGCTCTGCTTGCCCTGATCTAACGCCAAAATAAAAGCCGCGGCTAGTCGAGAGTGACTGGCCGCGGCTTTTTCGTTCTTCATCCGAGCGCGGAACTAGCCCTGGGCGGGGCGGTTCACGACGCGCTTGTTGACGTCGGTTTCAAGCACGCCGAAGGCTTGTTCGTGACGTTGGACCGACAGGTGCAACGCGTGCAGCAAGCGCTTGGCGGTGAAGTAGTTCGTGACCAGCCGCTGGGTGATGACGACGGCTTCCTGCGGGACGCCGAACGGCTGGGCGTTCAGGCCGAAGTCAATGATCAGCTCTTCCGGCGTGCCGGTGACGCGGCAGAAGTTGGCGTAGGAGGTGACGGCGTGCTTGTCTTCAACCTGCACGCGTTGGCCTTCTTGCACGGCTTCGGGCTTCTTTTCTTCGGACATGGTGTGATCCTGGGTTCCGTAGGTGACTGAATTCTGTTGAACCGCAAAGAACGCGGGAGCGTCAAAGCGGACGGCCAAGAAGGGGCGAATCGCGAACGAGACGTTTGGATAAGGAATCGTCGTGCGCCGATGCACCTCCGTGGGTATCGGGTTGAACCGTGGATTTTAGGGGATCGTCTACCGGGGGGCCATAGGCCGGTGGGGCAAACCTGACCGACTGCCAGGATTTTCGGACGGGAGGTAGGAAATGTGCGGAAAGTCCGGAGTTGGGCGCACGTCGCGATGAGCCGGCGGTTGTTTTCGCTCGTCCACCGGCGGAGCCAGTGGCTTTTATGGGGCTAGTCGTCTTGGTCGCCCGACCCCTTAGGGGTGAGGCGGAGAATGACGCTTTGCCCCGGAGGATCGCCGGGCATCACGTAGTCGACAATTTTGCGAAGGTCGATTTTTTTCAGCAGGCCGCGATGGCGCGCTTCGCCTCGTTCATCGACCCAGCTTTGCCCTTTGATAAGGAGCAACTCGTCGAAGGCTTGCCAATGCGCGTCGAGCCAGAACAGGATCTTCCACAGCGGAGCCACGGCGCGAGCGACGATGACGTCGAACGTCCGCAGGTCGAGCAGTTCTTCGACGCGTACGCCGAAGACTTCGGCGCTGAGGCCAAGTTCGTCAACCAGCGATTGCAGCACCTTCGCCTTCTTGCCGACCGAGTCGCAGAGGGTGACGCGTAGGTCGGGACGGCAGATGGCAATGATGATGCCAGGCACGCCGCCGCCGGAGCCGAGATCGAGGACGCGACGCCCTTGCGGCAGTTGCTTCGCGAGTTCGAGGCTATCAAGCACATCGCGGGCGACGAATTTTTCGAACGTCGTATGGCGCGTGAGGTTGATCTGCTCGTTCCAGCGCCAGAGAGCCGTGCGGTAGCGATCGAGCAGTTCGATCTGCGCGGGTTCGAGCTCGATATGATGAGCAGCGAGTGCGGCGGCGAGGTTGGGATGGTCGGCGATGGGCAGGTCGGCGTCTGACACGAAGTTGGGGGTGCTCTGCTAATCGTGGGCAAGGGGTTGGGAATTCGTCATTATCGTGGAAAATGGGGGCGGGGGGAATGGGCCAACCGCACACCTCCCATTCACCAATTCCCCCCACCAGTCACCAGTTCCGCATGTTTGGCGTCATCAACATCAACAAACCGCAGGGGTGGAGCTCGCGCGCGACGCTCGCGCGGGTCGAACGGCTGCTGCGGCCGGTGAAGGTGGGGCATGCGGGAACGCTCGATCCGCTGGCCGAAGGAGTGCTCGTGGCCTGCCTCGGTCCGGCGACGCGGCTGATCGACCGTGTGCAGCGGATGCCGAAGGAGTATGACGCCACCTTTTTGTTGGGGCGTCGCAGCCCCAGCGACGACGTCGACAGCGATGTGGAATTGCTTGCCGCTCCGCCACAGCCGACGCGGGCGGAGATCGAGGCGCTGCTTCCGCAATTCACTGGCGTGATCGAGCAACGGCCGCCGGCGTTCTCGGCGGTGAAGATCGAGGGGCAGCGTGCGTACAAGCTGGCCCGGAAGGGGAGGGAAGTCGAGACCTCGCTGCGAAAGGTCGAGGTCTACGAGATCTCGCTCGGCCGCTATGAGTACCCGGAATTCGAGTTGGCGATCTGCTGCAGCAGCGGCACCTATGTGCGCAGCATCGGTCGCGATCTGGCGGCGCTCCTCGGAACGGCGGCGGTAATGTCGGCGCTCGTGCGGACGGCGGTCGGGCCGTTCCGCGTCGCCGACGCGATGAATCCGCGGGCGCCCGACCTCGAGCGTTTGCAGCAACACTTGCAGTCGCCATTGGCGGCAGTGCCTGACCTGTCGCTCCTGACGCTGACGGCGAGACAAGTCTTCGACGTGCAGCATGGCGGGTTGATCAAGGTCGATCTGCTACCGCCGGAATTGCAGGCGTACGTCGCCTGCGACGAGGGGCTGATTGCCGGCGTCGATGAAGGTGGCGAATTGATCACGCTTCTGAAAGAGGTTCGCCCAGGATTGCTGCGACCCTCCCCCAACTTTCTGCAGCCGGCATAGGCGGCAAGTCTTCTCGCCGTTGGCGGAGTTTGCGGGGCGATTCTTGCGTGGTGGTGCGCGCCTTCCTTCTGCTCTCGGGAAGAATTGATAGTGGCGTTGCTGGAGGACACGTTCGCTATGACAACGCCGCACTAGCCCCGACCTAGCTAGGTCGGGGCTGTTGACCAAAGCTCGGGCCAGATTGGCGCGGTTGTACCAGCGGCGCTGGTCGCTCGCGTTGTTTGCCGCGGGTAAGGGCTAGCACTGCCAGCCGAGAGGTTGAATGCCGCGAGCCGCCGGAGTCGAAGAACTGAGTAGAGAAGCGGTTCGCCGTCGCGGATGACGGTGCGCTTCCCCACGATCGAAAAACCTACGGAAGACTTTTGGGCACGGATGCGCCCAGCGAACGCGCCTCGCGGTCATGACGACTGCGCGGCGTCCGACCAGTTGTTTCGGATCGCCCACGCATCAGTTGCCTATGTTTGAGAACCGTAGCTTAAAGCTCGATCTCGTTGCGCTCGCGCTCTTGGCGTGTTGCGCCTTCTTGGTGACCGCGCTGGCGACGTACGACCCAGCCGATCAGCCGGGGACGCTCGTTTACCCGCCGCGGCCGGAGTACTCGAACGCCTGCGGTCCGATTGGCGCCTACGTGGCGCATGCGCTCTACGCTGGCGTTGGCTATGGCGCCTATTACTTACTCGGTTCGCTGGTAACGCTCAGCGTGCTGCTGCTGAAGCGGCGTGAGATTGATCAGCCGGTGCTGCGCGGCGTCGGTTGGGCGATTTCGCTCGCCGCGTTCGCGACGTTGTTCTCGATGCTCTTTCAGCAAAGCTCGCCGGGCCCGGAAGTCGGCGCCGGCGGCTATTTGGGAGCCATGGGCTTCGCGCTGCTCGAATCGAAGTTCGCGCTCGTGGGAGCGTTCATCCTGGCCCTCAGCGTGCTGATGGCCGGTCTATTGTTGTGTACCGACTACCTGCTGTTGCGGTTTGCAGCGAAGACGACCGTCGTTTCGGGCGCCGGGCTGATGCAGCTCGGCCGCGTGGGGCAACGCGTCGCGACGATGGGCACGACTTCACGTCGCTTGAGTGATCTCGAAGACGGGATCGAAGAGGAAGAGGAATTCGACGAAGCCGAAGCTGAGGAATCCGCTGAGGAAGAGTGGGAAGAGGAAGAAGCGGCTGAAGGCGACGATGAGGCCGAGGAAGAACTCCATTCGCTGCGGGTGAAGACCCCCAGCAGCAAGCAAGCGGCTGCCGAGGAAGAGGTTAGCGCCGACGTCGTGGCGCTCGCCGACGACGACGAGGATGCAAAAGAAGACGCAGACGAATCAGCAGCAGCCGGTGAAAAGCCGCTGGGGATGCGCGCCAAGGTCGCGTCCGCGCTGAAGATCACCAACAACCGCGTCGCCAAACCGAAGCCGAAGTCGGAACGCGAAGAGGTGATGGAGCAACTCGACGCCGCCGAAAACCAAGGCGCCGGCGAGTTCGATTACCAATTGCCGCCGCTTGAACTGCTGCTCCCCTCGGACGAGGTGAGCTACGAAGAGCACGAGAAGGAAGTCCGCCGGAAGGCGAAGATCCTGGAAAAGACCTTCCAGAACTTCGGCTTCAACGTGAAAGTCGTCGAAATCGAGACCGGCCCGGTCATCGCTCAGTTCGAAGTCGAGCTCGAAGCGGGCTTGCGGCTGTCGAAGATCACCGGCCTGGCCGACGACTTGGCGATCGCGCTCCGCGTGCCGAGCGTCCGCATCGTCGCGCCGATCCCCGGCAAGAACACCGTTGGCATTGAAGTGCCGAACGAGCATCGCCAGCTCGTGCGCATCCGCGAGGTGATCGAAGAGACAGACAGCCGCGCCAAGCGGATGAAGATTCCGATCTACCTTGGCAAAGACGTTGCCGGCAATTCGATGGCGGTCGATCTCGCGTCGCTGCCGCATCTGCTGATCGCCGGTCGTACTGGTACGGGTAAGTCGGTCTGCCTCAACTCGATCATCGTCTCGATGATCATGAGCCGCGGGCCGGACGAAGTACGGATGCTGATGATCGACCCGAAGATGGTCGAACTCAGCGGCTACCGCCAGCTGCCGCACCTGATGCATCCGGTGGTGACCGACATGAAGAAGGCCGAGGCGATCCTCGGCTGGGCGGTCGAGAAGATGGAAGAGCGTTACGCGATGCTGGCCCGCGCCGGCGTGCGGCACGTGACGGTCTACAACCAGCTCGGCGAGGAAGAGCTGCGCGAGCGGGTCAAACCGACCAGCGAACTCGAGTGGGAGAATATTCCGCGGAACTTGCCGTTCATCGTGATCATCGCCGACGAAATGGCGGATCTCATGATGACCGCCGGCAAGGAAGTGGAACAGCACATCATCCGCCTCGCCCAAAAGAGCCGTGCGGTCGGCATTCACCTGATT
This sequence comes from Lacipirellula parvula, assembly GCF_009177095.1. Taxonomy (NCBI): domain Bacteria; kingdom Pseudomonadati; phylum Planctomycetota; class Planctomycetia; order Pirellulales; family Lacipirellulaceae; genus Lacipirellula; species Lacipirellula parvula. The sequence continues at coordinate 1,485,762 of NZ_AP021861.1, forward strand.
CTCGCCACGCAGAAACCGACGGTCGACGTTATCACCGGTTTGATCAAGTCGAACTTGCCGGCCCGCATCGCGTTTCAGGTGGCGAGCCGCACCGACAGTCGCGTCGTGCTCGACGAGAATGGCGCCGACAAGCTGCTCGGCAACGGCGATATGTTGTTCCTCTCGCCAGGGACGAGCCAGTTGCTCCGCGGCCAGGGAACGTACCTCTCCGACGACGAAATCACAAAGGTCACCGAGTACGTGGCGACCGACGCGCCGCAGTTCGCTCGCGAGTTGATCGACTTGAAGTCGAAGGACGAAGCCGCCGCTGAAATGCCGATGCCCGGCGCCGAGATGAAGAGCCGCGACGACCTGTACGAAGCGGCGGTCGACATTGTGGTGCGCGAACGGCGCGGCAGCGTGTCGTTGCTGCAGCGGTGCCTTGGCATCGGCTACGGCCGCGCGGCGCGTTTGATCGACTACATGGCCGAGGATGGCATCGTCGGCGAGTACAACGGTTCGCAGGCCCGCGAAGTGGCGATCTCAGTCGAAGACTGGGAAGCGATGTCGAGCGCCAACAAGGCCGAGGCCAATGGCGAGGAGCCAGAGGCCGCGTCGCCGGCGGCTCCCCCTGCGCCGCCGATCGCGGCGAGTGCTCCGTCGCAGGAACGCCGCAAGACTAACAAGATCCTGCCGGGCTCCGACGAGCCGAGCGATTTGGAGGACGAAACGCCGCCGCCGAAGAGCCGCGCGTTACGCCTCGGCCGCGACGCCGATGAGGAAGAAGAGGAAGAAGAGGAAGAAGTCGAAGAGGCAGAAGACGACTCCGAGTGGGAAGAGGAATCCGAAGCCGAAGAGGACGAGGAATACGACGAAGAGGAATCTGAGGAAGCCGACGACGAAGAGTGGGATGAAGAAGAGGAAGGCGAAGAAGCCGAAGAGGGCGAGGACGAACTGTGGGAAGAGGATGAAGAGGAAGAGTCGGAGTGGGATGACGAGGAGGAAGCGGAAGAGGACGACGATGATCTAGAGGACCACGGAAAGCGGGCCGCGAGTGCTTAAGCACTCGCGGGAAGCCATTCCCAACCCCGCAAACCTCCCCAATTTGACAGGCCCCAGTCGCGCCTTTATCCTTAAGTGACTCGACCCGTGACGTTTGGACCCCGTTTTAATGCCCGCAAAGCAGCCGCTTTCGAAGATTCGCCTCACGACGCCGCACGGCATCGTCGCGATTAGCATTATTATTCGGGAGGTCCGGCCTTAGGGGTTGATGATCGAAACCTTCGATTTACCAAAACCCTGAGGCCAAAAGGCCCCAGGGTTTTTTTATTGGAAGCGGTCAGCATTCAGCGATCAGCAGTCAGCAAGACTGCATTGGCTGAAAGCTGACAGCTGAACGCTGAAAGCTATTCGATGCACATCCAGATCTACGACACGACGCTACGCGACGGGGCCCAGGGCGAGGGCGTGAGCTTTTCGCTCGAGGACAAGATCCTCATTGCGCGGCGGCTCGACGAGCTGGGGTTCGATTATATCGAAGGGGGCTATCCTCTTTCGAATCCGAAGGACGCTGAGTTTTTCCAACGGCTCGCCGCCGAACCGCTCAAGCGGTCGAAGCTGTGCGCCTTTGGCATGACGCGGCGCCGCGGGATGAAGCCGGCCGACGACCCGGGGATGAAGTGCCTTCTCGATGCGCGGACGCCGGTCGTGACGATCGTCGGCAAGACGAGCGATTTCCACGCCACCGAAATCCTCGGCGTCTCGCTCGAAGAAAACTTGGCGATGATCAGCGAGACGGTCGCTTACCTGGTGAGCGAAGGTCGCGAGGTCATCTACGACGCCGAGCACTTCTTCGATACTTGGAAGTCGAACCCCAAGTATGCTGCTGAAACGATCCGCGCCGCGGCGAAGGCGGGAGCGTCGCTTATCGTGATGTGCGATACCAACGGCGGCACGCTGCCGGAGGAGATCGAGCGGGTCACCAAGGAAGCCTCGGTCACGGTCAACGTCCCGCTCGGTATCCATTGTCACAACGATTGCGAACTGGCGGTTGCCAATTCATTGGCAGCCGTGGACGCCGGCGCCGTGCAAGTGCAGGGCACAGTCAACGGCCTCGGCGAGCGTTGCGGTAACGTTGACCTCATTTCGGTGATGGGCAACCTCGCCCTCAAGAAGAAGGGCTACGAGGTCCTCGCCGGCGACGACGTGCAGCATCTCACTGAGCTGTCGCGCTACGTCTACGAAGTCGCCAACATGAACTTCCGCAACGGCCAGCCGTTCGTCGGCGCCAGTGCGTTCGCCCACAAGGGAGGCATGCACGTCCACGCGGTGGCGAAGGCGGCCCACAGCTACGAGCACATCGACCCCGCCGCCGTCGGCAACGAACGCCGCATCTTGGTGAGCGAACTCTCTGGCCGGTCAAACATCATCGCTCTGGCGACGAAGCATAACCTCGCTCAAGACAAAGAACTAATGACCCGCGTGCTCGACGAGATCGTCGACCGCGAAAACCGTGGCTATCAATACGAAGCGGCCGAGGCGTCGTTCGAACTGTTGGTTCGCCAACTTGCGGGCGACTTCCATCCGCACTTCAAGCTCGATCGCTATCGCGTCTCGGTCGGTAGCCAGTCGAATGAAACTGTCACGGAAGCGACGGTGAAGCTCGCAATCGGCGACGATGTGTTCCTCGAAGTCGCCGAGGGCGACGGCCCGGTGAACGCTCTCGATGCCGCCTTACGCGGAGCATTGGTAAAGCGGTTCCCATCGGTGGCGACGATGCACCTCAGCGACTACAAGGTCCGCGTCATCAACGGCGAAGCGGGCACCGCCGCCCGCGTGCGGGTGATCATCGAAAGCCAGGACGACGAGGATAGCTGGACCACCGTCGGCGTCCACGAAAACGTCATCGAAGCGAGCTGGGGCGCCCTCGTCGACAGCATCGAGTACAAGCTGTGCAAGGACGACGGCGGTAAATAGCTGTCTGTAAACGCTGAAGCGACTCGGCCGGCGACCAGCTTTCGCTAAATTCTGGGCCAATTTGGGCCCCCTTTGCGCCTTTGCGCCTTTGCGTGAGAATCTTCTAGATCACATCTCACGCAAAGGCGCAAAGAATACATCCACAAGTAGATACGACGATATGAGCGACGATTCCCTCTCCGCCGCCGGCGAACTCCCCTCGCAGTACGACCACGAAGGCGCCCAGCGGCGTTGGTATAAGGTTTGGGAACAGCGCGGCTATTTTCATGCTGAGCCCGGCGCCAAAGATAAGGACGGCAAAGTAAAACCGCCATACACGATCGTCATCCCGCCGCCGAACGTCACGGGCGCCCTCCACCTCGGCCACGCCCTCAACAACACGCTGCAAGACATCCTCATTCGCATGAAGCGGATGCAAGGGTTCAACGCCCTCTGGATGCCGGGGACCGACCACGCGGGGATCGCCACCCAGGCGGTCGTCGAGCGGCGGTTGCTCGAAGAGCAAAAGCTGTCGCGGCACGACCTCGGCCGCGAAGGGCTCATCGAAAAAATCTGGGAATGGAAGGCCCAGTACGAAAAGCGGATCATCGGCCAGCTGAAGCAGATCGGCTGCAGCTGCGACTGGGAGCGGCTGCGGTTCACGCTCGACGAGACGTGCGCGCGGGCGGTCCGCGAGACGTTCTTCCGTCTGTTCCAAGATGGAAAAATCTACCGCGGCAAGCGGCTCGTCAATTGGGATACCTATCTGCAAACGGCCGTCAGCGACGATGAGGTCTTCAAGGAACCGGTGAAGGGCCACTTCTGGCATTTCAAGTACCCGGTGGTGAAGGATGCGAAGTGGAAAAAGGGCGAGCCCGAGTTCGTCACGATCGCCACGACGCGGCCCGAGACGATGCTCGGCGACACGGCGGTGGCAGTGCACCCCGACCCGGCGGCGGCGTTCGATAAGGTCGGCGCCGAATTGCGCGAGCGGATGCTCGCCGCGCCGGCCAAAGAAAAAGGTGCCCTCGAAGAGGAGGCGACGCTGCTGCTCGAACGCCGCGCGCGGATGCTCCCGCATCTCGAAACGCTGCGCGACATGGCGCAGCGGGGCGTGATGCTGGAACTCCCCCTCACCGGTCGCCAGATTCCGCTCATCGCCGACGAATGGGCGAAGCCGGAGCTTGGTTCGGGCTGCGTGAAGATCACGCCGGCCCACGACGAGAACGACTACGCGGTTTGGCAGCGGAATCTCGAAATCGGCGCGATCAATATCATGACGCCTGATGGAAAGCTTAACGAAAATGCGCCGAAGCATTTTCGAGGTATGAGTATGAAACAAGGCCGCCAGCAAGTGCTTGATGAACTTGAGATGGCGGGGCTCTACAATCCAGAGACCGATTGCGAAGATCGGGAAATCGAACTCCCGCACAGCGATCGCTCAAAGACGCCGATTGAGCCATACCTAGCGGATCAGTGGTTCGTGAAGATGGACGAGCTCGCTCAATCAGCGATGGATGCCGTTACTGATGGGCGTGTGAAGATCACGCCCGAGAGGTATGGGAAAACGTATCTCGATTGGCTCGGCGAGAAACGCGACTGGCCAATCGGTCGTCAGCTTTGGTGGGGCCATCGAATTCCGGTATGGCATATTCGTTGGTGTGATCGGAGTGTTCTTGAAAAGGCTTTCGATGGGCGGAATGACATCTTTTGGAATGAGGGTTATGAGAAGGGGTGGTGGTTCCTCAGTTCATCCACCGATCTAACGCATCTCGACGAAACTCGATTGGAAGCGCTGGCAGAGGAATCTAAGCCAGGTGGTAAGTTCGCAATTACTAGAGAAGAGGACGTTCTCGACACCTGGTTTTCCTCCGCCCTCTGGCCCCACTCCACCCTCGGCTGGCCAGACGAAACGCCCGAACTGAAGGCCTTCTACCCCACGACCGCGCTGGTCACTAGCCGCGACATCATCACCCTCTGGGTCGCGCGGATGGTGCTGACCGGCCGCTACAACATGGGCGAGGTGCCGTTCTCCAGCGTCTACATTCACCCCAAGATTCTCGACGGCTACGGCGAGACGATGTCGAAGTCGAAGGGGAACGGCGTCGATCCGCTCGACGTGGTCGAGAAGTTCGGCGCCGACGCCCTGCGGTTCGGGCTGGCGTATCTTGCCACCGAAACGCAAGACGTGCGGATGCCGGTGGAGTTCGAATGCCCCCACTGCCAGACGCTGATCGCGCAGACGAAAAAGAATCGCACTCTCGTGCGGATCGAGTGCGACAAGTGCGGCAAGCCCTTCCGCACGCAATGGGCCGAATCGCACGGCACGGACGAGGACAAAGCCCTCGCCCGCGGCGCCGTGGTCAGCGACCGCTTCGAACTCGGCCGCCGCTTCTGCAATAAACTGTGGAACGCGAGCCGCTTCTCGTTAATGAATTTGCAAAAAGCCGCGACCGGCGGTCGCGGTGCGGCGCCCGAAGATGCGACGACCGTTGGCGGTTCGAATGCGAATGCGGGGACCGCGACCACCGGTCGCGGCTTTATTGAATTGACGTTGGAGGATCGTTGGTTGTTGTCGCGGTTGGCGACGGTGACCAATGAGGTGACCGCGGCGATTGAATCCTATCAATTCGCAGACGCGGCGCGGTTGCTCTATGCCTTCGCTTGGAATGACTTCTGCGACTACTACGTCGAGATGACCAAGGCCCGGTTCGGCGTGCCGGAACAGCAGGAGACTGCGCAGCGGGTGCTCGCGCATGTCCTTGATGCGTTGTTGCGGTTGTTGCACCCGATGATTCCGTTTTTGACGGAAGAGGTTTGGCAGTTGCTCGGGCAGGTTGTGGAAGACCGGGGGCTTGAAGCCCCCGGCTCGCTGGGGAGCAAGGCTGCGGTTAGCGTTTGTATTGCGGATTGGCCGGTGGCGGATGCGTCGCGGATCGATGCGACGATTGAAACGCAATTCGCGGACTTTCAAGCCGTGCTCGGCGCCGTGCGCGAGTTGCGGATGGGGCAGAATATCGCCCCGCGCGAAGCGGTTGAGTTCTCTGTCCGCTGCGACGAGGCGACGGCGAAACTGCTCGAACCGATGTCGCCCTACTTCCTGCAGATGGCGAAGGCGACCGCGCTCGCGTGGGGCCCGAAGGCTACAGCCCCGGAGACGGCCGCATCGAGCCAGGTGAACGGCGCCCGCGGCCCGATCGACGTTCATCTCGACGTCAGCCGCTTTATCGACGTCGAGGCCGAGAAGAAGCGGCTCACCAAGCAAATCGAGCAGTGGCAAGGTTTCGTGAAGTCGATGGAAGCAAAGCTCAACAATGAGAGCTTCGTCAGCCGCGCGCCGGCCGAGGTGGTGCAGCAGCAGAGGGACAAACTCGTCGAAACGAAGGGCCTCATCGAATCGGCCCAGGCGTCGCTGAAGAAGCTTGGGTAGGCAGGCGATTCCGCTCGGCTTCCGCGATGCTGGCCGCCGCGTGAGCCGCGATCGGCAATACCAGGGATCAGAGCAAGTAATCTGCTCGTTTGGCTATACTGTAACGGCCGCGATTTCCGGGCGTTCGCATTTTAATGAAAGCAAGCGACTGGCTGGCATATTTCCTCTCAGAATTCCGCCGTTTCAATAGTTCTCGCCATGTCTTCTCGATCGTTATTGGCCGCGCTGGCCCTGGTTTTCGCGCTTTGTTCTGCTGCCGCCCGGCCTGCTCAGGCCGAGACGCGCACCTGGACCGACAGCACTGGCAAACACAAGATCGAGGCCGAGTTCGTCGAGATCTTCGAAGGCAAAGTGAAGCTCAAGCTTCCGGATGGGAAGATGGTGTCGCTCTCGCTGGCGAAGCTTAGCCGCGAAGACCAGCTGCACTTGAAGCAGGTGCTGAAGGAGCGCCGTGAGGGGGCGGCTGGCGGCGGTGGCGGTGCATCGGGACCGGCGAGCGCGATGCGAGCCAATGCGAAAGCAGCGCCGTTCAAGAAGGGAGATCGGATTGTTCAGGAGTGGGGGGGCGAAATCACCCTGGGAACCGTCGTCGGCATCGATCCTTCTAGCGGTTGGGTGCAGGTTGTGATGGATGGCGCCGCGCCAGGAGCGAAGCCAAAGATGAGCCCTGCCAGCAGCTTCAAGCTCTACGACGCGAAGATGGAAGCGATCCTTCCGCAAGCCGGCTGGAGTTGGACTCCGCCGGCGATGAAGCCGGCCGTGGCGGCTGATTACGCGTCGGTTCGTCGTCCCGCCGCGGTGGCGACCGCAGCGAGCGTCACGCCCGATCCCGCGCCAACTTCCGCTTCGGTAACTGGCGCCAAGACGGTCGTGCTGCCGTTGCCGATGGGCTACTACGACAAACGCATGGCGCTGGCGATTACTGGCGGCGCGCAGCCGCGTGCGCTCGCGCTGCACCGCGGCGGCAAGGAGATGAACGCGGTCGATAGTCGCATCGAGGTGCTCGATCTCGTCACAGGCGAGCGGCTGCCGACGCTCTCCGCAGCGGCCAAAAGCGGCGCCTTGTGGGCGGCGCCTAGCGGCAAACTCCTCCTGACGGGCGAAGGCTTCGGGGCCTGGAACGACAGCTCGCACCTGCATCTCTGGGAACTCGGAGACAAAAATCTCGTCCACCTCCTCAGCTTCCAACCATACGGAAACGCCGAAGCGAAGAAGGTGAAGTGGGTTCGCTGGCTCGACGACCAGCGGTTCATCACCCGCAGCGAAAAAGATGTCTTCGTCATCTGGAACGCCGCCGATGCGAAGGCGATCGCCGAGTTTACGCGCGAGTGGTCTGGCGAGCCGGCGGTCAGCCCCGGCGGGAAACAGATCGCGTTCGCAACGTCGAAGGGAATCGAGATCTTCTCGACGACCAACGGCGATCACCTCGCAACGATCCCTGCGAGCGACGATTGGCGAGATGCACTCGCGTTTTCGCCGGGGGGCGAGCGTTTGGCCGTGGTTGGCGAGCGCGGCATTAAGATCATCGATCTCACGACGGGGAAGCCCTACTCGGAATTCTTCGTTGGCGGCGTTCGCGGGGGAACCTGGCTCGACAATCGGTACCTTATGGCTAACGACGGTTTGGTGATCGATACGCAATCGATGTGCGTGCTGTGGAAATACTTCGGCGCAGAGCTTTTGGGGGCGCCCGGAGGCCAGCGATGGGCCCTCATCGCGCCCGCGACCGGGCAGGGGAAGAGCGAGACAATTGCGCCAGTGAGCTTGCCGCACCCAGCGGCGATCGCCGCGACCCCGACAGCGGCGGAAGCCTTGGCGCTGAAGCCGGGCGATGCAGTGGCGATTGACGTGACGGCAGTTGATTCCACGATTGCCGCCGAAGCTCGCCTGGCGATCGAGAAGCAGTTGAACGCGGCCGGGTTCAAGGCTGCTGACAGTGCGCCGGTGAAGATCGTGGCGACCAACCGACCAGGCGAAGCGCAAGAAATGAATTACCGCACCTTCGGCATCGGGGGCCAGGTTGAGAAGTTCAGCGTGAACACGTTGTACTACGAATTGGCCCTAGTGGCGGGAGGCGAGGAACTCTGGAAGTATTCCAATCTGCATCGTCCGCCGTCCATGGTGAGCCTCAAGGAAGGCGAGTCGATGCAACAGATCGTGGCGCAGGAGATGGCGCTGAAAGCAGCACATTTCGACGTGCCGATTCCGACGAACATCGTGGGGCGTGCCGGACGCGAGTCGCGGGGAGTCTCAGAGATCACCGCCAGCGGCGTGAAGTAGGCTTTCTCATATTCTGTACTGAAACTCCAAATCGCCGTCGACGGGCGATGGCCACGGCGATTCGGTGTTGCGCGGCGATAAATTTGTAGGATCCGAGTCGGGAAGTTATCATTGCGATGCTTCGGCCGGCCGTTCGGGCTGGTCGAGCTTTCTTACGCACTCCTCGACCCACGCGATGCGGACTATGGCCACGCGCACAATTCTGCCGCCGTTACTTGCAATGCTGATGCTTCTTGTCGGATGCGCGCAGAACGAAGGCGTCAAAACGGCGAACGAGCTGCTCAGTTCAATGCAGGCGGTGACTGCGCTCTTGAAGTCGGTGCAAGACCCTGCCAGCGCGCAGGTCGCAGCGCCGAAATTAGGGCCTGCGTATCAGCAGATGATCGACGCCCTCAACAAGATGGTGGCGTACGAGCAGAAGCACGGCCAAGTACGCGCCCTCAAGGGAACGATCAATAACCTTGAGAAGAATGTGGCGACTAGCCGAGCTGAATTCACCGCGGAGTGCGAGCGCATTGATAGCATGAAAGGGCTGCCAGCAGAGTTCTGGGAGCCGATGCGACTCTACAACACGAAGATCCTATTCGCGGGTTTGCAGGCCGCCGGGGAAGTCGAGGCGGCGGCGACGGAGCTGATTAGCCAGATGCTCGCGATGTACGACTCGATCGGCGTGAAGAACGTCGTCGAGTGCGGCGTTACGAACGTCTTTCCGGAGGACCGTGCGGAGACGATCGAGAAGTTGCGTAAGCTTTGCGGCGAGGGGGCGCAACTCATTGAATTCGACGACCCCGACCGCCCGAACGCGATCATGGTGATGATGGGACCGGTGAGCGACTTCGACGGTATGGTCAAGAAGATCGACTTCGGCCAAGTGACCGAGCAGGAGAAGAATCGCGGCGAGTTCGAACTTGAAGTGCGCTTTGATCCTGACCCGCAGCAGTACCCTGCAGCGCCGCTGGTTGATGACGCCTCGCAGCCGATGTCGCCGCCGCCAATCGCCGCTGAAGCTCATGCCCACGCTGAAGCAGCTCACGCCGAGGCGATGAAACAGCACGACGAAGCGATCGCGCGGATGCGCGGCGAGGTCGCTAGGATGGGCGGCGATACCAGCCACTTTGACAACATGCCGGACTTGCGTCCTCACCTAAGCGGCGGCGCGCTCGACGAACCAGACGAATCGGATCCCGACTACCACAAGAAGTTGGCCGAAGCCCTCGACGGCGGCGACGAGTTCCAGAAGCGGCGAGCCATGGAAAAGCTGCTCGACGTCGAGCCGTCCAGCGTTGCCGATAAGGAGGTCCGCGCGAAGATCGCCCGCGGGTTCCGCGAGGTTGCATTTGAGTCTCCAGTTCATCAGAAGGTGGCGGTGGAAGGGCTCATCCTTTGGGGCGGGAAGCACAGCGTGCCGCTGCTGATCGAACTGATGCAAAAGAACAGTGAGATGAGCGTCGACGATTCGGTCTACGACGGGCTCGCGAAGCATCCGACGCCAGAAGGCGCCGAGGCAGTGGCGAATCGATTGACGAGCTTCTTCGACAAGGCGAAGGCCTACGCCTGCCTGAAGAAAATGGGACCGGAAGCCGAAGAGGCGGTCATCGAAGTCGCCCCGATCGACGACCTCGAGGTGAATATGTTCGCCCTTGAGTTTTTTAAGGATCACGGCACGAAGAAGTGCTACGCCATTTTGCAGCGAGCGCGGAAAAGCCCCAACCCGCAGATCCAGCAGGCCGCCATGGACGCGATTCGCGAGGTGCGGCAGCGGGAGAAGGAAGGGAAGGGGCAGGCGAAGCCGGCGGCGTGAGAAATCGCGTTGCTGGCGTGCCGTGCCGGCGCCCGCCGCTCGTTGGTTACGTCGCTAGAGTTCCTTGATCCCGCAGATTTCGGCGTAAATCGGCCGACTTCGGTCCCGAACGCGAACGGCGTTAGAGTAGACTTGTGGGCGGGATTGTCGCCAAGACCCCTCCGCGGCCGGCGAATAGGCTGTCAACTCGCCGCGACGTCATCGCTTCGCGAGAACTGCCGTAGATTCGCAGCACTTCGGCGTCCTGAAGTTCGGTGAGATGGTGAGCCGGGCTGCAGGAACCGGCTTAAGGAATTGGGAGAAGAGCCCCGCGCTTCACGGCGAGGAATATCACGATGTTAGATTTGTTGTTCGTTCTCGCGGCAGTCGTCGGCGGCACGGTGATGGTCTTCCAGTTCGGTTTGACCGTGCTAGGGCTCAGTGATCACGGCGATGTCGGTGATCTGGGTGACGTTGATGCTGGACACGGCCTCGACGGAGAGGCCGGCGTCCTGGATGGCGATATTTCAGGCGATCACCACACGTCGATCGGAGCCGCGGCTGACGGACAATTGCACCCCGACAGCAGTTGGCTGTTTGGCGTCGTGACGTTTCGGACGTTCGTCGCTGCTCTGGCGTTTTTCGGGCTTGCCGGCATGGCTGCATTGCGGATGGAACTGTCTCGTCCCGTCGCGCTGATTCTGGCCCTCGGGGGAGGGTTTGCCGCAATGTACGGAATGTACTGGTCGATGCGCGCCGTCGCCGGCCTGGCATCGTCCGGGAATGAGCGAATTAGCAATGCGGTGGGACGCCGGGGAACCGTTTATATCCCGATTCCGGCCGAGAATGCCGGAGCAGGGAAAGTCCAGCTTTCAATGCAGAACCGCATTGTAGAGTTTCTAGCGGTCACCGACGAAGTCGATCGTTTGCCCACCGGGGCTAAGGTGGAAGTCATTGCGGTCGCGAGCAGCGATACGCTTCATGTGCGACGGGTAGTTGAACCTGCACACGCATAAGATTCAGCCCATCGCATCGCTTCAAAATTAAGCCAAGAGTCATCACCGTTTAGGTTGAGGTTACTGACATGTCGCAAGTGTTGCTGCTGGCCTTTGAGATGCCTCCTTTGAACGTCATCCTGGCGTTTGCTGGCGGTCTGACTCTAATGTGCATGATCGGCATGGTCATCTTGCTGAAGACCAACTACAAGCGCTGCTCCAGCAATCAGGTCTTAGTAATTTTCGGCAAGACCCTGCAAGGTCAGGCCGCGAAGACGGTTCACGGTGGCGCCGCGTTCGTCATTCCGCTCATTCAGGACTACCGTTACCTCAGCCTTGAGCCGATTCAGATTGAAATCCCGCTCCGTGGAGCGTTGTCGATCGAGAACATTCGCGTCAACGTGCCAAGCGTTTTCACCGTCGCCATCGGCACGCAGCCCGACGTGATGACGAATGCGGCGATCCGCTTGCTCGATCTATCGGTGCAGGATATCCGCAAGCAAGCTGAGGAAATCATCTTCGGCCAGCTCCGGCAGGTGATCGCTTCGATGGGGATCGAGGACATCAATCGCAATCGCGATACGTTCCTTGAGCACATTCAGAACTCGGTCGAACCGGAGCTGAAGAAGATCGGCCTCGTGCTGATCAACGTCAACATCACCGACATCACCGACGAGAGCGGCTACATCGACGCGATCGGCAAGAAGGCGGCGTCGCAAGCGATTCAACAAGCCCGCGGCGACGTGGCTGATCAGGAGAAGCTCGGCGAGGTTCGCGTTGCCGACGCCGATCGCGAGAAGGCGATTCAAGTGGCGAGCGCGACGAAGCTCAAGGAAATCGGCACTCGCGAAGCCCAACGCGAGCAGGCCGTTCGCTTGGCGGAACTGGTCAAGGAACAAACGATCGGCGAGCAGACGGCCGCATATCAACGCGATATGCAGGTGAAAGAAGCCGAGCAGCTGATGCGTATTTCGGTCGCCGACGCGAACGCGAAGGCGGTCGACGGCGAAAATCAATCGGAAGCTAAAATCGCCGCTTCGCAGGCGACGCTCCTCGTGCAAAAGGCCGAGGCTTACCAGAAGGGCGAAGTCCGCAAGCGCGAAGCCGAGGCCGCGGTGGCGGAAGCGCAGCACCGGGCCATGGCCAAGGCGGCCATTGCCAATGCCGAACGCGTCGAAGCGGAAGAGCGGGCGAAGTTCGAGGCCCCGGCGAAGGCCCAGAAGGCCCGTATTCTCGTCGACGCCGCGGGCGAGGCCGAACGCGTACGTTTGGAAGCCGAGGGCGAGGCGGCGGCGATTTACGCGAAGCTCGAAGCCGAGGCTCGCGGCCAGTACGAGATCCTCGCTAAGAAGGGCGAAGGTCTCAAGCAAATCGTCGAAGCGTGCGGCGGCGCCAAGGAGGCGTTCCAACTGATGATGCTCGAGCATCTCGACAAGCTCGCCGAGTCGAGCGCGAAGGCGATCAGCAACATCAAGTTCGACAAGATCGTCGTCTGGGAAAACGGCGGCGCCAACGGCCGTTCGAACACGGCCGACTTCCTCCACAAGATGGCCGGCACGCTCCCGCCGATGATGCAAGTAATGCGCGACATCGGCGGCGTCGACATCCCCGAGAGCCTGGCGCGCCTCGCCGGCGAAGAATCGGAGAAGCCCGCGACTAACGAACGTTTCAAGGTCGAAGAAAACGGCGAGCCGGCACGCAAAGGGTAGTCGCACCGCAGTAGCCGCGGGTTAACGATCTGCCAGAGCGACCTCCGCTGCGGCTGCCTCCTCGCGATCCGCCCCAAACGTCTGCTCCGTCAACGACTGCGGCGTCAGCAACACGTAAAAGAACTCGTCCTGGTCGGCTGCCGGCAAGCAGCCGACCAGGAGCGAGTCGCCGTCGGCAATCTCCTCGGCCACGGTGACGTCGCGACGCTTGACGCGTGGGTTTTGAATCGTGATTGTTTTGCCGCGATGCATTGCGGACGTTTCCGAGACATGCTCCACGTCGGCTGTATGAATGTGGGCTTTAAGTTCCACTCGCTTTCGATCCGTACTGTGGGTTGCGCGAAAGCGAACTCGTGAACCGACTTCCACGACTTCGATCTTCGGCTGATAGGCGCCCGAGTATCCGTCGGTGCCCTCGATGTAGCTGACGCCGATGACGAACGGACGTTGCGAGCAGTCAGCGAGACTCGCCGTTTGGCCGTTGAAGACAGTTGGCTTCGGCAGTTGGAAAACGCTTGCCCTCGGATTGCCTTGCGCAGACTCGATGAACGCCGTCGCTTGCGCTTTACCGAGCTTCGAGACGACGATCGGCAAATGTTCGTCAGTCGTCGTGGCGACGTGTGAGAGCGTTCCGTTCGAGACGTTCGTCAGGGGCAAATCAGCGCCACGGTCGTCGTGAAAGGCTTCGAAACGCTCCCACGACAAGCCCATCTCGGCTGCGAGGTCGCGATTCGAGCTGATCAGTCGCGTCTCGACGCAGATTTGAGTGAGTCCAGCGTCGCTCCACGCTTCAATTATTGCGCGAAGCTCTTCCTGAATTGTTTCCGGCGCGTGGACGCGGAGTCGGTCACCGGCAATGAAGAAACCTCTGCCCTCCTTAAATGACATCGTTACCGGGCGGGGCTTGTACGATTCGCGTACTGGCAGGTTGAGCACGAGCGAGACCAGGGAGCCGAGCGAGACCTCCGGGCTGACCGACGGTTCGTCCACGGCGAGGCGTTCAAGCACCTTCGAAATGTTGTACGATTTCGAGACCGCAGTCCCTGTGTGCAGCCGTTCCCACCCATAATCGAGGGCGTTTGGGTTCTCAGCAGCTTTGGAACTATCAGCCGCTGCTGCTTCGCCTACTCTGGATTGCGCCATCCACTCTGCCACCGATGCCGGGCCTTGATTGGCTCGCGCTTCGAGGATGGGAGCGTCGGTGAGCCCGCTCCATGCGAGCAGTAAAACGAGGAGCGTGGCGACGATGACCTGCTTCCGAGTGCGCCGCCCTCGCCACTGCTTCAGCGCCGCCAGTCGGCCGCGCATCGAGCGGTGAACGGGGGATGAAAGAAACCCGAGTAGCGAGGCGTGGACGTGGATTCGCCAATGGGAGACGTAGGGCTCTCGGCCCGCCATCGAGATTAACAGCTCGCCGTAGCTGCGGCGCTCCGATTCGTTTAGTCGCGAGGCGACGAAGGCGTCGCACGCTTGTTCGCGGAGCGAGGAGTATCGACGCGCCGCAAGCCAGAAGACGGGGTTCCACCAGTGGATCGTGCGAATGACGGCGAGCAGCCAGTTCGCTGCGAGATCGTACCGACGGAGGTGGGCCGCCTCGTGCAGCATGATCATTCGCAGTTGCTCGTCGCTCAGTTCGCTGGTCTCGTCGGGTAGCAGGAGCTGCGGACGGAAGAGCCCGACGAGCGCGGGTTGCTGCACGCCGTTGAAGATGACGATTTCCGGGACGCGCCGTCTGTCGGCCGCGTGACAAACGTCGGCCCAAAGTTGCAGCAGCCGATGATCATCGCAGCGCGTGGCCTGTTTTAACTCGCGCCGTACATGCCAGTGCGCGAGAAGCGTTGTGGCGCCTGCGGCGATCGCTCCGCTCAGCCATAGCATCGGCAACACGGTTTCGATTTGAAGGTGCTGCGTGGAGGCTGATTGAACATTCGTAGAGTAATAGGCCGTTGGAACGGCGGCTTCGGCTACTCAATGTGCACGCGGCAAAGTCACAACCGTCGCGTCTCTTGTCAGTGGGCTGAGATCTAGTGGAGTCCTTGCTTCCGCGGCAAACGGAGCGAATCGCTGCAGGCTCCAGGAGCTGCCGGGAGCTGATGGAATGACGAGACGCAGCAGCACGAGCGCCCACAGGAAGGCGAGTTGGCCGGCCGTGAGCCAGCGGCGGCAGGCGAGGTTGATCGTTAGCACCACCGCCGCAAGTAGCGCTGCCGGCAGCGTCGCTTGGGCAGCGAGTCGCATTCCTATTCCGGCAACAGACGCTGCTATTTCGATCCACGACTGAGGACTGTTCATCGCTTCTTCTCCTGCTGATCGAGCAATTGGCGAAGCTGTGTGATTTCAGCGGACGTTAGTTTCGAGCCGCTAATGAAATGGGCGAGCAACTGGCCGCGGGCCCCGGCGAAGACCCGCTCGAGAAACGAGCTACTGGCCTGCTTGATGCAATCCTTACGCTTGGCCCGCGCTCGGTAGACGTACCGATTCCCGTCGGCCTCATAGGCGAGCACCTGCTTTTTGACGAGTCGGTGGAGCATCGTCCGCACGGTAGCGGGGGCCCACGCGCAGCGGTCTTCAAGCTGGCCGATGATTTCCTGCGAAGTGATCGGCTCGTCGTCCCAGACGACGTTCATCACTTGCCACTCGGCGTCGGAGATAGAAACTTCAGGCATTGAGCGGCTCCGCGGTTTGTTTACGAATGTAAATAACTACATTTGTAAACAACGTCAACGCGAGCTTTCGGCGCGTGCATGCAGTAGCCGCGGCTAAACGAGCCGCCGGAGCGCACCAGAAGAGAGGCTCCCTCATCGGATGGCGTGACGAAGGGTGCAGGGGCAGCGCAGGGGGAGAGGCTGCGTTGAGCGGGAATCGCTCCGGTCGGTCGTTGACCGGCGGCTACTCGCTTGGAGCGGATGAGCGCGGCTTAGTGCCGGTGCTGGCTCATCATGCGGCTGCGCTCCATCGCCTCTTCGGCGAGGCGGATGTAGCCTATTTCGTTCGTACCTGCGTACGCGCGCTGATAGGTGACGCTGAGCGCCGTGTAGCTAAACGGATCGGTTGGTTCGATCTCCGTGACGCGGACCGCGTGCTTGATCGCCTCTTCATGGCGGCCGAGCCGTTGGAGGACGACTGCCAGGGCCGAGTGGGCGAGGGCGTAATTGTCGTCGAGCGCGGTCGCTTGCTCGAGTTTTGCGACGGCTTCGTCAAGATTGCCGGCGGACTTCAGCTTGTCAGCTTCGTCATAGAGTTTTACTACGTCAGACATGGCCGCTTACTTCTATCGGGGACTTGGGGGCGGACGGTTGCGGTCGACCGCAATGATATACGGAGAAGCCGTAATAAGCAGCTACCGTATTCGATAGAAAGTTTACCGCGCGGCGGACGAAATAGCACGGGGTGATTTGCTCTTAGTTGTTTTAGGCTAAGAACTTAAGTGCAATTCCACGCTCCCTTGGCGGGATGAGTGGGGTAAACCACAGGCTTCTTCCGGGCGGGGAGTCGAATTATTCGACAGCGACGAATCCGGCTTCAATCGCTAAGCCCGCACAAACGGAAAGACCGATACAAGCGATACCGGCGTGGAGACGATGGATTCCGCCGTACCGACGCCGAGCTAATTAAACCCTGCACTGGCTCGTTGGGCGCCGCGCTAAACGACAAAAATCGGCACAAATCGAGGACCCGACCCGTGATGATTCACCCAACCGCCGTCGTCAGCCCACGGGCTGTCGTCCACTCCAGCGTGGAAATTGGTCCGTTCTCGATCATCGAAGCGGACGCGGTGATTGGGCAAGGGTGCAAGCTCGCGGGGCGGACGACGATTAAGTCGCACACGATCCTAGGTCGCGACGTGGTGGTCGGCGAAGGCGCGGTGCTGGGCGGGCTGCCGCAACACATCAGCCCGCCGGAGAATCCCGGCCGCGTTATCGTCGGCGAGCGGACCGTTATCCGCGAGAACGTCACGATCCATCGGGCGATGATCACCGACGGCGAGACTCGCATCGGCAGCGATTGCCTGATGATGGTCGGCAGCCACGCGGCGCACGACGTTCGCGTCGGCAATCGCGTGATTATTACGAACAACGTCCTCCTCGGAGGCCACGTGCAGATCGGCGACCGGGCGGTGCTCGGCGGCGCCGCGGCGGTTCATCAGCACTGCCGCGTTGGTCGCCTGGCGATGGTCGGCGCCTGTGCGAAGATCGTTCAAGACGTGCCGCCGTTCGTGTTGACGGACGGCGAGATGGGCATGATCGTCGGCCTCAACCGCGTTGGGCTGCGTCGCTCGGGCATGACTCGCGAAGAAGTCGATTCGCTCAAAGAGGCTTATCGCTTGATTTATCGTCGCGGTTACCTGTTCGATGAGATGGTTGCGACGCTCGCCAAAGAACATCCGACGGGCCCGGCGACCGAGCTCAGCGAATTCTTCACCGGCGGCAAGCGCGGCTTCGCCCAAGAACGCCGCAGCCCGCCCAAGGCGACGATTCGGATTCATGCCGCAGCGGACGATCTCGAAGACGAAGATTCGGCCGGCGAACTCAAGCGCAAGGCTGGTTAGAACAAAGCAGAACACGTTGTCGCGTTTTTAGCCCCGGGCTCCGCCCGGGGGTGGCGCAACGCGCGACGATGCGTACAGAAGTGGATGCCGACCCCCGGGCGGAGCCCGGGGCTAGAGCGCGGCGAACGCCATCCGCTCAACCCAACAAAAAAGCGTCGTGCGAAGCAGGGGCTTCGCACGACGCTGTTGTTGTTATTCGACGTGAGCCGTCGATGCTTACTTGGCCGTAGCCAAGGCCGCTTGAGCAGCCGCCAGCCGAGCGATCGGCACGCGGAACGGGCTGCACGAGACGTAATCGAGTCCTACCGTGTGGCAGAACTTGATCGACGCCGGGTCGCCGCCGTGTTCGCCGCAGATGCCGCACTTCAGGCCCTTCTTCACCGAACGGCCCTTCGTGACGCCCATTTCGACCAACTGGCCGACGCCGGTGACGTCGAGCGATTGGAACGGATCCTGCGCCAACAACTCGTTGTTGATGTAGTCGGGCAGGAAGGTGTTGATGTCGTCGCGGCTGAAGCCGAACGTCATCTGCGTCAGGTCGTTCGTGCCGAAGCTGAAGAAGTCAGCTTGCTCGCCGATTTGGTCGGCGGTGAGCGCGGCCCGCGGAATCTCGATCATCGTGCCGATGAGGATATTCAGCTTGCCGGTGAACTTCTTGGCTTCCTTCACCGCGTCGATCACGGCTTGCGTTTGGTCGCGGAGCATCTTCAACTCAGCGGCGGTGCCGACGAGCGGAATCATGATCTCGACCTGAGCGTCGATTTTCTTCTCAACGCAGGCGATGGCGGCTTCGACGATCGCCGTGACCTGGGTTTCCAGGATCTCCGGGTAGGTGACCGCGAGGCGGCAACCGCGGTGACCGAGCATCGGATTTTGCTCGTGCAGCTGGGCGACGCGGTTCTTCACGAAGGCTGGCGAGACGTTCAGTTCCTTGGCGAGTTCGCCTTGGGCCTTGGCGTCGTGCGGCAGGAATTCGTGCAGCGGCGGATCCAGCAGACGGATCGTGACCGGTAGACCCTTCATTGCGGTGAACAGGCCGACGAAGTCCTTACGCTGCAGCGGCAGCAGGTTCTTCAGGGCCTTCTTGCGATCCTCGAGGTTGTCGGCGAGGATCATCGCCCGCATGGCGACGATGCGATCGCCTTCGAAGAACATGTGCTCGGTGCGGCAGAGGCCGATGCCTTCGGCGCCGAACTCACGAGCCCGCTTCGCGTCGGCCGGGGTGTCGGCGTTCGTGCGGACCTTGAGGGTGCGGTACTTGTCGGCCCAGCCCATCACCGTGGCGAAGTCGCCCGAGAGCTTGGGCTCTTGGGTGGCGATTTCGCCGACCATCACTTCGCCGGTCGAACCATCGATCGACAGCACATCGTTGTGGGTGAAGGTCTTGCCGCCGACCTTGATCTTGCGACCCTTCTCGTCGATCTGGACTTCGCCGGCGCCGGCGACGCAGCAACGCCCCCAACCGCGAGCGACGACCGCCGCGTGGCTGGTCATACCGCCGGTGCTGGTGAGGATGCCGGCCGCGAGATGCATGCCGTCGATGTCTTCAGGGTTGGTTTCCTTACGGACGAGCAACACCTTTTCGCCAGCGTGAGTTCGTTCAACGGCCTCGGCGGCGGTGAAGGCGAGCTTGCCGACGGCGGCGCCCGGCGAGGCGGGGAGGCCGACGGTCAGGAGCTTGCCATCCTTCTTCGCGGCAGCCTTGGCGGCCGGGGTGAAGCTCGGCAGGAGCAACTGCGTGAGGTCGCCGGCCGGAATGCGCTGAACGGCAGTCTTCTCGTCGATCAACTTTTCCTTGACCATGTCGCAGGCGATCTTCACGGCGGCGGCGCCGGTGCGCTTGCCGTTGCGAGTCTGCAGCATGAACAGGACGCCGCGTTCGATCGTGAACTCGATGTCTTGGACGTCCTTGTAGTGCTTCTCAAGGAGGTCCTTGATTTCGAGCAGGGCCTTGTGGATCGCCTTGTTCCACTTGGGCATTTCGGCGACCGGCAGCGGGGTGCGAATGCCGGCGACGACGTCTTCGCCCTGGGCGTTCACGAGGAACTCGCCGTAGAACTTGTTTTCGCCGGTCGACGGGTTGCGGGTGAAAGCGACGCCCGTGCCGCAGTCATCGCCCATGTTGCCGAAGACCATCGACTGCACGTTGACGGCGGTGCCCATCAGGCCGGTGATGTTTTCGACTTGGCGGTACTTCACGGCCCGCGGCTGCATCCAGCTCTT
Source organism: Lacipirellula parvula (assembly GCF_009177095.1). NCBI lineage: Bacteria > Pseudomonadati > Planctomycetota > Planctomycetia > Pirellulales > Lacipirellulaceae > Lacipirellula > Lacipirellula parvula. The sequence goes on from NZ_AP021861.1 coordinate 1,505,662, forward strand.
GAACACGGCTTCGATCGAAGCTTCGAGTTGCTCGAGCGGGTCTTGCGGGAAGGGCTTGCCGAAGTGCTTCTTGTAGATGTCCTTGTAGGCTTCGCACAGCTCGATCATGCCTTCGAGCGGCACTTCGTTGTCGAGCTTGGCCTTGTACTTCGCCTTGATCTTGTCGAAGGCGACTTCGAAGTGCTCGTGATCGACGCCCGAGACGACGTCGCCGAACATGTTGATCAGGCGGCGGTAGGAGTCGTAAGCGAACCGCTCGTTCTGCGTAGCGTTGGCCAGGCCGACGACGGCTTCGTCATTGAGGCCGAGGTTGAGAATCGTGTTCATCATGCCCGGCATCGAGGCGGCGGCGCCGGAGCGGACCGAGACGAGCAGCGGCGACTTGGAATCGCCGAACTTCTTGCCCGTTTCCTTCTCGAGGATGCCGACGTTCTTGCGAACTTCGTCCATCAGACCCGGCGGAAGCTTTTGCTTGTGCTGGTAGTAGAGGCCGCAGACTTCGGTGGTGATGGTGAAGCCTGGGGGCACCGGCAGACCAATGCTGGTCATGTCGGCGAGGTTGGCGCCCTTGCCGCCGAGGAGTTGCTTCTGGGTGCTCTTCCCTTCGGTCTTGGTCTTACCGAAGTAGTAGGCCATCTTGGTGGCGCCAGCGGTCTTTGCCATCGTTGTTAGTTACCTTGTGAGATCGATGAAAACGTTGAATCGTGAGCCGAGGCGCGACGGGCGCCGGCGACGGACCTGCTGCGAGAGCTAGGTTAAACGTCGCCAAGTTCGGCACTGCTGTTGTTCGGTGGCGTCGGCCGTGACGGCGACGCGGCATGTGGGCGTGAGGCTGGTTTTCCAGGGATTCCCGCCGGCTGAAAACAAGCCCTACAGGCTAGCCATGGGGGTGGAGAGCGTCAAGGCGGCGAGGGGGCGGGCGGCGGCTGTGTGGCCGGGGAGATGGCTGCGGGGCAGGGCGTTCGATTCGCGTGGAGCGGCGAGAGGCAAGGATTGGCTGCGGGGCGAGGTGGTTGATGAAGATTCAGCGAAACGTGGCGGGGATGGCGACGGCCTTCGAGGCAGGGCTTGGAGTGCTCGGCATTCTGCTCTGTTGGTGGTTCGAGATTCCGTTGCGGGAGCGGCTCGCCGTTTCGTGGAACGCGGCTGGCCGCAGCGTCGTCGCGGTGATTCCAATGGCCGTGCTGCTGGTGGTGGCGATGCGTTCGTCGTGGCGGCCGCTGGCCGAGTTGCGGCGGCAGGTGGCGGCGATGGTGGGAGTGTGCTTCAGCGGCGCCGCGGTGTGGGAGCTTGCGCTGTTGTCGTTGGCGGCGGGGTTGGGGGAGGAGTTGTTGTTCCGCGGGGCGCTGCAGCCGCTGGCGGCGCGGTGGTGGGGACCTGCCATTGGGTTAGTCGTGGCGAGTCTTTTGTTCGGAGCCGTGCACGCGGCGTCGGTGACTTACTTCGTGTTGGCGACTGGCGTGGGGGCATACCTCGGTTGGCTGGCGCAGGCGTCGGAGGAGTTGGTGACGCCGATTGTCGTCCATGCGGTTTATGATTTTGCGGCGCTTGTGTGGCTGCTGCGGGTGGTGCGCGATGATGCTGGCCGGGATGAGGCCGTGGATTGAGGGTGGTTGATGTCGTGTCGCATGGCGTCGTGTCGTGAATGCGATTTTAGGCGACACTAAGGAACTGCATTCAAGTCGTTTGGTCCGTTGAAGTTAGTGCGTTGATGTCGCGTTTTGATGTCGTGTTTGAGGCGACATTCGTTTGTGCCATGGGGGGAGCAGTGTCGCCCCTCCGGGGCTCTGAGGCCTAGCGGTGTGCTAACCGGGGGCTTACGCCCCCGGCTACATCATGTCGCCCCTTAGGGGCTGGGGCGGGTTCCGCCTCGTCGTTTCAGCGCTTTAGCTACAAGCGACGGCGATCCTAGTTTTTGTGGAACGCTGCGATTCTGTTTCTGCAGCAACATCGAACCTACTCCATCTGATTGCTCTGCTCCACGGGCGATTTTCGGCCACTCCGCGGAGTTTTCTTGGGAATGTCTTGTTTTCTAGTTGCTTTTCGGCGTGGCGTCGCTGTAGTGGACTAATGTTCATTTTCAAGTGGCGGGCAAACGGTCTGCTTCTTGGCGGGAGTTTGGTCTGAATCTGATCGGCGACGTGGTAGAATTGAGTCGGTAATGTTCTCACCCGCCTCCGGATACCGAGAGATGTCGATCGCCCGCACCCATCATCGATTTTCGCTCGCGGATTACGAGCAGATGATCGACCAGGGCATTCTGACCGAGAGTGACCGGGTGGAGCTGATTCGCGGCGAGATCATCGAGAAGATGTCGATCGGCGAGTTGCATGCGGCGTGCGTCAAGAGATTGAACCGCATCTTCAACGTGCGCTTGGTCGGCAAGACCTGCGTCGGCGTGCAGGATCCCGTGCGGCTGGGGAACAGTGAACCGGAGCCCGACGTCACGCTCCTAACGCCTCGCGATGACGACTACGCGGATGGGCATCCCGAAGCCGAGGACGTCCTGCTGATCGTGGAAGTGGCGGATTCGTCGCTGGAGTTTGATCGCGTGGTGAAACGCGAAATCTACGCTGAGAACGGCGTCGTCGAGTTTTGGATTCTGAATCTGCTCGACCGCACGCTGGAGGTCTATCGCCAGCCGCAGGCGGATGGGCGTTATGACGAAGTTCGCGTCTTGTCATCGACAGAGAAGACGGACCTCGTGCGCTTGCCGGGCGAGGAGTTTGTGGTCGCGGATTTCTTTCCGCCGCTGGGGTAGGTGTGGGTAGGCCTAGCTGCTTGCGGAGCGGCTTGCTTCGATTTGTGATCGGTGGTGGCCACAGAAGAGCCCGAGCGCATTTGCTAGCGCCTGCTAAATGCGTCGGGGGCGAGGACGCTCCGGCTCGCTTTGAAGAGTTGCTTGCAGTTGGGGATTCTTTGTTCCTGGCAGGCAGCGCAACAAAAAAGGCGGCCCGACTCGCAGTTGCGAATCGGGCCGCCCCGAACCGTCATTGACCAAGCCTCACTATCGACTCAGGGTTTCCCCTCTGAGTCTTCCATTACTCAGCTCAGTTGCAGCAGCTATCGGCAGCACCGCAGCTGGGCTCTTCAGCACAACCGCAGCTGGGCTCGCAAGCCACGCAGACCGGAACTTGCTTGCAGATGATCTTCGGGCAGCAGATCGTCTTGGTGTAGCACTCGGTGCGGGGGACGCACTTCATGACCTTGATCGTCTTCTGCTCGCAGACCGGCTTGCACACCGTGTAGCAGACGGTCTTCGAGCGTTGCTCAGGGACCATCTTGCAAACTTGGTAGGTGCAGGTCTTCTGCTCAGGAACCATGTGGCAGACCTTGTAGCAGCAGGTCTTCTGTTCCGGAACCATCGTGCAGACCTTGTAGCAGACGGTCTTCGAGCGTTGCTCAGGGACCATCTTGCAGACTTGGTAGTTGCAGGTCTTGGTTTCAGGAACCATCTTGCAGACTTGGTAGTTGCAGACGCGTTGTTCCGGAACCATGTGGCAGACCTTGTACTCGCAGGTCCGTTGTTCCGGCACCATCTTGCAGACCTGGTAGTTGCAGGTCTTGGTCTCGGCTACCATCTTGCAGACCTTGTAGCAGACGGTCTTCGAGCGTTGCTCGGGGACCATCTTGCAAACTTGGTAGTTGCAAGTCTTGGTTTCCGGAACCATGTGGCAGACCTTGTAGGTGCAGGTCTTCGTCTCAGGAACCATCGTGCAGACCTTGTAGCACTCGGTGCGGCTGCGGGTTTCGCAGACGGTCTTGCAGCAGTTGATGGTCTTCTCGATGCAGCAAGGAACCCAAACACGCTTGCAGCACTTGATCGGCGGGCCTTGGCAGGTCAGCGTTACGCACGGACCTGGCTTGTAGACGCACTTGCAGAGGCAAGCGTCCCATTCGAAGGTACCGACGCTGGCGACCGTCTTCTTGCAGACAGGGCGTTGGACTTCGTAGGTTTGCGTCGTCCAGTTGCCGCTCTTTACCTGGATCGTCTTGGTGTAGGGAACCTGCACCGCGACCTGGTATTGAACTTCACGCTGACGGGTTTCCCAAACCGGCTTGCAAACCGTGTAGCAGCGGGTCTTGGTTTCCCAAACCGGCTTGCAGACGGTGTAGCAGCGGGTCTTGGTTTCCCACACTGGCTTGCAGACCGTGTAGCAAACTTCCTTCTGGTGCGTTTCCCAAACCGGCTTGCAAACCGTGTAGCAGCGGGTCTTGGTTTCCCAAACCGGCTTGCAGACGGTGTAGCAACGGGTCTTGGTTTCCCACACTGGCTTGCAGACCGTGTAGGTGCGTTGGTGCGTCTCGTACACCGGCTTGCAGACGGTGTAGCAGCGGGTCTTGGTTTCCCACACCGGCTTGCAGACCGTGTAGCAAACTTCCTTCGACCGCGTTTCCCACACTGGCTTGCAGACCGTGTAGGTGCGGGTCTTGGTTTCCCACACCGGCTTGCAGACCGTGTAGGAGCGTTCGCGGGTCTCGTACACCGGCTTGCAGACCGTGTAGCAGACTTCCTTTTGGCACGTCTCGGGTACCATCCGAGTGACGTTGATCACTTTGTCTTCGCAGACGCGGTCATAGACCGTCCGCGTGCAGGTGATCTCTTTTTGTTCGTAGACCTTGCAGCGCACCGTTTTGTAAACGGTGTGGCAGTCTTGTTGGTGGCTACACGGGACAACCCCGCTGTAGCGAGCAACACCGCAGTACCCAGCCCAAGCCGGCGACGCCAGCATAGCCATGGCGAAGACTGCGAGCGTCGCTTTACGCAATTGCGCTCTCATTCCTTTGCCTCCCTTACCTGTGAGTCGACAGAGACTCGTGTGTAAAACTAGACGGTTTGGTCAAGACGGAACGTTTTCCCGTCCCCAATAGATTCGGAAGTTACAGCCTTCGCCCCTTAGCCAGATCGCGTCAATTTCGCATGACACGCAGGTCACGCAGGCCTTCCAACCCCTACCACCTGCCTTGTCGGGTTTGCGCTGTCAGAAAAGTCGACTTCCGAACGTGCAGATGCGCGAAAAGGACGGGTTACGGCGAACTCTAGCGATCGATTGAAGTTGCTCGATCGAACGGCCGGTGAGTGTTGTGAGGAGGCGCTGGATCGCGCGAAACGACGCATCTGCCGTAGGGGTAAAGATCCGCGAAATGGAGCGCCCCGTCGGCGTCGGAGACGCCTCCCACAAATCCGTTTGCGCACGGCTTTCGCACCAGGGCGAATGTCGCAAGTCGTTCCCAGGGTTGACGATGGGCCATCGCGGTCGGTTTACGGTTCGCTTGCTGGCATCCTGAAGTTGGTCTAGAGTGAGTGGCGAAGGGGCTGGCCGCCAGCGTGGTGCCCGGTTCCCCCTCCCCTGCTCCCACCTTCCCGCCGTGAGCCGCCTGGCATGAGCTCGTCGAAGCCGCCGAATTCCCGCTCGGAATCGGGCTCCGTCCCCGCCGCGGTTGTCAACCGGCTCAGCCTCTACTTGCGAGAGCTGCAGCACCTGGTGGCGGAGGGAACCCAGACCACTAGCAGCAGCCAACTCGGCGAGCGGTTGGGGTTCAGCGATGCTCAGGTGCGGAAGGACCTCGCCCACTTTGGGGCGTTCGGGCATCCAGGCGTGGGGTATCGCTGCGATGAGCTGATCAGCGAGATCCGCCGGATCCTTGGCACCGACCGGATTTGGACGGTGGCGCTGGTGGGCGTTGGTAACCTCGGGCGGGCGTTGCTGGGGTACAAGGGATTTGAGTCGCAGGGCTTCCGCGTGGCGGCGGCGTTTGATTCCGACCCCGCCAAAGTCGGTTGGGAGGTCGAAGGAATCAAGATTCGGGCGATCGAGGAGATCAGCCAAGTGGTGATCGAGCGGGCGATCGACCTGGGGATGGTCGCCGTGCCGGCGCCGTTTGCCCAGGCAGCTGCCGATGTGCTGGTGGCGGCGGGGGTTCGCGGGATTGTGAACTTCGCGCCGGTCTCGCTGACGCTGCCCGAAGGGGTGAGCCAGGTGAGCGTCGATCTGGCCCGCGAACTAGAGCAAGTGTCGTTCGCGGTGGCGAGCCGGCTGCGGGCGGAGGGGGCTTAGATAGAAGCCACCGGCTCTGCCGGTGGACGCGTTGCGGCGGGCGCTGCGTTCTTCGAAGTTCGTCCACCAGCGGAGCCGGTGGCTTTTAAATGAACGCGGTAGCGGAGCGCGGCGTCAGTCTGTAGATTAGCGGCTTAGGCGTTACCCCGTAGTGTAATGGTAACACTAGGGATTTTGATTCCCTCATTCAAGGTTCGAATCCTTGCGGGGTAGTTTGCGACGGGAGTCAGGCGCCAGGATGCGTGAGTCGGTAGTTTCCGACTCTTGTGCCCTGGCTCCTGGCTCCCTTTTTTTGTTTCCAGCCGTGGGGTGAAGCGTGGCCGAGTTTTTTGATTCCGACGTTGCCAAGTTCGCCGTCGCCGCCGTTCGCGAGGCGTCGATCCTCGTGCGGCGCGTGCAAGCGGAGATGATTGGCGAGGCGATCACCAAGGGCGACAAGTCCCCGGTGACCGTCGCCGATTTTGCGGCCCAGGCCATCGTTGCCCGGCGCTTGGCTGAGCGGTTTCCCGACGCAGTGCTCGTGGGGGAAGAGAGCTCCGGCGCCTTGCAGGCCGAAGAATCGCGGGCGACGCTTGAGCAGATCACGCGATTCGTCCAATCGGTGGAGCCGACCGCCACGGCCGAATCAGTATGCGAGTGGATCGACCGCGGCTCGAACGAAGCGCCGGCGACTTTTTGGACGCTCGACCCCGTTGACGGGACCAAGGGGTTCCTCCGGAAGGATCAGTATGCGGTGGCGTTGGCGCTCGTGGAAAACGGCAAGGTCGTGCTCGGCGTGCTGGGGTGCCCGGAACTCGAAGGCGGCGCTCGCGCCGCTAAGGGTGGGGCCGGCTCGGTGCTATTGGCTGGACGCGGGCAGGGGACGTGGGTGCAATCGCTCGCCGAGCCGAACGGCAAGTGGACCCGGCTGACGGCGTCGAAAATCAGCGATCCGGCCGAGGCTCGGCTACTGCGGTCGGTCGAAAAATCGCACACCGACGCCGACAGCATTGGCGACCTGGCGACGAAGCTCGGCGTCACGGCCGATCCGGTGCCGATGGACAGCCAAGCCAAGTACGCCGTCCTCGCCGCGGGCGGCGGCGACGTCATCTTGCGGCTCCTCTCGCCGAGCCGGCCCGATTACCGCGAAATGATTTGGGATCAGGCGGCCGGTTCGATCGTCGTCGAAGAGGCAGGCGGCCGGGTGAGCGACCTCGACGGCAAGCCGCTCGATTTCTCGCATGGGCGGACTTTAGCGACGAATCGCGGGGTGCTGGTGACGAATGGGCCGCTGCATGAGGCGTTTTTGGCTGGGTTGAAAGAGATTGGGGCCTAGGGGGAGGCGTGCGGTTGTGCCGCTCCGGCGGGTCGTTGACCCGCGGCTACCGGTGGTAGCCTATCTGGACGATTCCTGGGGGAACCGTTAAATTGCAGGGCTCCACTTGGCTCGCGCGGCCTCGGGTAAGTGGACTATCGAAGGCCGAGAATGTTCCTTTGCTAACGCCGGACGCCCGCGATCGCCCTGTCGGTCGCATTCACGGGACTTAGCCGGCGTGCCACTGTCAGGAGTTTGCACTGTGTCGACGACCCTCGTCAAAGAGTTGGTAGAGTCTGGCGTTCACTTCGGCCACCGTTCGAGCCGTTGGAACCCGAAGATGCGGCCGTACATTTATGCTCGCCGCAACCTGATCCACATTATCGACGTCCGCGAAACGATCCGCGGTCTGCTGCGGGCCAAGAAGTACCTGTCGGACGTCGCCTCGCACGGCAGCCTGATTTTGTTCGTGGGCACCAAGCGTCAGGCCCGCGAAACGATCCAACGCGAAGCCGAGCGTTGCGGCATGCCTTACGTCGCTGACCGTTGGTTGGGCGGCACGCTGACGAACTTCCGCACGATTCGCGACCGTCTCGGCCGCCTCGAGCAACTCGAGAAGATTCTCAACAGCGAAGAGATCAACTCGTACTCGAAGAAGATGCAGTCGACGCTCACTCGCGAGTACCGCAAGATTTACCACAACTTGCACGGCATGCGGACGATGACCCGTCTGCCGGAGTGCATGGTCGTGGTCGATCCTCGCAAAGAGAAGAACGCGATCAAGGAAGCCCGCAAGCTGGGCATTGCCACCGTGGCCCTGATCGACACCGACTGCGATCCCGACCTGGTCGACCTGCCGATCCCCGGCAACGACGACAGCATGCGGTCGATCGAGCTGATCGTGAAGATCCTGGCCGACGCGATCGCCCAGGGGAAGATTCAGCAATCGGTTCAGCAAGCCCACGCCCAACGTGCGGCGATGGTCGAACCGGCGAAGGACTAGTTTCCGGCTGTTTCCGATCGATTCTGTAAATCTTAAAGCACAGGCAATAAGATCTCACGCAAAGGCGCGAAGGCGCAAAGAAATGCGTGGGTCAGTTGTCTTTACTTTGCGTCTTTGCGCCTTTGCGTGAGATGTAAAAGAAGCATAGAGGAGTAAACGTTATGGCCGAGATTACTGCGGCATTGGTGAAGCAGCTGCGTGACGAAACGTCGCTTCCCATGATGGATTGCAAGAAGGCGCTGACCGAAGCTGGCGGCGACATTGAAGCCGCGAAGCGCAAGCTTCGCGAAGACGGCGTCAAGACGATGGCTGCGCGGGCTGATCGCGCTACCGAAGAAGGTCGCATTGGCGTTTACGCCAGCGTCGACAAGAAGGTCGGCGCCATGGTCGAGCTGCAATGCGAGTCGGCTCCGGTTTCGACGAACGAAGACTTCGTCAAGCTGGCTAACGACCTTGCCCTGCAATTGGCGACCGGTCCGGGCGCCAAGACGGCCGACGAACTGTGGGCTCAACCGTCGCCAAGCCGGAAGGGGCTGACCCTGAAGGATCAGAAGGACGAGCTGGAAAACAAGATCCGCGAAGTCTTCCGCCTCGCGCGTCTCCACCGCGTCGATAACTCGGCTGGCGCCTTCGTCCACATGGCGAAGATCGGCGTGCTGGTCGAGGTCGAGGGTGGCAGCGACGAACTGGCGAAGGACGTCGCGCTGCATGTCGCCGCGATGAACCCGAAGGCCGCGACGAAGGATTCGCTTGACCCGAAGCTGGTCGCCCAAGAGCAGGAAATCCAGAAGGAACGTGCTCGCCAGGAAGGCAAGCCGGAAGCGATCATCGAGAAGATGATCGAAGGCCGGATGCGGAACTTCTACGCCGAGAACGTCCTGGAAGAACAGCCGTTCGTTCGCGACGAAACGCAAACGGTCGGCGCCCTGGCGAAGGCGGGCGGCATGAAGCTGAAGAAGTTCCACCGCTGGACGCTGGGCGAAAGCGCCGGCACGGCGAGCTAAGCGGCCGCCTCTAGCGTTGAAAATAGCGATAGCCCCGACCAAGCTTGGTCGGGGCTATTTTTATGCGCGGCGTCGGTTGGGTGCGTCGTATTTCTAGCCCCGGGCTCCGCCCGGGGGTGACGTAACCTCACGAGCGACAACGTCTACCGAAATGGTTGCCGACCCCCGGGCGGAGCCCGGGGCTAGGTCGCGGCGATGCGCTTTAATACGCGAAGCGATCGCAAAGAAATGCAATTTTCTTCTTGGCGGTTCTTTGCGCCTTCGCGCCTTTGCGAGAGAATGCTGTCCTCGCCCCACCCCAGGTGACCCGATGAAAACCGCCGTTATGTCTCAACCTGCGCCCAAGATCACTTCCGGCCCCTACAAGCGGATCATTCTCAAGCTCTCGGGCGAGAGCTTTGCCGCGGCGGGCGAGCGGGGGATCAGCATGGAGGAGGTGGTGCACATCTCCGCGCAGACGTACCGGGCGAAGCAACAAGGGGTCGAGATTGCCATCGTCATCGGCGGCGGCAACATTTTGCGAGGCGCCCAGTTCATCGCGGGCAACTCGAGCGTTCACGAAGCGACCGCTCACTACATGGGCATGCTGGCGACGGTCATCAACGGCCTCGCGCTGCAGGACGCGCTCGAGTCGCTCGGCTGCGAGACGCGGTTGCTCAGCACGCTTAAGTGTGACGGCGTTGCGGAGCCGTTCATTCGCCGCCGCGCTCGCCGCCATTTGGAGAAGGGCCGCGTGATCATCCTGGCCGGCGGCACTGGGGCTCCGTTCGTTACCACCGACACGGCCGCCGCGCAGAAGGCGCTCGAGCTTGAAGCCGACATCTTGATGAAGGCGACCCGCGTCGACGGCGTCTATAGCGACGATCCGGAGAAGAATCCGCACGCGGTTTTCTATCGCGATCTGACGTTCGAGCAAGTCCGCAATCAGAACCTACGGGTGATGGACCCGACGGCGATCGCCCACTGTATGGAACACAACCTGCCGATTTTGGTGTTCAACTACCGCACCGACGGCAACATCGAAAAGGCCGTCCGCGGCGAGCAAATTGGCACCCGCGTGACGAGCGGAAAGAACTAGGAACCAACGAGTAACGAATAAGCTAAATTCTCTACGTCCTCTTTGCGCCTTCGCGCTTTTGCGTGAGATCATTCGAACTAAGTCTCACGCAAAGGCGCGAAGGCGCAAAGAACTCGAAGGGAACAGCAGGAGAAAGAGCGATGGGTTCGGATGAGATCTTGATGGACGCCGAAGAGCGAATGGAGAAGGCGATCAACAAGTTGAAGAGCGACTTGACCGGCATTCGCACCGGACGTGCCAATCCGGGCCTCGTCGATTCGCTCCGCGTCGAAGCGTACGGTTCGCAGACGCCGATCAAGCAGATCGCTTCGGTGAGCGCTCCCGAGCCGCAGCAACTCGTCATCCGCCCGTTTGATCCGTCGATCATCAAGGATATCGAACGCGGGATCATCAACAGCGACCTGGGCCTCGCGCCGAATAGCGACGGCAAGGTGATTCGCCTGAACATTCCGCCGCTCTCGGGCGACGTCCGCAAGAAGATGGTCGCCCGCACCAAAGAGCTTTCCGAAGAAGCGAAGATCGCGATCCGCAACGTCCGCCGCGACGGTAACAAGCACGCCGACACCGCGGAGAGCGACGGCGAACTTTCGGAAGACGATTGCAAGGGGCTCAAGGACGAGATCCAAGAGCTGACCAAGAAGTACGAGAACGCCGCCAACGACTTGGCGAAAGCGAAAGAGACGGAAGTGAGCGCCGGCTGAACGGTAAATTCTTTCTGAGGTGAAGCGAAGTCATGCTCGAAAACCTTACTCACGATGAGCAGGCGATCAGGACTTACTACCTCACGGAAGATTTCAGCAGCGGCCGGAATCTCTTTAACGAACTGCCGTACTTGGCGCCGGTGGTGATTCTCACGTTGATGCCCAAACGCATCGAGGGCGACGTGAGCTTATATTTGGCGCTGGCGTACCTGGCGGTCGTCTTTCTGTGGCGAACGGCGGGGACGCGCTGGATGCGGGCGACGGCGGGGTTGGTGAAGAAGTACGAAGCGAAGCTCGCCGAACCGCCGCAGCCGGCGGTGAAGCCGCGGTGAGCTTGTCCTCGTTCCCACGCTCCGCGTGGGAACGCTCTCTTCGACGCTCTGCGTCATTCGTTCATGCATGTGTTGGTTGCTGGAATGCCGCGGAGCGGCGAGGAGTGCGTCACGACGCGGAGCGTCGGACGAGCGGTTGCTAGCAACCGCTCGAACCTCTATTGGCGGTTCTGTTCGCTGCGGTTTATACTCCCGCCGGAACCACCCGACGTTCTGGCTGCGCTGGTCAACGATTGGCTGCGCGGCGACCCAGTTTTTATCGCGTGATTCGCACTCCCCGCGCGAATCGAGCGACGACGAGCACTGCCCCCTTAGCCGGAGGACCACGTCCCCCGGGCGACCGGACCGCGTGGCGGTCCGGCTATTGGGCCGGCAAGTGCGAAGCTTCGTCGCTTTTGATTCACTGCAGGTGCATCACGCCGGTTTATGGAGAAACCGCCATGTCTAGCACGGATGCTGAAGCTGCGATGCGCGCGGCTGAATGGAAACATCGCTTTGTCTGGTTTGGCATTGCCGCCACGGTGCTGGCGATCGCCGTTCTGATTCGCATGTCGCAGGGCGACGTCGCCGTCCAAGCAGCGGCTCCGCAAGCCGCGGCCGCTTCGGCGCCGCGCTCGGCGGAAGAATCGCAGCCGCTGCCCCGTCCCGGTCGTCCGACGCATGACGTCATGGCGCTGATCAACGGCAAAGACATCAGCCGGAAGGATCTGACCGACGCCTGCGTCCAGCGTTACGGCGAAGACGTGCTCGAGAGCATCGTCAACAAGCGGCTCATCACGAACCACTGCACGAATCACAACATCACGGTCACGCAGGCGGAAATCGACGCCGAGATCGACCGAATGGCCAAGCGTTTCCAACTCGGCCGCGAGCAATGGCTCGAGATGCTGCAGAAGGAGCGGGGCGTCACGGCGGCGGAATATGCCCGCGACATCGTGTGGCCGACCCTGGCGCTGCGGAAGTTGGCTGACAAGCAGCTGCAAGTGAGCCAGGAAGAACTGCAGAAGGCCTACGAGCAAGAGTTCGGTCCGATGGTCCGTGCTCGGCTGATTGCCGTGGGCAATGCCGAGAAGGCGAAGCAGATTCATGCTCAAGTTTCGGCCCATCCTGACTCGTTCGCCAAGGTGGCGATCGAGCAATCGGAAGACGTCAACAGCGCGAGCATCGGCGGCATGATTCAGCCGATCCGCCGCCATGTGGGCGACCCCAAGATCGAGGCCGAGGCGTTTCGCCTGCAGCCAGGCCAAGTTTCGGCGATCATCCCGGCCGCTCAGCAGTTCATCATTCTGAAGTGCGACGAGCACATTGCGGCCCAACCGATGCCGATGGCCCAAGTGCAGGATCGGCTCGTCGAGCGGATCAAGGAAGAGAAGCTGCGTGACGCCGCGACCGGCATCTTCGAGAAGGTGCAGCAAACGGCCGTCGTGCAAAACGTTTACAACAATCCCGAGTTGAGCAAGACGATGCCGGGCGTCGTCGCGACGGTGAACGGCGATCGCATCACGATGCAAGAGTTGGGCGCCGAGTGCTTGCTGCGTCACGGCGAGGAAGTGCTTGAGGGCGAGATCTCGCGGACGCTGCTGGAGCAAGAGCTCAAGGCGACTGGCGTCACGGTGACGCAAGCCGACATCGACGCCGAGATGGTGCACGCTGCTGAATTGGCGGGCGTCGTCGACGCGAAGGGAGACGCCGACCTGCCGAAGTGGATTGAAACGGTCACCGCCGAGCAGGGCGTCTCGAAAGAGCGTTATCTGCGTGATTCGGTGTGGCCGTCGGCGGCGCTCAAGAAGCTGTCCGCGAAGGGCGTGCAGGTGACTGAAGAAGATATCGCCAAGGGTTTCGATGCGAACTACGGCGAGCGGGTCCGTTGCCGGGCGATTGTGCTGAGCAATCAACGCCAGGCGCAAGACGTGTGGAACAAGGCTCGCCAGAATCCTTCGCTGGAATACTTCGGCGACCTGGCGGCCGAATACTCGGTTGAGCCGACGAGCAAGGCGTTGCGGGGCGAAGTGCCGCCGCTGGGCCGTTACGGCGGTCAGGACACGCTGGAGAACGAGGCCTTCAAGCTGCAGAACGGCGAGCTGTCGCAGATCATCCAGTTGGGCGACAAGTTCATCATTCTCCGCTGCGAAGGTCGCACGGAACGGATGGACATCGAGCTGAAGGACGTCCGCGAAATTCTCCGCCGCGACATTTTCGAGAAGAAGTTGCGGATGACGATGGGCCAGAAGTTCGAGGAAATCAACTCGCGGGCTCGCGTCGACAACTACTTGGCGGGAACGACGCAAGATCCGGCGCCGAAGCCGGGGGCGGTTCGCGAGGATACGGCGGTACTGCCGACGGCGACTCGTTGAGCGATTTGCCGGGTCGAATCGAGCTAGATATGCTGAAACGAGCGGCGCCTTCGCTGGCGCCGCTCGTTTTCTTGTTTAAGGAGTGGGGGCGATGCAGTTGGAAATCTCGCCCGAGAACGCGGCATTCTTGCAATCGCAAGTTGCCGCCGGACGTTTCCAGTCGCCAGATGCTGCATTGGAGGCTGCGATTGCATTGCTGAAACGCCGGGTAGAACTTCGCGAGCATGTCCTAAAAGGTTGCGATCAGCTTGATCGCGGCGAATACATCGAGTTAGATGACGAGGGCCTTGAGAAGTTCTTTAATGAGCTGTTCAACATCGCCGGCGTCTAGGTTCCGCCGTCCCGCCGACTAGGCGCTTCGCGTAGGCTCGCGAACCTGAAGCCGGTATACTTGTGTCTGCTGAGACCGGCTACGAGACATTCGTCGCGTTTGTTGCCGGTTGCTCCGGCGGGTCGTTGACCCGCGGCTACCTATTCCTTGTGTCACTTCTAGTTGCCGTCCATGTCGAACTCCGCTGACGAAACTTACCCTCCGTTCAAGGTTCAAATTGCCGAGCGGGTGACGCGGCTGCCGCCGTATCTATTTGGCCGCATCAACGGGATGCTCCATACCAAGCGGCGGGCAGGGGACGACGTCATCGACCTGGGGATGGGCAACCCGAGCGATCCGCCGCATCAGTCGGTGATCGACAAGCTCTCCGAGGCCGCGCAAGACGAGGGGAACCACGGCTACTCGAAGAACATCGGGATCGTGAACCTTCGCCGTGAGGTGGCGAGCAAGTACCACCGCAAGTATGGCGCGCGGCTCGATCCCGAGAGCGAGGTGATTGTGTGCCTCGGTTCGAAGGAAGGGTTCAGCCACATGTGCTTGGCCCTCATGGGGCCGGGCGACACGGCGATCGTGCCGGCGCCGTATTTTCCGATTCACGTCTACTCGGTAGCGCTGGCGTCGGCGAACGTCATTTCGCTGGAGGTCGCCAACAGCGAAAAGTTCCTCGCCAACATTGCGTACACCTGCGAGCATCTTTACCCGAAGCCGAAGCTGCTCGTGCTGAACTACCCCCACAACCCGTCGAGCGTGGTGGTGGAGCAGTGGTTCTTCGACGAGGTGGTGAAACTCGCCCGCAAGTATGGGTTCATGGTGCTGAGTGATTTCGCCTACGCCGACGTGGCTTACGACGGATACCAGCCGCCGAGCTTCCTCGCGTCGAAGGGCGCCATCGACGTCGGCGTCGAGTTTACGACGATGAGCAAAGGCTACAACATGGCCGGCTGGCGCGTCGGCTATTGCTGCGGCAACGCCGAGATGATTCGCGCGCTGGGGACGATCAAAGGGTACTACGACTACGGCATGTTCCAGGCGATTCAGATCGCCGCGATCGTCGCGCTGCGGAACACCGACACGGCGGTTGAAGAGCAGTCGAAGATTTACCAAGGTCGCCGCAATGCGTTGTGCGACGGGCTGTCGCGGCTGGGCTGGAACATCACGCCGCCGAAGGCGGGGATGTTCGTCTGGGCGCCGATCCCCGACCTCTGGCGGCAGCGGATGAGCACGATGGACTTCGGCATGATGTTGCTCGAAAAGGGGAACGTCGCCGTCAGCCCCGGCAGCGGTTTCGGCCCGGCGGGCGAAGGGTATTTGCGGATGTCGCTTGTCGAGAACGAAGAGCGGCTGAAGCAGGCGGTGCGGCAGATCAAGAACTGCCTCCGCGACGCCGAAGCGAACTTCTCGACGAAGCCGCCGGCGGCTCAGCCTGCGGCGACTTAAGCGGGCGAATTGAACCACGACGGGGTTTTGAGTAAGTGATGCCCACGGGCAATTAGGCCATCAAAGCTAGTCACTACTTGGAAGCTATTCTAATGAGCCAGGCTGACGAAACGAAGGAAATCGAGTCGAAGGAAGCGGTTCATGGTCAGAAGATGATCGAAGTGAAACTTCGCTTTTGGACCAATGACATCGCTGAAGAACCGGGGCATATTCTCCCCAAACACGCTTGGTGTGCCGGCGTCGTGCGAATGGAGGCTAACGGTTCTCATGGCATCACGCCAAATAATCCTCGCCCATTTCACACCTTGATGGATGTTTCGTCTGTAATTGAGCAGGTCCTTATCGATCACGGAATCACATTACATTTAGGTCGTAGGGCTCAGAAGTATCTCGTAGATGCGCCGACGCGTTCAGGTGACGCGCCTTAATGCCACGCGAACATGCTCACTGATCAACAGCTCGACGCTTACCGCCGCGACGGCTACTTGGTCGCGCCGGCGCTCTTTGATGCCGCGGAAGTCGACCTGCTGCAGCGAGCGGCGAAGGAAGACAAGGCCCTCGACGACAACGCCTTTGGCCGCGCCGACGGGGCCGGCGGCAGCGTGCGGTTGTCGCTGTGGAATCATCCGGGCGACGACATCTACGGGATGTTTGCCCGCAGTCGGCGCGTGGTCGATTCGGTTGGGCAGTTGCTCAGGGACGAGCCGTACCACTACCACTCGAAGATGATCATGAAGCAGGCCGTCACCGGCGGGGCCTGGGAGTGGCATCAGGATTACGGCTACTGGTACGAGAACGGCGTGCTGACGCCGAACTTGTGCAGCGTCTTCATTGCGGTCGATCCGGCGACGCGGGCGAACGGCTGTATGCAGGTGCTCAAGGGTTCGCACCAGATGGGCCGGTTGACCCACGTGAAAATCGGCGATCAAACGGGCGCGGATCCGGAACGAGTTGCCGCGGCGTGCGAGCGGATGGAGCTCGTGTACGTCGAGATGTCGCCGGGCGCCGCGCTGTTCTTCCATCCGAATACGCTCCATCGGAGTGATCAGAACCGCTCGCCGCACGATCGGTGGGCCCTCATCTGTTGCTACAACGCGCGGAGCAACTCGCCGTACAAGGAAGGCCGGCATCCGAGCTATACGCCGATCGACGTTGCCGAGAATGACGCGATCAAGCGCGTGGGCCTGAAGCGATTCGGCAGCGAGGCGGCATTCATGTCGTCGTCGCATCGGGCGACAAGCGACCGGCTTAGCGGCTAGTTGTCGCCTGCATCTCCTCGTCACATTCTCTCGCCTTCTGGCGGTCCGCGTGGATTCGCGAGATCTGCGAAAATCCGCGTCCCAATCTTTGCCTGCAAAAAAGCTTGACGCCCCAAAAGAACGGTGTTATACAACTGTAGTCACCTCGGCATTTCTAGTCTTAAGTCGCCCCGCTCGGCGAGCGTCCCACGATGTTCCTCCGCATCGAAAAAGGCTCCGCAGCCCCGATCTCGCGGCAAATTGCCCATCAGATCGCCTCGCTCTGCGCCGCCGGCAAGTTGAAGCCGGGGGAGCGGTTGCCTTCGGTGCGCGAGCTCGCCCGCGACTTAGGCGTCAATCAAAACACGATCCTCCGCGTCTACGAGCGGCTCAGTGGGGACGGCCTGCTGGAGATGCGGCAAGGGCAGGGGACGTTCGTTGCCGACGGGGCGCGGGCGCAGGCCTCGCCGGGGCAGCGGACGCGGCTGCTCGACGAGCTGCGACAGATCGCGCGGCAGGCGCGGTCGCTCGGTCTGAGCAGCGAGCAGATTCACGAACTCTTGTCGATCGCGCTGGGCGAACTCGACGAACAAGCGGCCAACGATTTGGCGGAGAACCTGTCATGAGTGGCAGTGCAACTGAAAGCCGTGGCAACGAAAAGTATGCGATCGAATTGCAGGGCGTCTGCAAGTCGTTTCGCCGCACGCAGGTGCTGAGCAACCTGTCGCTGCGCGTCGAACGCGGCAAGACGTTCGCGTTTCTCGGACGCAACGGCGCGGGGAAGACGACTTCCATTCGGATGTTGCTCGGCCTGATGAAATGCGACCAGGGCGAAGTCCGCGTCCTCGGGCTCGATCCGGCGAACGAGCCGCTGGAGGTGCGGGCCCGCGTCGGCTACCTCGCCGAAGACCAGCAGATGTACGGCTGGATGCGCGTCGAAGAAATCATTCGCTTCGTGGCGCCCTTCTACGCGACGTGGGACCACGACCTCGCGCTCAAATATGTCCGCGAGTTCGAACTCCCGCTGCGGACCAAAATCAAGCATCTGTCGAAGGGGCAGAATGTGCGGCTCGGGCTGCTGCTCGCGCTGGCTCATCGGCCGGAACTCGTGATTCTCGACGATCCAGCGCTCGGCCTCGATCCAGTGATGCGGCGGCAGTTCAACCAGGATCTCATCAGCCATCTTCAAGGCGAGGGGCGGACCGTGTTTTACAGTTCGCACCTGCTGTACGAAGTCGAGCCGGTGGCCGACGAGGTGGCGATTCTCGATGGCGGCCGGCTCGTGCGGCAGGCCGACACCGAGACGCTGCGGCGGGACGTGAAGCAGTTCGTCGTCGATCGCACGGCGTACGGTCGAATTCGGGAAGACATGTCGGTGCTGGAGTTGCGGTGCGCGGGCGAGGACGTGGCCGTGACGGTGCAGAACGCTTCGGCGGTGCGAGCGCTGCTCGATCGCGAAGGGATTGGGTATCGTGTGAATGATCTCAATTTGGATGAGATCTTCGCGGCGTACGTGGCGGGGAAGGTGGATGACGAGGCGCGAGTGCTAATGCCGCTCGATGAGGTGGTGACGCACCGCTAAGCGGCAAGGTACCAGCCGGAGGCCCACGCCCTGCGGGCTGAAGCGGCGGATAGCGTGGCGCTTATGAAAACTGCGTGAGAGAGCGATGTGTTGTGGCGGGTTCGCCCGGACCGCGTGGCGGTCCGGTTAGTGGGGTGGTGGAGAAATAATCGAGGGCTGACGCATGAACGGCGTATGGCGAAGCTTATTGTGGAAAGAGTGGCGTGAGCAGCGGTTCAAGCTGTTGGCGATCGTATCGTTCACCATCGCCATCGGGCTCTTGCCGGTGCTATTCAACGGGAAGGAGGACCTCGTCAGATCGCTCGTCGCGATTGGGTTCTTCTGCCTGCTTGCGTTGGGGCTGTTCGTCGGCGCCTCGCTGGCGGCGAGCGAGCAATCTCAACGCACGGTCGGCTTCCTGCAGTCGCTCCCGCAGTCAACGCGGCGCACGGCGATCGCTAAGTTACTCGTCGCGGCGCTCACTGTCGCAGCGCCGGGCGTCGTTTTGTTTGGCGTGATTCGGATTTGGGAGTCGGTCGGCTATATCCCGGCCGATTTTACAATTCCCACAGCCATCTTCGTGGTCCTCGCTTGGGCCACGTACAGTTTCGCGATTTGGGTCGCGGCCATCGCGGTGAATCTCGCCGACGAGGTGCGCGCGGGGGCAGTCGGGTTTCTCGCCATCGCACTCTTTTGGGGCGCCTTCGGAACTCTCGCCGACCGCTGGTCGCCCGCCGACGAGCGCGTTCTGCAGAGCGTTGCCGCTGCGGCGCCTGGCGGGCCGCTGGCGCTTTTCGTCGAGCTAATGGATCGACCAAGCCGCGCCGCTGCCGGTTATCCACCGCGGCCGATCTGGCATCTGGTCCTACTGGCGGGCGTCTCTTCGATGACGGCGGCAGCTGTTTATGTCTGGCGTTTTGGCCGCGTGGCTGCGTCGCGTCGGCAGCAGGTTGAATCTGCGGCCAAGAGCATTGTTCCTGCTTGGTTGGCGCCGCCGATGCGAAAGCCGTGGATTGCGATCGTCTGGAAGCAGTGTTGCGAGTCGCTGCCGCTCGCGCTGTTGGGGGCGGGAGGGATTTTCTGCGTCTCGCTGATCATCGATTTTGTGAGTCGGGAGTATCAGCACGGAATCTTGAATGACGGTTTACTCTCGATGTCGATTCCCGTGTGGTTGATGATCGGCGGACTCGTTTCGATCGTCAGCGGCATTGGGTTGTGGCTCGATGACCTGCGGCCAGAACTCAATACGTTCTGGCGCTCGCGGCCCATTTCGACGGGGCAGTGGTTCGCGGTGAAGTTTGTCGTCAGTGCGCTCATCACGCTAGCCACGCTCTCCATCCCTTCGTTGCTGATTTACGGCCTAGTGGCGTGGCTTGGAAATCGGCCGCCGTTCCAGCAGCTCGGACCGACCGACTGGCCGCCTATAATTGCGTTAGGACTGTTGTCTCAGTTCGGTTTCTTCAGCGCGGCTGCGGCGTTCATGGCAGCAACGCGGCGGCCGATGATCTCAGCGCTGCTGACGATCTTCACCGCGGCGGGCGTTGCGTTCTGCGTGGTCGGACCCTTCTCGCTGGAAACAGCTGGGAGCATGATCGCGATCGCGGCGATCTCCGCTCTCGCCACGGCGGCGGGCTGGCTCTGCATTCGTAACGACTGGGCGATTGGCCGGTGAGGGGAAAGGTGCTCGCACCCTGACTTTTCCGCAGGAAAAGCCCAAAAAAATGAGGGCCCCTGCTCGCCGAAGCAGGGACCCTCTATATTAGGCTGACCGGGATTTCTTGTACGTTGTCGTTTGAAAGCCCGGAGACCCACAGCCTACGCGAGACTATCGACGCGGCTGGCGGCGGTTGTTCATGACGTTACCCGCGTCGTGCGTCGATCGGCCCCAAGCGAACTTCTTGCTGGCGGGCGCGGTCCGCACAATCGGTACGACTGGCGCCCGCATGCTGGCGCTGGCGTTGCAGCCGCTTGGAAGATTGACCACGAAGACACGACGGGCACGAAGACGCACTAAGAAGAACGAAAGGAATTGGCGAGCATGCAGTTCCTTTCGCTGCTGGCATTTCTTTGTGCGTCTTAGTGATCTCCGTGACTTCGTGGTTTGTATTTCTCGCGGCTCCGGCGGGTCGTTGACCCGCGGCTACTATCCGATCACCAGTCACCTCTGAAGCGATGTCAAAACCTGCAAAGCTTGCTCTCGAAGATGGCGCCGTCTTTACCGGCGTCTCGATTGGCGCCGATGGCGAGGTCGACGGCGAAGTCTGCTTCAACACGTCGATGACCGGCTATCAGGAAATCCTCACCGATCCGAGCTATCGCGGCCAGATCGTGACGATGACCTATCCGCAAATCGGCAACTACGGCGTCAACGACGGCGACCTTGAAAGCGAGCGGCCGCACCTTGCCGGGTTCATCGTGCGGGAGCATTCGCGCACCGACAGCAACTTCCGTTCGGAAGGTTCGCTCAGCGACTACTTGAAGGAGTGGGGCGTCGTTGCGATCGAGTCGATCGACACGCGAGCGCTCGTGCGGCGGATTCGTTCGCAGGGAGCGCTCCGTGGCGTGCTATCGACGGTCGACCTCGACGATGCGAGCCTCGTCGCCAAGGCGAAGGCGAGCCCCGGGCTTGTTGGCCGCGACTTGGTGCGGGAAGTTATGCCTGAGATGGCGTGCGAGTGGCAGGAATCGTGCAGCGATTGGACGCACCTCAATGCCGAGGGGATTCGCAAGTCGACCGGCACGAGCGGCCCGCATGTCGTGGCGCTCGACTACGGGATGAAGTGGAACATTCCGCGGCATCTATACGACCAGGGCTGCCAAGTGACTGTGCTGCCGGGCACCGCGACCGCGGAAGACGTGCTCGCGCAGAATCCGGACGGCGTGTTTCTTTCGAACGGCCCCGGCGATCCAGAGCCGCTGGAATACGCGATCAAAACCATCCAGGGCGTCATGAAGCAGAAGCCGGTCTTCGGCATCTGCTTGGGCCATCAGCTGCTGTCGCTCGCCTGCGGAGCAAAGACCTTTAAGCTGAAGTTCGGCCACCGCGGGGCGAATCACCCGGTGCAGCGGCTGAGCGACGGGTTGGTGGAAATCACCAGCCAGAACCATGGGTTCGCCGTTGAGGAAGCGTCGCTGCCGGCGGCGCTGGAGGTGACGCATCGAAGCCTCAACGACAACACGATTGAGGGAGTTCGCCACCGTGAACTGCCGCTGTTTAGCGTGCAGTATCACCCTGAAGCCTCGGCCGGGCCGCACGATAGCCATTATCTGTTTCAGGACTTCCTGAAGGCGATAGCGAAGTAGGCGTCGCTTCGGCGGCGGTTACCTTGCGTGCCGAGCTCGCTCCGCTGAGGGCGACTGGTTCGTCTTTTTTTCAGAAAGACGACACTTGTCTTGCACTTTCGATGACTGGTAGGCAAGATTGGGGCCGGATCCGCGGTTTCCGATCCGATCGACCTATTTTATTGATTGAAAGGCTGATTCGACGATGAGCGATTTGAAAGGCGGCGGCGAATTGGGAAGCCTAGCGCAGGCGGCGCGCGGAAGCCATTTGAAGTCAGCCCGCTCGATCTTAATTGCGGTGGGCATTCTGACCATTGTCGTGAACATCGGCCTGGGCATTTTTGCCAAGAACCTGGTCGACAGCGAGATCGAAAAGGAACTCCGGAATGCCTCCGCTCAAGGCATGCAGGTAGATCCGGTGGTGCTGGAGGAGTTCCGCAGCAGCGCCATTAGGTCCGTTTGGGTGTCGGCCGTCTTGTGGAGCCTTACTGGGGTTGTGTTCATCGGCTTGGGAATCGCGGTTTACAAGTACCCGGTTCCCGCCACAGTCGCTGGCCTGGTGCTCTACATCGGGTGCTTTGCAGTAGGCGTCATGCTCGACCCGGCGTCGATCGCCAAGGGAATCATTATCAAGGTGATCATCGTCGCGGGCTTGTTCAAAGCGATGAAGGCCGCCATCGAGTCAGAGAAGGAGCAGCCTGCTTCTGGCCTCGATGCGTTGCCAGCGTCAGGTTAGACGCACGCTTGATTTGTATTTCGCGCGGCTATTGGCGCGGCGATGGCGACGTGAGTTGGCCAGATGGACAAGATCGACGGCGATGCAGACGCGGTGAGCGAACCGGTCGTCGTCTACGTCGAGTGCTGGCGCTGTGCGTTGCCGGCGGCGGTCGATTCTCCGGAGTGCCCGCATTGTTTTGCTCGCCCCCAAGCGGCGCGTCGTCGGCCGTTCGCGCGAGTGGAGCCGTCGCGTGACGAATTCTGGCAGCTAAAAACGCTGTTCATTTCCTACGGGATGATGCTGGCGATTGGCATCCTCCACGCCGTCTTGTTTGAACAACGGTTCGGCGACGTTGATCATCTCACTGCCGACATGCAGTGGGAGGCGTGGCTCCAGGTGGCGTGCATCGAGCTCGTCGATACGCTCCTCGTTCTCGGGACGTATTTCACGCTGCGAAGAAGCGACCAGCCTCCAGCAGCGCCGGAGGCGCTTAGCTTTTGGATCTGGCCTGCTTCGCTGCCGATGCTCGTTGGCATGCTCGTGCTTAATCTCGGCTATCACGCTCTGCTGCGCGACGTGATCGGCATCATCTCGATCGAGGATGAGTTGACGCAATCGCCAAGCTGGCTGGCATTCTTCGCGATCTGCGTGCAGCCGGCGATCGTCGAAGAACTCTACTGCCGCGGGCTAGTGTTCCGTGTATTGCGCCCTGTGGCCGGAACGCACGGCATCGTTTGGATTTCCGCGCTCATGTTCGGCCTGATGCATGTTGCGGCGATGCTGAGTATTCCGTACCTGATTCTGTTCGGCGCGTTCGTCGGCTACATGCGTCTCAAGAGCGGGGCCGTTTGGTTGCCGATGGTTCTCCACTTCCTGCACAATTTGGCGGTGATGTTGTACGAATGGAACTTCTAGGGCAAACGATCGACGCGCGTCCGTTTCCGGCGACTTCGACTTGGATTTTCGGGGTCGTGGCCGTCATCATGCTCGCGGCGGCTGCGGCGACGGGCAACGTGAACATCGGAATCGGCGCGATTTTTCCCGCGACGTTCGCCGTCGTCGAGTGGTTGCATCGGCCCCGGCGGCAGCTCTTTGTCGTCGACGCGCGGGGACTCGCGTCGCTGGAACGGACGGAGGTAATTCCCTTCGATTCGATTCATGAACTGACGGTGAACGGCGTCGCTTGGCGTCCTGAAATTAGTCCGAAGCTCGCCGCGCCGATTGTCGTGCACCACGCTGGCGGAATGTTCCAGATTGCTCCGCGGCTGAGCGTTCCGCCAGCGCAGTTGTACAATTTGCTGCTGGAGAAGATGCCGTCTGCGGATGTGAGAGAGTGCCATCCACTCCTCGCCACGTTTCACGCTGAAAACTTCGAAAAGTTCGGGGCTGCGAAGGTGACGCTTATTCACGGCCGCCGCAAATTCCATCGTACTTCGCGCTGGCGGTGGCTCTACTCAGGCGCCATTTCGATGGTCGTCGCCGGCACGGCTTGGTTGCTGCTTTCGAATAGCCTCGGCGAAGGCGTGTTGCTCGAAGATGAACGCGAAGGGTGGGAGGCTTTCGGCGGGATGATGGCGCTCTTTGGGTTGCTCTTCTCACTCATCATTTTCGCCGCGAGGTCGACGAATTCAAAACTCAAGAAACTTGCTCCGGACGCTTGCATGGTGATCGCCCCCGCCGGGATGGCGATGAAGCAAGGCGATCTCAAAGGTGCGATGCGGTGGGAGGAAGTTCGCAGCGTCGAGTTTGTTGCGGGGGGGAGTTCGATAGGAGTCAACGTGCCGGGCGCGAAACTACTGATCCTGGACGTTTACGATCGGTCGCTAGATGAGATCGCGATGCTAATCCGCCGGAATGCTTCCTAGGGAGCGGGGCTGATTGTCAGCACGCGGTTTAGGAACTTCTGGGCTGCGACCGTTGGCTCGTCTTCTGCCGCGCCGAATTCGCGGTTGATCGTGGCGTGTGTCTTGTCTGCGTAGCCGATGGCCTCGGACTCTCCGCCAACGGCGCGGAGACGATCGCTCAGGGCCACCGACTGGCTGCTTGAGTCGCGGCGGCTGGCGACGTAGAGAATGAGTACCGGCGGGTATGTGCCGCCTTCTTCGACGTGATGGAGCGGCGAAGCTGCTTGCCAAACTTCGGGATCGTCGCCGAAGGCGTCGCGGTACAGTTTCTTTAGCGCTGGGAGCATCGCTTCTTTGATCTGCCGCGGGACGTTGTAGCCGGCGCCGTCGAGAAGAATCACACCGCGAAGCACCTTCGGATCGATCTTCGCGGCTTCGAGGTAACTATGGTCGGTGGCGACGAGGGCGGCCAGGTGAGCGCCGGCGCTGTGGCCGAGTAAGATGATCCGCTGCGGGTCGCCTCCGTACTCGGCGGCATGATCGACGAGCCAGCGAATGGCGGCGGCGACGTCGGCGGCTTGGCCGCGGTAATCGGTCGCAGGCTGGAGTCGATAGTTGATGCTCGCCAGGATCATCCCTTGGTCGCAGAAGTACGCCGGTTTGAGGGCGACCATCCGTTTGTCGCCGTGGCGCCAGCCGCCGCCGTGAATCCAGACGACGATGGGCGCCGACTTGGCGTCGGGGGGGACGTAGAGGTCGAGCGACGTCGAGTTTTTCGCTGCGTCCGCATGCTTGGCGTAGGGCAAGTCGCGGTGAACCGTCGGCTCGGCTGCGCTCGCGTGCGTTGGAGCGAGTAGGAGCAGGACGATGCTGAGCATTGCAAGCGGGGTAAGCGACGCGACGTTAAAACGAGCCACGGCAGGCCTCGGCGAGGTGGTGAGCAGGGGCGCTTGAGGCCCCTGCTCAGTTATACCTCACTGATGCGGGCGAGTTTCGCGGGGTGGCGGCCGACCCCCTGGCGGAGCCAGGGGCTAGGGGGGACTACCACTCGTAAATTTGGCCGTCGAGTTCGATCATTACCGGCTCTTCGATCGCCAGGTATGCGGCGACGTGTTTGCCGTGTTTCGCGACGAGCTCGAAGTATTCGTCGCTGAAGCGTTCGAGTTTCTTCGCCCGCTTCTCCGCCTTCTCGTCGAGCGTCGAATCGACCCAGCGGTCGCCGTGGCGGAGGAAGGTTTTGCGGCCGACGCTGATGACGCTGTTCGACACGACCTGTTGGTCATGCTCGGCGTCGTAGAACCGCGCGCCGCGGCCGCTGGTTTGCAGCGTGTTGTGGAAGGCGTCGGCGGCATACTGGCCGCCGCCCATTCCGCCTCCTGACGCCGTCGCAAGTGCCGGCGTCGGTTCCGCGGAGGCGGCCGGCGCGGCGGGGGCCATCCGTTCGGCATATTGCAGATCGCCCTTGTTCGATCGCATGCGGAAGCCGTATTCGCCTGACGACTCGTGAAGCTGCTCGACGTTGATCGCGGCGGCTTGAGCTCGCATGCCAACCTCGCGGCTTTGGCTATTTTCGTCGGCCATGAACGAGGTGTACGGCGTGAGGATGCCATGCTTCACGGCGAGGTCGACGAGCTCCTTTACGAGTTCTTCGTTGCGGCCTTTGAGGTCGATCTCGTCGATGATTTCACCGACGCGGCGGGTGGCCCAGAGCTTGGCGACGAAGGCGTTCGCGTCGTCATCGCTCGCGGCGACGAGTTCGGCCGGGAAGTAGAACTTCTTCGTTTCGCCGCCAATCTTGCCGGCCAGCGTTGCCTTCGCATCGCCAGCCGATTTGTAACGGCCGACGATTACGGCCTGGTCGCCGGCAAAGAGGTCGAACTTACCTTTGGGGTAGAGGCGGCTCGCCACGGCGCCATCGGCTTCCTTGGCGTTCTCGACGTCGATGGTGAGTTCCACGTCGGTCATCACCGGCGCGCCGATGCGGCGGTAGAGATTGCTTACCGCGGTCTCGATGTTCTCGTTTGGCCGCACATACTCGCTGCGGCCATGGTTGTCACGGGCCAGCCGATCGATCAGGCGGCTGTTGACGTCGAACCCGACGCCGAAGGCGAAGAGCCGGGCGCGGATCTTGTTTGCCTCGGCGGCATGCTTAGCGATGGCGGCTTCGTTCA
The DNA here is from genome assembly GCF_009177095.1 of Lacipirellula parvula. Lineage (NCBI taxonomy): Bacteria > Pseudomonadati > Planctomycetota > Planctomycetia > Pirellulales > Lacipirellulaceae > Lacipirellula > Lacipirellula parvula. Next base: position 1,532,069 of record NZ_AP021861.1, read on the forward strand.
TCTCGCCCACGGTCGGCAGGCCGTCGGTGAGGAAGATGATGTAGCTGGGACGCTCGGCGTCTTCGAGCATGCCGAGGCCGCGAGCGAGGGCGCCGTCGATGTTCGTGCTGCCGCCGGCGAACAGGCCATTCACGAAGCCGGTGGCCGCGGCCCGCGATTCATCGTCAAACTTCTGCAGCTCGGGGCGGAAGGCTTCGACCTCGCTGTCGTAGGCAACGATGTTAAACGTGTCGCCCTGCTTGAGATTGTTGAGGACGAACTTGAGAGCCTCTTTCGCTTGGTCCATTTTCTCGCCGCTCATACTGCCGGAACGATCGACGACGAAGACGACCGTCTTGCCGGCAGACTTCGCGGACTCTTTGCCGTCTGTCTTCGCAGCCTCGCTTTTGATCTCGGGCGTCGCGAGCATCAGGAAGTAGCCGTCGTCGTTCTTGTCGGGGCGGTAGCTCACGATGCTGGCCGCCACGGTTTCGTCGCCCGTATCGTAGAAGAGGCGGAAGTCGTCGGTCGGCGCCGTGTCGGTTGCGGTGAGCTTCACGATGGCGTGGCGATCGTCGGGGCGTTCGATTTTTACTTCGTGCGAGGGGGAGTAAACGTTCTTGATGTCGGCGGGGCTCTCGACGGCGACCGAGATGGCGAGCTTCTTCAGCAGCCCGTCGGTGTACTTCGCGGTGCTGAGCGGGAAGAGAAAATCGACCAGGCCCGACGATTGGCGGCAGAGCTGTGAGTAGCGGAGCGTTACGGTTCGCGACTGGCCTGCGGGAATCGGGAAGACGCTCGTTTGGAACATCCCCGTGCCGACCCACTCCAGCAGCGCGGGATCGCGGTTCGAGCGGACGATCTCTTCGTAGCGCCGGCGGGCGTCGTCCTTGGGCAGGAGCTTCGCGGGGTACTCCTTGCCGTCAACGAGGAGCGTCAGTTGATCGATGGCGCCGTCGTAGGGGAGGGGGAAGAGGAACTGCGCTTCGATCTGGCCGCTGCCGGTATTCTTGAACGTTTGCGATACCTGCACGCGAGCGGTCGAGCCGCTGAGCTTCGCGTCGACTTCCAGCGATTCGATTTGGTAGCTGCTGGCCACTGGGGTGAGCTGCGGCGTGATGATCGGCCGCGGCAGCCGGAACTGGTGCTCGGGTCGGGCGTCGACCAGCAGCCCTTGTGCCTGCAGATGGGCGAAATTGCTGCCAACAACGATAACAAAGAGGCTGGCGGCAAGGGCGACGAGCGTGCGGCAAAACGATAGACGAGTCATGGCACTCTCCCGATGG